>CALRPR020000031.1:0-35462 GCA_943370125.1 Allobosea thiooxidans | reverse complement strand
GGATGAGGGTGATTCGGTTGCCATGCTCGGCATGCTGGGCGGCAATACGGATGCCGAGGCATCGCTGTATGATCAGGCGGTGGCGCTGGTCACGCGCGAAGGCAAGGCAAGCACAAGCTTCGTGCAGCGGCATTTGAACATTGGCTATAACCGCGCAGCGAAACTGATTGAGCAGATGGAAAAGGACGGCGTGGTGGGGGCGGCGAATCATGTGGGCAAGCGGGAAGTGCTGGCGCCTGGGCCACGGGATTAGAGGGTTTAACTCCCCACCGGCGCATGCGGATCAAGCACCGCATACGGCAATGCCATGAACCGCGCGCCATAAGTCCAGACCAAGGCACACTCAACAACACGCCCCGGAAAGGCCGCGCGCAGCAGCGTGCGATAGGCGGCCATCTGCCGCAGATAAAGCGGCGCGACCTGATCCACATGCTCCGGCGGTGGGCGATTCGTCTTGTAATCCAGCACCAGCACGCGATCGGGCTCAACCTTCAACCGGTCCACCTGGCCTGCGATCAGCCGGCCATTTACCTCACCAGCCAAGGGCGCTTCCGCCAGGCTGCCGGGGCCAAGGGCGGCCTGCATCCAAGGCTCTCCAAGCAGGCCCAGCACCTCCTGCAACGTTGCTTCCTGTTCCGCCACCGAAAGCCCGGGCGCGCGACGCGTCAGGAAGCGGCGCGTCAGCTCCCCCCACACGCTTGCGGGATGTTCCGGCAGGCTCTGCAATAGCGCATGCACCAGGCGCCCGCGCCGAAAGCGCAGCCCCAAAGGATCCCCCGCCGGGCGAGGCGCGGCGGCGGGCGTTTCCTGTTCACCCGGCAGGGCGGAAGGTGCCAGGCTGCCGGCGGGCGCTTCCTCCGCTGCCCTCTGCCAGGCCCAGGCCGGCGGGCGGGCTCCCGCATCAGCGGCTGAGCCCGCGCTTTCCACGCGCGGCGCCGCGCTTTGCGGCGTGCTCAGGCGCAGCAGTTTTGGCTCAGCACCAAAACCATCCGGCACGGCGCCGAAAGCGCCAGCGTCGAAGGTGCACTCCTCACGGCCCGGCAGGCGCGCAATTCCTTGTGCCACCAGATCATACCAGCACCCTTCGCGTAGCTTCTGCGCGCCATTCCAGCCGCAAATGATCAGCCGATCTTCTGCGCGCGTCAGCGCAACATACAGCAACCGATGTTCTTCCTCGGCCTCGCGCGCCTGATCCGCCTGGCGCTGCGCGGTCAGTGCTGGCGCCTCAAACCCCTTCACCTGCGGCGCCCAAACGGGCAGCGCTTCGCCGCCATCTTCAAACCAGCGTAGCGTTTTGCGGTCCTGCCCCTTGCCTGTTGTATCGGGCAGAATGACGATGGGCGCCTGCAAGCCCTTGGCGCCATGCACGGTCATGATGCGCACCACATCGCCGGCGGCTTCCGCTTCGCGCTTGATCTCTGCCCCACCCTGACGGAGCCAATGCACAAAGCCCTGCAGCGATGGTGGGTTGAGCTTTTCATGTTCAAGCGCGGCATTGAGCAATTCATCAAGCGGATCGCCCGCATCCGGCCCAAGCCGCGCCAGCATGCGCGCGCGCCCCGCGCGGGGATCAAGCGGGCCTGGCGCACCAAGCACATCGGCAAACAGGCCATAGGGCGTGATGAAATCAAGCTGTGCCGCTTGCGCCGCCAACCAATCCGCAACACGCCCGAAATCCGAGGCACTGCCACGATGCGCCATCAGCGCCGCATGCAGGCTGCCCTGGCGCGGCTGCGCCAGCGTGAACAGCTGCTTCTCATCCAGCCCGATCAGCGGGGATTTCAGCAATGCGGCAAGGGTAAGATCATCATCGGGCAGCAGCAGCCATTCTGCGAGCGCCAGCATATCCTGCACCGGCAATTGATCAGCCAGGATCATGCGGTCAATGCCGCCAACAGGGATCGAAAGGTTCTTCAATTCCCGCACCAGCGCCGGCGCAAAACCGCCACGCTTGCGCGCCCGCAGCAACACCAGAATATCACCGGGGCGAATACGCCGGCCCGCGGGCTGCGTGGCTTCCTTGCCTTGTTCCACACGCGCCGGCAGGGGTTCGTGCTTGATCATCTGCGCAATGCGCCGCGCGATGGCGGCAGCCAGGCGCGGTGCGGCGCCTTCGGCATCCACGGCCTGTTCAGGCGGTGCCCAATCGGGCGGCGGTTTCGCCTTATCCACTTGCAGGATTGGCCAAAGCTCCACGCTGCCGGCATGGCCCGCGCGATCCGCATAATGTTGTAGTTTCGCATCGGGTGAAACACCCTCGCGCGCCGGCGCTTCCGCGAAAACCGCATCCACCAGCGCAAGCACGGGTTCGGTAGAACGGAAGGAAACATCCAAAGGAACGGCGTGGAACTCCTGCTGGGCGCCGTGAACCAAGCTTTCGTAATGGTGCTTTTCCCGCGCGAAGCCAGCCGCATCCGCGCCCTGGAAGGCATAGATGGATTGCTTCTGATCACCAACCGCGAAGATGCTGCGCTGTTCTTCCCTTGCACCCAGCCCCGCGAAGAATTCCCCAGTCAGCGCGCGCACAATGGCCCATTGTTCTGGGTTGGAATCCTGCGCCTCATCCAACAGAATGTGATCCAACCCATCATCCAGCTTGAACAATACCCAAGCACTGCCTGGATCATCGAGTAATTTGCGCGCGCCCGCGATCAAATCATCGTAATCGAGTAAGCCAGCATTTTCCTTCTCGGCTTGATAGCGGCGCAGTACAGGCTCACCAATGGCGAAAAGCGCCATGCTGGCGGCCAGCACGCGCGTGGCGGCGCGTTTACCGTCCAACTCTAACAGGCGTTCTCCTTCTCGCCGCATCAGGTCGCTGATTTCATCCTTCCGCGCGCCAAGCTTTTGGGTGGCCAGTTTGGATCGAACTTCGTTTTCCGTATTGATGAAAATGGCGCGCCAATCGGCATTTTTTGCAATGCGCTGATCCTCGGGCAGCGCGAACCATGCTGCCAGTTGCTCACCATGCCCGATATCCTGCTTGCCACCGGCGAGCAGAAGCGGCGTCGCTGCGCGCAGCGCCTCTGCTTCTGGCGCGTCAATTATCGCTGCAATAATTGTGGCCTCATCTTCTTCGCCAGGCTTGATGCCAAGTTTTCGCGCCAGCGCAGCGCGCATCCCCGCCATGCCTTGGCGCTTTTGCACGGCGTCCAATAGCTTTACGCTGACCCCGGCCATGGTGCCGATCACTTCGGAAAACTTTGTCGGCGCCTGGTATTTCGCCAAAACTGCCAGGGCCGCGCGATCCGCCCCACCGGCCAGCAGCGCATCGCGTTCGCGCGCCAAAAGCGCCCTTCCATCCTGTTCCTGCATCACCGCGAATTGCGGCGCCAAGCCCGCTTCCAGCGGAAAAGCGCGCAGCAGGGATTGCGCGAAACCATGCAGCGTTGAAATCCGCATACCGCCCGGCTGTTCCAGCACATCGGCAAAAAGCTGGCGCGCCGCGGCAAGTCCTTCGCGCCCAGGCGCATGGCCGATCAGCTTCTCCAGTATCTCCCCAAGCTTCGCATCATCCGCGACCACCCATTCGCCAAGCCGAAGTGCCAATCGCGTTGCCATTTCTGCCGCTGCGGCCTTGGTAAAAGTCAGGCACAGGATGCGCCCCGGCGGCACCCCCGCCAGTAGCAACCTCAGCAACCTATCCGTCAGCAGCTTGGTTTTTCCCGAACCGGCGGAAGCCTCCACCCAGGCAGAGATGGCAGGATTGGCAGCGCGGGTTTGCGCGGCTTCGGCGCGTAGGCGAGCCTCGCTCATGTCCCTTCCCCGTCGCCTGAGGCCCATTCATCCACCCGCGCCAGATGATCATAATCATCGCCGGGCGTGCCGCGCGCGGGGTGGGGGCGGCTTTCAAAAGGCGCATCACCCAGCAACATGCGCTCTGCCAGCGCCGCAATCCGCGTACGCGCCAGATCGGCATAAAGCGTGCCATCATCAGCCCTGGCGCCAAGGTTCTTTTCTTTGCCCGGTTCTTCGCCGCCGCTCAATTTCCAATAGACCAGCGCGGCGGCTTTCGCGTCCGCGCTGATTGTCGGATAGCCGCCGGCCTCCAGAATCATTGCCTCCAGCGCCAATTGCGGCGCGGCGCCTGCAATAACTTGGGAAGTACCCGGCACCTGGCCGGTCTTGTAATCCAGGATGCGCCAACCGCCGCTGGCCAATTCGTCCAAGCGATCAGCTGTGGCGACAATCTCCACATCACCACCGGCAAGATTCAGCGTCAGGCTGCCCTTGTGTTCCGTCAGGCAACGCAGCAACCCGTTTTGCGCACGAAGTTTTTCCTCTTCGGCAATCACGAATTCGCCCATGCGCGTCATGCGCGGCCCCCAGAAAGCGAGCACACCAGGATGCACGGCTTCCTTCTGCAACGCCTCCGCACAGGCCTGATCCCACAAAGCGCGCGCTGCCTCGGCACCCGGCCAGCCCGTGCCAAGCCCGGTCAGGAAAAACCGCATGGCGTGATGCACCAACGTGCCATATTCCCGCGCGCCGATATCCGCATCCAGGTCATCAAGCGGGCGCAGGCGCAGGATGCGCGCGGCGTAAAAGGCGTAAGGGTCGGCGATCAATTGCGTCGCGTCTGAAACACTCAAGCGACGCGGGCGTACTTCTACCGGTGGGCTGAAGGCAGCACGCTTGCACGGATTTGGCTCCTGCAAAGGTTCATCCAAAGCCGCCGCCCAGCGCGCGGCCTGGCTGGCGGGTAGCGCAATCTCGCCCTGACCCTTCAGGAAGGTTTCCAAGCGCGTCAGCCAGCGAGTCGGCACGCTTGGTGCGCCGCCGCGTTTGCGTGCGGTGGAAAGCACTAATTCCGAAGCGCTGGTCGCGGCATGGAAGAAATCCGCAGCTACACGGCCAATGCGCGCTTCCGGCGCAGGCAGGCCGAAACGCGCGCGCATGGGCCGGCTCATCCAGGGGCCGGGTTCGGTTGCTTGCGGCCAAATGTTTTCCTCAAGCGCGCCCAGAATCACACGATCAAAACTCTGCAACCGCGCTTCCAGAAGACCGAGGATGGCAATGCGCGGATGCGCCGCCGTATCACGCTGCGCACGAAAGGGTGGCGCTATCGGCCCGGCCAGCATGGCATCAAAAGCGCCGGGCCATGATGCGGCGGCGATGGGCGGCATTTCTGCCAGCGCTTCGCCAAGTGAGGCCAAATGCCGCGCCAAAGCCTCCCCTTCTTCACCCGCGTAAAGCCTGATTCCGCCAGGAAGTTCAGGCGTTGCGGCAAGCGCTTCCGCTGCCGCCAGATGCAGCGCCAATAAATCAGCGGGCGGGCGTGATGGGCTTGGCGGCAGGTCTGTGAAATCACCAAGCGCTGACTGCAAGGCATCCACCAGCCCAACCAATGCGGTATCGCCTGCCGGCAAAGCGGCGCGCAGCGCCGCAAGCCCCGCCGCTGGTCGCGGGCCGCGCAGACACTTCCGCTCAAGGCCGCGCACCGCTTCAAGCCAAGCGCCGCGTTCCATGCCAGCGCTACACAGCGGATGCTTCAAAACCGCGAGCAACGCGGCAGGCGCGAAACCATCAGCAATCATGCGCGCAATCAGGCGCAGAAACGCCGCTGCTGGCGCGTCGGCCAAAGGCGCGCCGGCGCTATCATCCGCGGTGATGCCATGCCGCGCGAGTTCGGCGGAAACGCGCCGCGCCAAATCGCGATCCGGCGTGATCAGCGCCGCGCGCTTGCCCGGCACCTCCACTGCTTCGCGCAGCAATAGTGCTATGGCGGCGGCTTCCTGTTGCGCATCGGCGGCTTGCAGCCGGCTGATGCCAGCAAGTGCGGCCTGCCAGCGCGGCGCATCGCGTTCCGCCCAAGCGGCCAAGCCCTCAGCGGGGCGCAGGCTGCGCGCAAGCATCACCGCGCGATCCGCCGGCGCTGCGTGATGATCAGCACTACCCCAGGGGCGCAGCGCATTGGGCTCCACACCAAGATCGGAAAGTAGCTTCAACTGCCCGGCAAAGGGATGGCTCGGCGCGCGGCGAATGGCGTCAGCCAGGCTTGGCGTTATTGGCTCTGCCATGCCTTGCAGCACCAGCGCGCCATTCGGCAGGCCGGCGATGCAGCGGAGCAAAGCAGTGGCGGCGGGGATGGTGCCGCCCGCGCCAATGCCGGCGGCGATCAGCCTTTCGCGCGGCGGTGCCGCTTCCAAAGCGCGGCGCTGCGCAATCAGCGCACGCACGCGCGCCAGGCCGAGGTCCATCATGCGCTGCGTTTGCAGCCAGCCATTCCAATCACGCACCACCGCCTGCAATAGCCGCGTCGTGATCTGCCAATGCACCGCCAATTTATCCGGCACGAGACCATCAAGCCGCGCGAGCCAGCTTGCCGCGAAATCCGCAGGGTCAGCGGTTTCAATCAGATCAAGATCGGCTTCTTCAAAGGCAATTTCATCAAAAAGTGTCGCAAGCTCCCCGGCCAATAACCAAGCCTGTTCGGCGCCAAGCGGCCCACCATAGCGGCGCGGAATGCCAAGCACGATGCGCGACAGCACCGCTTGCCGCGTGAGGGGGGCCACCGCTGGCGGCAGGTCAAGCAAGGCGGGCAGCGCCAATTCATCCGCTTCTTCCACCGAAAGCCCGGGCAGTGCGCGCATGCGCGGCAGCAATAGCGCGCGGCCACCGGCGGCGGTCAGAAAGGCTTCGCGCAAGGCGCGCGCGGCGCGGCGTGTAGGCAGCAGCAGCGTATAGGATGCAAGTGCGGCAGGATCATCGCGCGCTGTTTGCGCAAGCAAACCCTCGGCCAGCGCGGGCAGGAAGCGCTGTTCGGCGGGGATGGCGAAAACGCGCAAGGCGGGCGCTTTAGAACAACGCGCGGGTCACGCCGCTGCGCAAAACATCTTCGGCATGTTCCAGATCATCGGGGGTGGATAGATGAAACCACACGCCATCATGCACCAGCCCGTAAAGCCGCCCGGCTTCAATCGCGCGATTCCAAAGCCTGTTCAGGCTGAAGGCGCCGCTTGGTGTATCTGCAAATAGCGCAGGCGAGAGGATTTGCACGCCACCGAAAAGATAGGGCGAAACCTCGCCTTCTTCCGGGCGGCGCAGCAGGCCAAGCGGGTCAAGCATGAAATCGCCGCGTCCGACCTCGCCCGCGATTTGCGCGGTGCGAATCAGCAGCAAAAGCCCATCCATGCGATCAGGATCGAAGGCTGCGGCCAAGCGCTTCAAGGCTGGGTGCGGACCATCCAGCCAAAAGGCGTCTCCATTCACGACCGCGAAGGGCGCATCACCCAAAGCGGGCAAGGCCCGCGCCACACCGCCGCCGGTCTCCAGCAAGGTATCCTCGCGTTGCAGCGTGATGCGCGGTGCGCTGCGCGCGTTCACGCAAGCCGCGACCTGATCCGCCAACCAATGCGCATTCACCACCGCATCCGTGACACCCGCATCGGTCAGGCGATCCAGCGCGTGGTCCAGCAGACTTCGCCCCGCCAAGGGCAGCAGGGGTTTGGGCATGGCTTCCGACAACGGGCGCATGCGTGTGCCAAGGCCGGCTGCCAGAACCATGGCGTGGGAGAGGGTGATCATGCAGGCTCCTTCGCCGGATCGGGATTGCGGCGCAAGTGGCGCGGCAAGGCATCATCCAACCATAGGCGCAGCGGTGTGGTGGCGGGGTGTTTCAGGGCTTCAGCCAAAAGCCGCCAGCAGCGCGGCCCATGGACAAGGTAGTGTTGCTTGTTGTCGCGCCGCGCGAGCCGCACCCAAAGTGCCGCCACGCGCAAATGGCGCTGCGCGGCACAGGCGGCCATGGCGGCGGTGAAGTCATCGCGCGCTAGGCTTGGTCGCGCGTCAAAGTAGCGCTCGATCGCCGCATCGCGCGCTTCCGGCGCCACATCGCGCCGCGCATCTTGCACCAATGACACCAGATCATAAGCGGGATGCCCCAACCCGGCATCCTGGAAATCGAGCAAGCCCGTGCGCCGCGCGCCCGCGCGCGCCTCAAGCCGCATCAGATTGGCCGGAAAGTAGTCCCGATGCACAAAACCTTGCGTATCGGTGAAAGGGGCGAGCATGGCGCGCAGCGCTGCATCAAGCCCAGCACGCAGATCATCACCGGGCGCGCTGCCCATCATCGCGGGCCACCACCAATCAAGAAACGTCGCAGCCGTCGCGCGCGCCATGGCCGCGGCATCCCAGGCCGGCAGGCCAGGCGGGGGCGGCGCTTCATGCAGCGCGGCGAGTGTCTCAGCTGCTTCGGCGTAAAGTGCGGGGGCAGGCGCGCCGGTATCGAGCAGCGCGGCATGGGTGGCGTCGCCGAAGTCTTCCAACAGCACCAGGCCTGCTTCGGGGTCGGCGGCGATGATCTCGGGCGCGGAAAGCCCAAGGCCCAGGATATGCCGGGCAATGGCGATGAAGGGTCGCGTGTTTTCCGGCGGCGGTGCCTCCATCAGCAGCGCCGGGCGCGGCCCGCCCAGCAACCGCGTATAGCGCCGGGCTGAAGCGTCTGAGGGCAAGGGGGCAAGCCGCGCGCCGCCAAACCCTGCCTGGTTCAAGAAAGCGGCGATCACGGGCGCAACCCTTCAAGCCTGACATCCCAACCGCTCAGCACCACGTGCCGCGCTTCTTCGGCTGCGCCGGGCGTCAGATGGATGCGGAGCGCATCGGGCGGCGCAAGTGGCCCAAGCCGTTCGGGCCATTCGACCAGCACAATCCCCTCCCGCGCCTCATCCCAGCCCAATTCAGCAAGACCGGCAGGGCCCGACAGGCGATAAAGGTCGAAATGATGCGCGGGGCCGACCGGCAAATCATAGCTTTGCACCAGGGTGAAGGTGGGGCTTGGCACTTCAAGCGCGGGGTCACCGGTCGCGGTGCGCAGTAGGGCGCGGGCAAAGGCGCTTTTGCCGGCGCCGAGGGGCCCATCCAGCAGCAGCGCATCGCCGGGGCGAAGCATTGGCGCAAGCCGCGCCGCGAGCGCTTCCGTCGCCGCCAGATCGGGCAGATCCAAGGCAATTTCCACCGACCCCCGATCCCCCTTTCCCCGCAAAATTTTGACCAACTCGAAGTTCCGTCTATCACGCCCCCCTGGATTCGGGGGAGAGCCCATGCCGGCCGAGATTGAAACCGATGTCGCGATTATTGGCGCGGGCCCAGTCGGGCTTTTCGCGGTGTTTGAATGCGGCATGCTGCGCATGAAATCCGTGGTGATTGATGCGCTGGAAGCAATCGGCGGGCAATGCACGGCGCTTTATCCCGAAAAGCCGATATTCGACATTCCCGCGCATCCGCAAATCGCCGGCGCTGACCTGATCGGCAAGCTGGAAGAACAGGCCGCACCCTTCGCGCCGCAGTATCTTTTCGGCCGGCGCGTTGAGAGCTTGCGCCAGGAAGGCAGCACGCTCCTGCTCGGCACTTCGGCGGGAGATGTCATTCGCGCCAAGGCAGTGATCCTGGCCGCCGGTGCCGGCGCCTTCGGCCCCAATCGCCCGCCCTTGGCCGGGCTTGCCGGGTACGAAGCCTCGGGCGCTGTGCGCTACATGGTGGCGAAGCGGGAAGAATTTCGCGGCAAGCGCGTGGTGATTGCCGGTGGTGGTGATTCGGCGGTGGATTGGGCGCTGTCGCTCAAGGATGTCGCGGCCAAGGTGGTGGTGGTGCATCGCCGCCCGAAATTCCGCGCCGCGCCGGAGACCGCCGCGCAATTGGAAGCCGCTGCGGCGCGGGGAGAGGTTGAAATGGCCATCCCCTATCAGCTTCATGGCCTGAAGGGTGATGGCGCCAGGTTGGAAGCGGTGGAATTGGCGACGCTGCAAGGTGAAATCCGCGATGTGCCAGCGGATCATCTGCTCGCGTTTTTCGGCCTTTCGATGGACCTCGGCCCGATCGCCGATTGGGGGCTTGGGCTGGAACACAGCCATGTCAGCGTGACACCTTCAACCTGCGAGACCAATATCCCCGGTGTCTACGCCATTGGCGATATCGCAACCTATCCCGGCAAGCTGAAGCTGATCCTGCAAGGATTTTCTGAGGCAGCCATGGCAGCGCATGCCATCCATCCGCGCGTTTTCCCGGACACTGCGCTGCATTTCGAATATTCCACCAGCAAAGGCGTGCCCGGCACGGCGTGAGCATCAAATGCTGAAAATGATCCGCATTTTCGCTTTTCTGCTGATCGCCATCCTTGGCGGGCTATGGGGGCTTGCCTGGTATGTGCGTGCGCCTGGGGAAGCGATGGGCGATGCCTTCCTGCGGCAATTGGCGCAGTTTGGCGGGGCGGATATGCCGGCCCCTTCAGCGGGTGGCGTGCAATTGCCGCAAGGCATCGCACTCGGCGGAGCCTTCAGCTTGCAGGATCACACCGGCCAACGCGTCACGGAACGCGCCTTCGCGGGCAAGCTTGGCCTGATCTATTTCGGCTTCACCTATTGCCCGGATGTCTGCCCGACAGAATTGGGCCTGATGGCATCCGCGCTTGATCTACTCGGCCCCGATTCGGCGCGGGTGCTGCCCGTGCTGATCACCATAGACCCGGCGCGCGACACGCCCGAAGCCTTGGCCGATTACATTTCCCGCTTTCATCCGGCCTTGATCGGTTTAACCGGTACAGATGAGGAAATCGCGACTGCGGCCCGGGCATTCCGCGTCTATTACCGGAAAGTCCATCCACCAGGGGCGAGTGACTACCTGATGGACCATTCATCCTTCATCTATTTGGTCGGCCCGGATGGCAAAGTGCGTCAGCTTTTCCGCCCCAATACGCCACCTGAGACGATCGCCGCGGCCATTAAAGGACAGATGCGCCAGCTTTAGGCCTGCCCCCTGCTTTCAAGGCAAAAAAATTTTTGCTACCCTCGGTTTGATCGTCAAGCCGAAAAAAATTCGGAGCAAAAAGGGATGCTCGATGGAAAATGACTTCGCCGATAGGGATGAAAGCGCTGAACGTGGCGGGACCGTAGGCCCAAGATACACCAGAAGATTGTCTGACAAGATTCTGATTTCCTTCCATCATGCCTGTGACCAGGCGGATTTCGATGTCGCGACTGACCTTTTGGTTATTCTGGAAAAGATGCTGAAGCGGCCTGGCTCCGGTTCGGACAGCAATCGCCGCAAGAGCATCGAAAGCCTGGTAGCCGCGCATGAAAGGCTTTGGCTGCTACGCCACCCGGAAGCACGCGAAAGCTAGAGTAGATCACGTTCAGATGGAATCATCTGAACGTGTGAAGATGCTCGAAAAACAATGATGTAGAGCGGGTTGCGTGAGCCCGTGTGAACGCAACACGCTCTAGTTCGGATTGATTGGCGCCGCATCGCGCAGGATCGCCTCGGCGGCCTCAGTGAAGCGACCATCGGCTTCGTGTAGTATTAGCCCAGGCAGGATTTTTGCCGGGCCGCGCGCCCCCTTGCGGGCGCGGAGCAACACCCGCTTGGCGGCAATGCCGGCGCGAGGCCAAAGCGGCAGCAATTCCAAGGCGCCGAAGCCAGCTTCCCGCATTGCCGCTGCCGCCGCATCAAAGCGCGCGGCGGGCAGGATCAGGCTCAGGCAACCGCGCGGCGCGATGGCGGCAGCCATAAACCCTACCCATTGGGACAGTCCCGGCCCCGCTTCATGCGTGGCCGCCCGGCGGATGGCGCCTGGCGGGGGCGTGCCGCCCGGCCAATAGGGCGGATTGGCAAAGCCATGCGCAACGGGACCAAGCCTGCGCGCCAGCGCAAGATCCGCGACATCCCCTTCCTCGATCTGGGCCGTCAGCCCCGCCCGCGCAGCATTTTCCCGCGCCAGCGCCGCCATGGCGGCTTCACGTTCCACCGCGCGAATCGCAAGCCCGGGCACGCGGGCCGCCAGGCACAGGAAGGCCGCACCACTGCCAGGGCCGGCTTCCAGCACCGCCTCTCCAAGTTTGGCCGGAATGAAGGCGGCCAGCAGCACTGCATCCAGCCCGGCACGAAAGCCCTGGCGGGGCTGGCGCAGCGCCACGCGGCCATTCAGCAGGTGATCTTCGGTGAAGTCTTCCGGTGGGGAGGTCACGTGCCTTCTTCCTCACCCGCCTCGCGCAGGATGCGCCGTGCTGGTGCCTCATCCTCATCCAGCACGGCCAAGCGGCGCGGAAAGGCGCCAATGCCACCTTCAACGGCGCTGATATGCTGATCCAGCAGCACAGTTTCGATGCCCGCATCCCGCAGCAAAGCTTGCAGGAAGCCAAGCCTGATCGGGTTATTGCTGCTGACCAAGACACGCATTGGGATTCTCTCCGCCGGCCACCTTCGCTTGCCGGTCCGGCATGTGGCGCCTATGGTGCGACGCGCAAATAAAGGTGAGCAAGAGTGGATTTAGCGCCTCAGCAAATGCCTGGCGAGGATCGGGGTCGGGGGGAAGATGCCCTGACCGCGCTGACGGCGCTTGTCCAGGATGATCTGGAAGCCTGCAACCGCCTGATCGTTGAGCGGATGCAAAGCCAGGTGGCGCTGATCCCGCAATTGGCCGCGCATCTGGTCGCCGCCGGCGGGAAAAGGCTGCGGCCCTTGCTGACTTTGGCCGCCGCGAAGCTCTGCGGCTATAGCGGGGAGCGGCATGTCTCACTCGCGGCCTGTGTGGAATTTATCCATACGGCGACGCTTTTGCATGATGATGTGGTGGATGAAAGCGCGCTTAGGCGCGGCCAGGCCAGCGCCAATGCGCTGTTCGGCAATAAGGCTTCCGTGTTGGTCGGCGATTTTCTGTTCGCCCGCGCCTTTCAATTGATGGTGGCGGATGGGTCGCTTGAAGTGCTGCGCATCCTTTCCACCGCCGCGGCGACGATTGCCGAGGGCGAAGTGCTGCAATTGATGACGCAGAACGATACCGCGACCACGGAAGACCAGTATCTGGCTGTGATTGAGGGCAAAACCGCCGCGCTTTTCGCCGCCGCCACCGAAGTGGGCGCGGTGATTGCCGACCGCCCCAAGGCTGAGCAGGTGGCACTCTTCGATTACGGCGGTGCGCTTGGTATCGCCTTCCAACTGGTGGATGACGCGCTGGATTACGCCGCCGATCAGGAAGCGCTTGGCAAGACCGTCGGTGATGATTTCCGCGAAGGCAAGATCACCCTGCCCGTGTTGCTCGCTTTCGCGCGCGGGTCTGAGGAAGAACGCGGCTTCTGGCGCCGCGTGCTGGAAGAAGGCGACCAGCAGGAAGCGGACCTTGCAACCGCCATGGCACTGATGACGAAATACGACACATTTGGTGAAACGATTGCTCGCGCGCGGCGCTATGGTGAGAAGGCGATTTCGGCCTTGGATATCTTCGCTGATAGCCAGGAACGCCGCGCCATGGTGGAAGTCGTGCGCTTTTGCATTGATCGGGCGCGGTAACGCCTAATCGCCTTACGAACGGCGCGGCACCAGCACGAGCGCCACCATCGCAAGCAATAGGCTCGCGACCCACCAAGCCTGCCATAACCCGAAGGAAAGCATCCCCGTCACGGCGGCTGATGCCAACATGCCGGCACCAACCGCCGGTGCGGCACTTCGCGCAGCGGCAAAGCCAAGGGCCAGCATCAACGCCGCGCCGATCAGCGCGCCAATGCCGCCCAATTCCAGCCAAAGCTGCAAGGCGCCGTTATGGGGATGCAGCGGCATCACCTCCACATGCGGCAATACTAAAAATTCGCGCTGCGCCGGCGTGGTGATATTCAGCCGATCCAGAGTTGCCGAATCGGGCTGCGCGCGCCCACCCGGCATGGCGCGGCTGGCTTCCAAGCCCCAGCCGGCAAGCGGCTTTTCGGCAATGCGCGCGGCGGCGAAATCCCAGATCACCAGCCGATGCACCGCCGAAGGCGGCAGGCTGGCTGAGGGGATTTGCGGAATAAAGGCAACCAGCAGCGGCATCAGCAGGATCAATACCGCCACCCCTGCCCCCACCAATTTCGGCACCAGGCGCGGTGCCGCCAGACTAAGCAGCGCTGCGGCCAAACCCGCAATGGTGGCAAGCCGCGCCGTTTCTCCGGGCAGCACAATCAGCACGCCAGCCCCCAGCACCAGCAGCGCCGCCCGCGCAAACCAGGGCCAGGGCAGCGCAAAACCCATCGGCAGCAGCAGCGCCATGAGTGACGCTGCGGGCTTCAGCCCAAACACCAAGCTTGCCGGCACTTCCTTGAGCCCACGCACAGCCGCACGCAGCGCATTGCCGCTTTGCCAATCGGCGAAAGCCGCGGCTAGGCCAAAGACCAAGCCAAAGCCGATCCAGGGCATCAGCCGCGCGCCTTGGGCCGCCCCAGCGGCGCCATGCGCCAGCAGCATCATCGCGGCCAGGGTCAGGGCCAGCAGCGCTGCGCGCCCGGGCTCTGGCGCCCAAAGCGCGGTGATTGCCCCCCACCCCGCCACCATCAGCCCAAGCAGCAGCACGGGGTTGCTCGGCAGGCTTGGCCGCCACCCGGCGCGCCAGCCAAGCGCAAGCGCAATGGCCATGGGGATAAGCGCTAGCGGCGCCATGGCCTTGGATTGCAGCACCGCCACGAAGGGCGCGGCAAGAAGGGCGATGGCAAGGGGCAGGCCGGGGTGGGACATGAGGCGGGCTTAGAGCAGTTTGCCCTGCCTTGGAACGGCGTCTACGCAGGCCCACCCATGCGCGTCACATTTTCTCACCTAGGGTAACAGACAGGCGGCTTCTCACGCGCTACATGGTGGGCCAGGAGATCAGACCATTGCTGCCTGCCATTCCCGTTTTCGATCTGCGTACCGAAACCCAGCCATCGCTTGCCGCCATGCGTGCCGCGCCAGTGCGAACCGAAGCGCTTTGGCGCTGGGCGCGGGGGCATTATACCCCCGCGGGCCTGGCGTTTGCGGATCGGCTTTCGCGCCATTGGCTACGCCGCAACGATAATCCATTGCGTGCTGAAATCGAGGCCATTGCGGCTGGGCTGCCGGGGCCTGGCGGCCATGCGCTGAACCTGTCTTTCGAATGGGGCTGCACCGTGGGGCTGGGCGCGGCGGAAGCGCCTTTCATGCTGCGTGTATTGGATTGGCCGTTGGAAGGGCTGGGGGAACGGCTTTGCGTCTTTCACCAGGCGGGGCCGGCAGGGGAATGGTTCAATCTCGGCTGGCCGGGCTTTGCCGGGGCGATCACGGCGCTTGCGCCGGGGCGCTTTTGCCTTTCCATCAATCAGCCGCCTTTGCCGCAACGCGCACTCGCGCGAATGGCGCGCCGTGCGGGCGCGGATTTCCTGGGAGTTGCCGTGGATTGGTTGGCCGCTCGGCCGGCACGCTGGCGCCATCGCGGCCTGCCGCCGGCGCATCTTCTACGCATGGTGTGCGATACCGCGCCGGATTACGCCGCCGCCTTGGCCATGTTGCGCGATACGCCCTTGGCAGCGGGTGCGATCTTCTCGCTGGCCGGCACGCAGCCCGGAGAGGCCGCGGTGATCGAACGCGCCGAGGCATCACATGCCGTGATCGAAGCTGCCCCCACCGCCGTTGCTGCCAATGGCTGGCAATGCATCGCCAATCCCGGCGCGCCACGCTGGCGCTATAGCGCTGAACGCCATGCCGCCATGACGGCGCTGCTCGCCGGGACGGTGCCGAGCGATTTCGGCTGGCTCAAGCCACCCATTGCGAATGAGGGGTCACGGCTTGCCGCCATGATGTGCCCAGCCACGGGGCGGTTGGAATTACTGGGGCTTGAAGGCGGAGAAGCGGTGACGCGGCCGCTCTATTTGGAGTGAGGTGAGTCCCGCCAACCCAGGCTCATGCGTTTTGCGCCCAGGATGGCAATGCATCGAGACTCTTGAGTAGATCGCGCTCTTTGGTGTCAAGAATTTCTGGAAAACATGCTTTCAATAAGCGCCATTCATCCGAGTCTGGTCCTTTTTGCGGCATGATTTTGGCCCGGCGAATATGTTCGCCTACTGAGCCGGCCAGCCACCCGCTCAATCGAGAATTCTGAAGTAAGTTTTCGATTAGAGTTGCATGGGGCTTAGCGTCTTCTCTATTGAGAAGGGCATTCAACATGCCCTTCACATTCATGTCTTTTGAATACAAGTATTTCACGTTATTTCCTTTTGCTTCCTGGAATATTGAGAAAGCCGCAGCAATAAGTCGCGACCTTGGGCTGTCTATTGCAGGCAAGTAGTCGTTGCTTTCTCCTGCCTTTAATTGTGCCAACCACTCACCGCGCTTTAGCTCGTTTTTCTGGAGCCGTGGAACGACAATACGATCCTCGTAATATGGCAGCTTGCTGCTTGGAATCGTGAGTTCGTCGAATCTGACTAGTTTCGGTTCTTCGAACCCGTCCTCATTCTCTAATGCGCATGCCAATATCAAGGTCTTCTGTTCGAACGAGGCTTCTATTGCGGCTCTGTTGAGTAAAAACATGTTCCCACGATGCCGACGAATGACGTCTCTGAAATTCTGCGGGAGCGACTTAGTCGGAAAATCAACCCCGAGAACCCAAAGCAACGGAATACCCTCTCGTTCGTAAAATTTGGACCGATCAGAAATTTCCGTCTCGAAGGTGTTGGACATTTGAAATTCTACTGCGGTTTTACCAAAACCCTCCCACTCGAAGCAAACATCGGGAAGCTTATATTTGTCGTTAATAGTAGATATTAGGCGTTTATTGATGGTCGGCTCGCTCTTGCACCGCGCATCCAGAGCCGCCAACCGCCCCACCTGTTCACACATAAGACGATGCAGAGGCGATTCTTGTTGCCCCTGATATTGGGCGGCACGGATATCATGAAGTTTTGTACTTGATGGGTGATGCCAAGTACAATTCAAGCCATTGTTTTGGTAATGGGCAAAGAGCGGCCTACCCGCATTTGTCCTAATGTAGAGATGGCCGCCACATTGCCCGCAATAGGCAATAATTCCGTCGCCGGAAGTTCGATGATCAGTGATTCGATCCCGCCAATTCCCCCAAAGTGCCTCAGGTGAGTCGAGCAGCTCCGGTGCCGTCAACACGCCAATGTTTTCAAGAAAGGCCGCTTCAACGATCCGCTTCGGAATATATCTCCTTGACATGAAACTATAATGCTCCTCGATTCTGTTTCGAATCGCCTCGAGAGGTTGCTCTGAGCGGGTGCGTCACTGACTAGGCGCCTAACCCAGCTCAAGTTGCGAACCCGACTCTGAAGTCCCCCGTGCCCTATCGATATCGCGAGAAAAAACTCTCAATTCAAATGTTATTTTGCTTCCCAATCCGGACATAAAAAAACCCCGGCACCAGCGGCACCGGGGCTTTCCAGCCATACACAGGGCGATATCACACCGCCGCAATACTCTCCCGCCGCAACTCCACCGAAATCGCATCCAGCGAACGCTCCACGCGGTCCAGCATTTCCGTCACCTCATCCTTGGTGATGACCAGCGGCGGGGAAAAGCCGATGCTGTCATTCATCATGGCACGCAGGATCACGCCCTGTTCTTCGCCATGCTTCACCAAACGCGGCCCAATCTTGCGCGCGGGGTCGAAGTTTTTCCGGGCTCCCTTGTCTTCCACCAATTCAATCGCGCCCACCATGCCAACACCGCGCACCTCACCCACCATCGGGTGATTGGCGAAGCGGCGCTGCAATTCCGCTTGCAGATGCGGCCCCACGGATTTCACATGGCCGATTAGGTCCATCTCATCATAAATCTTGAGCGTTTCAATCGCGACCGCCGCCGCCACCGGATGCCCGGAATAGGTAAAGCCATGGCCCCAAGTGCCGACTGCGGAAGACCCCTCCACAATGCCTTGGAAAACCCGTTCATTCACCATCACGGCGGAGATCGGCAGATAGGATGAAGAAAGCGCCTTGGCGCAAACCAGAATATCGGGCGTGATGCCGAAAGTCTGGCAACCCCAGTAATTGCCGGTGCGCCCGAAGCCGCAAATCACCTCATCCGCCACAAACAGCACATCATGCTTTTTCAGCACGGCCTGGATTTTCTCGAAATAGGTGCGCGGTGGCACAATCACGCCGCCCGCGCCCATGGTCGGTTCCGCCCAGAAGGCAGCTACAGTCTCCGGCCCTTCATTGATGATATAGGCGTCCAATTCTTCCGCGAGGCGTGTCGCGAAATCTTCTTCCGATTCGCCCGGCTTCGCATTGTGGTAGTGATGCGGCGTACCAACGTGATGGAAACGCCCACCCGCAATCGGCGCATCAAACAGCTTGTGATTGGCGGGCAAGCCCGTGAGTGACGCCGCCGCCAGCGTAATGCCGTGATAGCCTTTCAGGCGCGCAATCAGCTTCTTCTTCTCAGGCCGGCCAATCGCATTATTCATATACCAGATCATCTTGATCGCGCTGTCATTCGCCTCAGACCCTGAATTGGCGAAGAACACCTTGCTCATGGGCACCGGCGCGCGCTCAATCAGCATCTCGGCCAGGTCAATCATCGGCTCATGCGATTTCGCCGTGAAGGAATGATAGAAGGGAAGCTTCCGCATCTGGTTGGCGGCGGCCTGCACCAAGCGTTCATTATCAAAGCCGAGCGATGTGCACCACAGCCCCGCCATGGCTTCGATGTATTCCTTGCCTTGATCGTCAAAAATACGCACGCCCTTGCCGCGGCTGATCACCAGCGGGCCATTCACCTGATGCGCCTTGGCATCAGTATAGGGGTGCAGCACATTGGCAATGTCGCGGACGGCATTGGAATTGCGGGGCGGGGTCATGTTTTGGCTTCCTCGAACCTTGTCAGAAACCTGATTAAGGCATGCCTTGGCCAAAGACCCAAGAGGAAAGCGTTGCCCTAAGCCCCGCGCCGCGCCAAGTTACCCCAACGGAGGCGTCTCATGACCGAAATCAAACCCCATGCGGCCCATTGGGGCAGCTTCGATGCGGTGGTGGAAAATGGCCGGCTGGTGGGCGTGAAGCCCTTTCACCGCGACCCTTTCCCCGGTTCCTTGATCGAAGCCGTGCCCGATGCGGTGCATAGCGCGGCGCGGATAGACCGGCCCTATGTGCGCAAGGGTTGGCTGGAAGGGCGTCGGCGTGGGGCTTTGCGCGGGGGTGATCCCTTTGTACCGGTTTCCTGGGACAAGGCAGTGCGGCTGGTGGCGGAAGAAACCCGCCGTGTGCGCGCAGATTTCGGACCTAAATCCATCATGGGCGGGTCCTATGGCTGGTCCTCGGCTGGGCGATTCCATCATGCACGCAGCCAATTGCAGCGCTTCCTCGGGCTCGGCGGCGGCTATACGGGCCAGGTGAATGCCTATTCCTATGCGGCAGCGCAGGCGCTGCTGCCGCATATCCTGGGCACGAATGAAGTGCTGCTTGGCAAAGTCACGGATTGGGCGGCGATTACGCGCTATTCGAAGGTCATGCTCTGCCTGGGCGGGCTGCCGATCCGCAATGGCTATGTCACCTCGGGCGGCGCCGGCCAGCACAGCAATGAGATGAATCTGCGCGCCGCCGCTGAAGCCGGGCTGCGCTTCATCCAAATATCGCCGGCGCGGGCGGATGTACCGGATTGGGCCGGCGCGGAATGGACGCCTATCCGCCCCGGCACGGATACCGCGCTGCTGCTGGCCATGGCGCATGAAATCCTGGCGCGCGGGGCTGAGGATAAGAAATTCCTTGCCACACATTGTGTTGGTTGGGACAAGTTGCAGGCCTACATCACCGGCGAAAGTGATGGCCTGCCGAAAACGCCGGAATGGGCCGCACCGATCACCACCATCCCGGCCGAGACCATCCGCCAACTGACTACGGAAATCGCCACACAGCCGGCGATGCTGACCGCCACCTGGTCCCTGCAACGCGCCGATTATGGTGAGCAACCCTATTGGATGCTGACCGCGCTTGCCGCCATGCTGGGCTTGATCGGCAAGCCAGGCCAAGGCGTTGCCTTTGGTTATGGCAGCGTGAATGGCATGGGCCAGCCCAGGCGCGACGTGCCAAGTTTTGCGATGCCGGCGACACCCAACCCCACCGGGTTCTTCATCCCCGTCGCGCGTATCACGGAAATGCTGGAAAACCCCGGCGGCGATCATCACTTCAATGGCCGCGTGCTACAGTTCCCCGATACGCAAATCATCTGGTGGGCCGGCGGCAATCCCTTCCATCACCATCAGGATCTCAACCGCATGCTGCGCGCCTGGGCGCAGGCCGAGACCATCATCGTGCAGGAACCCTGGTGGACATCACTCGCACGGCACGCCGATATCGTACTGCCCGCCACTACCACGCTGGAACGCAATGATATCGCAAGCAGCGGGCGGGATCGTTTCCTGCGCGCCATGCACCAGGCGATTGCGCCGCAAGGTCAGGCGCGGAACGACCATGATATTCTGGCCGATATTGCGGAAGAATTGGGCTACCGCGAACGCTTCACCGAACAGCGCAACGAAGATGCCTGGCTGCGCCACTTGTTTGAAAGCTGGCGCCGCCATTGCGCGCGCATGGGCCAGGAAACGCCGGATTTCGATACGTTTTGGGCAAAGGGCTGGTGGGAGGCCTCCGGACCCGTGCGCGGTGATGAATATACTCAATTCGCCGAATTCGCCGCTGATCCTGAAGAAAACCCGCTCGATACACCTTCCGGCAAGGTGGAGCTGTTCAGCGAAACCATCGCAAGCTTTGGCTATGATGACGCGCCGGGCCATCCGGTCTGGATCGCGCCGCGCGAATGGCTGGGCGCGCCTGAAGCCAAGCGCCACAAGCTGCATCTGCTGTCCTTCCAACCCGCCACGCGCTTGCATGGGCAGTTAGATACCGGGCGCGTTTCGGCGGCGAATAAAATCGCGGGGCGTGAGCCCATCATGCTGAACCCGGAAGACGCCGCCGAACGCGGGCTGAAGGATGGCGATATTCTGCGCGTCTTTAATGATCGCGGTGCCTGCCTTGGCGGTTTGCGGCTTGATCCCGGGCTGATGCGCGGTGTGGCCATGATGGCGACAGGCGCCTGGTTTGATCCACTGGAACCAGGCGTGCCGGGCAGCATGTGCGTGCATGGCAATCCGAATGTGCTAACGGCGGATGTGGGCACGTCCAGGCTTGGCCAAGGCCCATCAGCGCAATCCTGCCTGATCGAGGTCGAAAAATGGTCCGCGCCCTTGCCGCCCGTGCGCGTCCATCTACCGCCGGTGATCGAAGAAGCGCCGTGATTACGCGCCGTGCCCTGCTGGCGTGCGCGGCGGCCTTCCCTGCCGCGCATGCCTTCGCGCAGGGCGCGCCCGGGATCGCGCAGCGTGTGGATGATGCGCCAAGCGCCGGCATCAAGCGTGATTTGCTGATCCAATGGGGTGATCGCGTTGCCTTTGACGCGCCCGCCTTCGCGCCGCTGTCGCCCAATCTTGCGGCGGCCGAGGCGCAATTCGGCTGGGATACGCGTGTGGTGGCTGCGATGTCGTCTCCGCGTGTGGAAGATGGTATTCCGCGCGCCGTGCTGGCGGTGGGCCACCCGACCCTCGACCCCACCATGGCCTTCCCCGATGGGCGGGACCGGCCAGAGATTGCCGGCGCCATGCAGGGGGCGAGCCTGATCAATATCCAGCGCCGTGGTGGCGTGTGGATGGTCACGGATGGTGGTTTTCAGATGCGTCGCCTGCATGCGCGCACGCTCTGCCGCATGGGTGGCGCGGGCGGGCCGGCGCGTGGTGTTTTTGGCGTGACAGGCGGCGCGGCGACCCCCTGGGGCAGCCTGCTGCTGAGCGAAGGCGAAGGCGCCGCCTGGGTGCGGCGCCTGCCGGGTGTGGAGTCAGCGCAGACGGGCCATGTGGTGGAACTCGATCCTTTTGAACCGCAATCCGTGCCAGTGAAGCGCAGCGCCCTAGGCAGGCTTGGCGCGCGTGATGTGGCGGCGGCGCTGGCAGCCGATGGTCGTGCGGTGGTGTTTATGGCCGATGGGCGCGAAGGCGGCTTGTTGTGGCGCTTTGTCTCCGACGGGCCAGCAGCGGAACCCAATGCCTTGGACCAAGGCACGCTTTACGCCGCACGGTTTGAAGCTGGTACCTTGCGCTGGATCGCGCTGCCCGCCGATGCGGATCCCTATGGCGCGGCGGTGGCGCGGGGTGCCAATAGCATTGGCCGGCCTGTCGCACTGGCACTGGACCCGAATGGCGCGCGGCTTTGGCTGGCGCTGCGGGAGATTCCTCGAAATCCAGCGGGCGCAGTGGTGGAGATTTTGTTTGCCGCCCGCGACCCCGCCGGCGATACCGCCATTCTGGAAAACCTGATGGAAGGCCGCGTGCCGCCACGCCCGCGCCCAGGGCGGGAACCGGCGCTAGTCCCGGCCTGGCCGGTTGCGCCTTCAAGCCTATGTCTTGATGCGCAGGGCAATCTTCTGGTCGGCACGGCGCAGCCGGCGCGCGATAGCGCCTTGCCAGATGCGCTTTATGCGTTGCCGTTGGAAGGCCGCGCGCGGGGTGAACCCTCCCTTGCCTATATCACGCCCCTTGGCGCCGCTTTGGGTGGTGTAGCGGTGGTGCCGGGTGCCGCAACCTGGGTTGCCGGCGTGGCGCATCCAGGTGCCGGCATGGGCGCGCAATTTGCTGCCCCGCGCAGCCGCTGGCCGCATTTCCGCGATGGCGAACCACCGCGCGGTGGTGTGGTGGCGTTGAGCCGCGGTGGATAAGGCGTAATTTCGCGAAAGCTTCACAATCCACCGCTTTATGCTGCGGCGCTGTCTTCCCAACTAATCGTCCAGCACAAGCCCTGCCGCAACGGGAGAGAAAAATGGCGCAGCCTGAAAACCATGCCGATGATTTCGAAGCCTTCGATGCCATCGAGAATATCGGCAGCAACCCCGAACCCAAAACCCCAATCGCCGAAATCATCGAAGCCCGCTATGGCCGGCGCGGCCTGCTGAGCTCCGCCGCCGCCCTGGCGACGCTATCAGCTGGCCTAGCCGGTGACGCGAAGGCGCAAACCGCGGTGCCGGTTTCCGGTGGCCCTTCCAGCCTGACCTTCAGCGAACCCGCGCGCGCCTTGGCGCAGCGTGAATCGGTGGCCGAAGGCTATGAAGTGCAAACCGTCATCCGCTGGGGTGATCCAATGCTGCCGGGCGCGCCGGCTCTCGAAGCGGGCAAGACCAGCCCCGCCGCTCAGGCTTTGCAATTCGGCTACAATAATGACTACCTCGATTTCTTCCCGCTGCCGCTCGGCAGCAAGGGCAGTGATCACGGGCTTTTGGTGGTCAATCACGAATACACCAATCCTGGGCTGATGTGGGGCGGGCTTGGCAGCGGCAGCGCTTCTCGCCAGCGCGTCAATGCCGAACAGGCGCAGGCCGAGATCATGGCCCATGGGCTTGCGGTGGTAGAAATCCGCAAGGAAAATGGCCGCTGGGGCTATGCCAAGGAAAGCCGCTTCAATCGCCGCATCACCGCCGCGACCCCGATGCAGATTTCCGGCCCCGCCGCCGGGCATGATCTGCTGAAGACCAAGGCCGACCCCACCGGGAGATTGGTGCTCGGCACGCTGAATAATTGCGCCGGCGGCAATACGCCCTGGGGCACGGTGACGACGGCGGAGGAAAACTTCAACCTCTATTTCGGTGGCGATGTCGCGAAGACCCCTCATGCCGAAAGCTTCCGCCGCTATGGCATCCGCAACCAGGCTTCCTATTCCTGGCCCAATCACATTGATCGTTTCAATGTCGAAAAAGAACCGAATGAGGCGTTCCGCTTTGGCTGGATTGTCGAATTCGATCCCTATGATCCGAATGCAGTGCCGGTGAAGCGCACGGCCCTTGGCCGCTTCAAGCATGAAGGCTGCCATCACGCCATCAATGCTGATGGCCGCGTGGTGATCTATATGGGCGATGATGAGCGGTTTGATTTCGTCTATCGCTTCGTCACCGCGCGTCCCTGGAATCCAACTGATCGCGCGGCCAATCGGGATTTGTTGGATGAAGGCGTGCTGTCGGTCGCCAAATTCCATGATGATGGCAAGGTGGAATGGCTTGATCTGGTGCAGGGCCAGGGGCCGCTGACGCCGGCCAATGGCTTCCAATCCCAAGCCGATGTGCTGATCCATACCCGCCAGGCCGCCAGCCTTTTGGGTGCGACGCCGATGGACAGGCCAGAGGATGTGGAGCCCAACCCCGCCACCGGCCGCGTTTATGTGCTGCTAACAAATAACAGCAATCGCCGTGCGGATCAGCTCAATGCCGCCAATCCGCGCGCCAATAATCAGCATGGCCATGTGGTGGAGATCATCCCACCGGGCGCCGGCACGCCACAGGTTGATCACGCCGTGCGTGAAATGCGCTGGGGGCTTTTCCTGATGGCGGGCGCGCCGGGGATTGATGCCGGCACGCGTTATCATCGCGCGACATCAGATCGCGGCTGGCTTTCCTGCCCCGATAATTGCGCCTTCGACAGTAAGGGGCGCATCTGGATCGCGACCGATGGCGCACCTTCCGCCGCAGGTGTTGCGGATGGGCTCTACGGCGCGGATACCTCTGGCCATGGGCGCGCGCTGACGCGGCTTTTCTACCAGGCGCCAACAGGGGCGGAAGTTTGCGGCCCCTGCTTCACGCCGGACAACAAGACTATCTTCTTGGCGATCCAACATCCGGGTGAAGATTCGGGTTCAACCTTTGAACGGCCTTCGACGCGCTGGCCGGATTTCGCCGAAGGTGTGCCGCCGCGTCCTGCCGTAATTGCCATTGTGAAGAAGGATGGCGGGGAGATTGGGGGTTAAGCCCTAATCCGCGAAAAGAAGTAACGCCAAAAAACCAAGGGCTAAATCACATCCGGCAGGTGGATTTCGCCCTTGGCGTAAAGAACGGCATCGCCTGCCATGCGCACGCGATCGCCGCGCCATTCGCACCAAAGCGTGCCGCCGCGGGCACTGGCCTGGCGACAGATCAGGGATGTGCGCCCAAGCCGGGCTGACCAGAACGGCACCAATTGGACATGCGCCGTGCCCGTCACCGGGTCTTCCGGCACCCCGACCTTCACCGCGAAAAAGCGCGAGGTGATGTCCACCCCCTCACCGCCCGCTGCCGTCACAATCACGCGTTCGGCACCCGGAAGTGCGGCCAGCGCCGCATGGTCGGGCGTCAGCGCCGCGACCTGTTCTGGGCTTTCCATGACGCAAATCCAATCACGCGCGCGATGCACTTCACGTGGCGTGGCACCCAATGCTGCGGCAAGGCCATCCGGCGGTGTCGCTGGTTCAGAAAGCCGCACCGGAAAATCCAGAATGAAGCGCGGCCCATCCGCTTCCACCACCAAGGCGCCGGAGAGCGTTTGAAAGGTGAAGGGCGGCACCTGGTTCAATTCGCGGGCCAGCACAAAGGCGGTCGCGAGCGTCGCGTGGCCGCATAGCTCAACCTCGACCTTCGGCGTGAACCAACGGAGCCGCCAGCCCGATCCTTCGCGCATGACGAAGGCGGTCTCTGAGAGATTATGCTCGGCCGCCATGGCCTGCATGACGCGATCAGGCAGCGGAGCTTCAAGCGGCACCACGGCCGCCGGATTGCCCGCGAAGGGACGGGTGGTGAAGGCGTCAACCAAGAAAAAGGGAAGTTTCATGATGCCCGCAGATAGAATGCCTGCGCTGGCCCCGCAATTGTCACATCAAACCCTGATGGAGAGGCTTGTTATCGCCGAGAAAGGATCGTTCGCGCTATTGGCGGCGCTGCCGGCGGCCTTGTCGGCTTGCGCCATCAGATAGCGTTCAGCCAAGCCGCGCACCTTGATGGGGTCCTGCAAATCCGCCATTTTCAGGCGCGCCAGCACGGCCCTTGCCTGGGTTTCAACAGGCTGAATGGCGACCTGATCCGGAATGCCAAGCGCACCCAGGACCACGCGACGCATGACGCCATTACCCAGAATATCATAGACAGATTTTACGGTTTTCGCGGTTTCGCTAAAATAAACTGCATTCGCCATGCCTGGATTGGCGTCACTCAGTCCAGTACGATATTCGTATTTCGTGAAGCCATTGGTAAGGATTGATAACATCTTCGGATCGGAAAGACTGCCAAGGCGAAGGCCCGCCTTCATCCCCTCCACGATCTTGCCCGCATCAGATGCCAGGATGCGCGACTGCGCATTCACCGACGCAGTTGAAAGCGGCTTCCCATCGCGGCCATTCAACACCTGCTTGCTTCTGCTCAACAAGGATTGCGCCTGCAGGGTCTGATCAAGGCTTGTCGCACCGGCCAGCATGCGATCAGCCATGGCGGCGGATATCTCAAGGGCGAAATTGACGTTGCCGTTGATGCCGTCCTTGTGAAAACTCTCAAGCCTCGATTGAAAATCCCGCGACCTGACAGCGCCTGAAGATGCCTCAAATGCGGCAAGTTTTTCGAGCCTTTCGGCAACCCCCGGCGCATTGCGCCGCACCTGTTCGATCAAGGTGCTTGTTTCAAGCAGGGCCGCGCTGCCCATACGCTTGCTGGAAGCAGACATCACAGTATCATCCGCGATCGCAGTCAGAGCCTCATCAGCGCGCTGGATCGCGGTCCCGAAGGACCCGGCGCGCGTCAGCTTCGCGATTTCCTTCAATGCTTGGCTCGCGAGTGTTGGCATGCCGAAGACCGGCGTTTCGGCAAGCTTGATGGCACTGAGAGCGGCACCCGCTGCATAAGTCACCTCAATCTGCGCGCGCGAAACATTGGGTGGCGCGGCATTCTTCATGCCGTCCAGCAGCTTCGTGGTATCCGCCTGAGTGATGCGCGCGATCGGCAAGCCTTCAACCGGTGTCTTGGTCGGTTTGCCATCCCGCGTGTTCAGGATATTCGTGGCGTTGCTGAGGTAAATCTTGGCGAGATCACGCTCATCGGCATTCAGCGCGGCATCCTGCATGCGCTTCGCCATGGCAGCGGCCACTTCCAGCGAGAAATTCGAATTCTTGTCGGCGCCTTCCTTCTGGAAAGCATCAAGCCTGGTCTTATAGTCGGATGCCCAAGCCGGGCTGCTGGGCGAATCAAGCGCAACCAGCTTTTCGACGCGCTTGGCCACACCGAAGGCATCGCGGCTCAATTGATCAAGCGTAATGCCGCCTTCCATCAGCGCCACGCGGCCCTGGCGCAATTGGTCCGGCGTCAGCCCGCCCACGTTGTTGATCGCGATCAGCGCATCATCAACGCTTGCCAGTGCAGCGTCAAAAGACCCGCTCCGCATGAAACCCGCCATCTGCTTGAGCGCATCCTTGGCAATCGTCGGCAGATCATCCTCCGGCAATTCACCCTGACGGATGGTCACTGCGGTCAATACCGCAGCCTGTTCAACCTCGCGCCGTGCGCGATCCACGACCAATTCTTCACCCGGACGAAGCCGCGCAGTCAGCGCGCTTGTCACCTTGTCTTCCAGGCCATCAAAGGCGCGAATTTTGGGTGCGGAAGCCCTGCTTGTCGGCGCGGTCAATAGCGCCTCACCCAAGCGCAATTGCCCGGCAACCGCCGTGGTTTCCTTATCAGTCAGCCCTTCAAAGGCTACTGTCTTGGGTGTTGTGGTCGCCTTGAGATTGAGCGTGGCTGCCGCATTCTTCCAGGTGGTGCCAAGCTGCGCCGCAACACCCTTGGTGTCCTTGGGGTCAGACAGCAAAGCCCGCTTCACCAGACCCGGATTACCCACTTGGTCGGGTAAGCCAAGCGCTGGCATCAGTACCTTCAAAACACGCGGGTCAGAAAGCGCCTTGTCTATATTTGGCGCCGCATCCAGCGCCTGACGAAACTGCGCCAAAGTCGTCAGCGTGATGGGGTCTTTCTTTTCGCGGGCAAGGCCCTTTTCTTCCTCGCCGGCTTTGGTGACACGGCGGAAGGCAACCACAGCTTCCCCGGCGCTGGCCGCAGGGGCAGCGTTACCGTAGGGGAGCATCAGCGAGTTCTGGCCTTGTTGGCCAAATAAACCCGCCATGAGGGTGGCACTCATATTGATAGCCATGCGCCCAAAGTGCGCCGGAAAAGATTAACAAATCCTGAAGATTGCCGCTGATGGGCCAGATTTCAGCGCAAAACCCCAGGATCGCAGGTCACGGCGTGGTTGAGCGGCCCATGGCCGGCGCCATAACCCGGCGCAGCCGCAATCGCCGCGCGGACATAGGCGCGCGCGCGGATCACGGAATCCCTGAGCGACATCCCCTGCGCCAGGCCTGCCGCCACCGCACTCGCCAAGGTGCAGCCCGTACCATGCGTATGGCGGGTTTGGATGCGCCGGTCGCGGAAGATTTCCATCCGCGTGCCGGTGGCGAGCAGATCCACCACCTCATCCCCCGGCAGATGCCCTCCCTTCAGCAGCACGGATTTGGAGCCAAGCGCGAGCAGCGCCTTGGCGGCCTGGTGCATGGCGCCGACATCAGCAATGGCAAAGCCACAGAGCGCCTCAGCCTCCGGCAGATTGGGGGTAAGCACGGTGGCGATCGGCAGCAAACGGCGCTTCAGCGTCTCGGCGGCTTCCAGCACCAGCAAAGGGTGTCCGCCCTTGGCCACCATCACCGGATCGGCCACCAAAGGCACGGCGGGCGCGCGGGCCGTGATTTCGTCACACACTGCTTCAATGGTCGCGCTATCGGCCAGCATGCCGGTTTTCAGCGCATCCGCGCCGAGATCATCAAGCACCACCGCGATCTGCTGACGCAGGAATTCCAGCGGCACGGGCAGTACGCCATGCACGCCAAGGGTGTTTTGCGCGGTCAGCGCCGTGATCGCCGTCATGCCAAAGGCGCCAAGCGCGGTCACGGCCTTCAGGTCCGCCTGAATACCGGCGCCGCCTCCGGAATCAGACCCGGCGATAATCAGCACACGCCCCTTCATGCCGCGCGCGCCTCCGCCTTGATCAGATCAGCAAGGCGGCTGACCACGCCATCCACCAGGGCTTCATCTTCGGCCTCCGCCATCACGCGGATCACGGGTTCGGTGCCACTCGCGCGGATCAGCACACGGCCGCGCGTACCAAGGGCGGTTTCCTCGGCGGCGATGGCTTCGGTCACCACGGGCTTCACCAGCGGCGAGGCGCCGGCATAGCGCACATTCACCAGGCGCTGCGGCAGGGGGGTGAAGCAGCGCAGCACCTCACTCGCGGGGCGCTTGTCTTCGACCAAAACGGAGAGCACTTGCAGCGCCGCAATCAGCCCATCCCCGGTCGTGCCGAATTCAGGCATAATCATATGGCCGGATTGCTCGCCGCCCAGATTGCAGCCGGCTTCGCGCATCTTTTCGCCCACATAGCGGTCGCCAACAGCGGTGCGCAGCAAGCCAAGGCCGCGCGCCGCGAGGAAGCGCTCAAGCCCCATATTGGACATGACGGTGGCCACCACGGCGCCGCCCGTCAGGCGGCCCTGCGCGTGCCAGGACTGAGCAATCAGGGCCAGGATCTGATCGCCATCAATCACCTGCCCGGCTTCATCCACCAGCACCACACGATCGGCATCGCCATCCAGCGCAATGCCCAAATCAGCGCGGCGTTCCTGCACCAAAGTCGCAAGTGACCCGGGCGCGGTGGAACCCACCCCTTTATTGATGTTGAAGCCATCCGGCGCGACGCCGATGGGGATCACCTCGGCGCCCAATTCCCACAGCACGGTGGGGGCCACGCGATAACCAGCGCCATGGGCGCAATCCACAACAATGCGGAGCCCATCGAGCGTTTGCCCACGCGGGAAGGACGCCTTGGCGGCTTCAATATAGCGCCCCGGCGCATCTTCCAGCCGGCTTGCGCGACCAAGCCGCGCGGGTGGCACCAGCGCCGCGCCAAGATCGCCCGCCATCAGGGCTTCGATCTCCGCTTCCTGGTCATCGGTCAGCTTCAGCCCATCGGGGCCAAATAGCTTGATGCCGTTATCCTCATAGGGGTTGTGGGAGGCGCTGATCATCACGCCCAAATCGGCGCGCAAGGACCGCGTGAGCAAGGCAATAGCCGGCGTGGGCAAGGGCCCGACCAGCACCACATCCATCCCCGCACCGATAAAGCCCGCCGTCAAAGCCGGTTCCAGCATATAGCCGGAAAGCCGCGTATCCTTGCCGATCACCACGCGGTGGCGGTGATTGCCGCGATTGAAAAAGCTGCCAGCCGCTTGGCCAAGCCTGAGTGCGGTGGCGGCGTCCATCGGTGCGGCATTGGCTGTGCCGCGAATGCCATCAGTGCCGAAAAGCCGGCGGGTCGGGGGTGCTTCGCTCATGCGTGGCTTATAGCCCCTTGCCGGCTTCCGATGAAACCCGGCCGCGCCCGGCAAGCCCAGGCACGGCGCGGGGTTCGGATTAAGCCCGCCGGATATTCCAGAACAGCGGCGGCTGGCCCTTCAGCATGCCGGTCAGGTTCCGGCGATAGGCGGTGGGCTGGTAATACATGCCCGTCGGCACATAGGGCACTTGTTCGAAGGCAATGCGTTGCATTTCCCGCCCTGCTGCCGCTTCCGCTGCCGCATCCGGCGCGTTGAACCAGGCATCGCGCTGCGCCTCCAGGGCTGGGATGGTCGGCCAGCCCGGCCAGGCATTATCGCCATGGCCGCGGATGGAGGCGTGGCTCGCCGGATTCCAATGATCAATGCCGGACCAGAAGGTGAAGAAGCCGGACCAGCCGCCTTGTTCCAGCGGGTTCTTGCTGGCACGGCGGGCCACCAGCGTGCCCCAATCCGTGCTCACCAGATCAACATTGAAGCCCATGCGGGTGAATAGATCAGCACCGACCAGCGTTGCGGCATTGATCGAGGCAAGATCGGTTGCGTTCAGCAGCACAAGACGCTGGCCCATCGCACCGGCGGCCTGCAATTCAGCGCGCGCGGCTTCGATGCTTTTGCGCATGCGTTCCATGCCGATATTGCTCGCCATCGGGCTTTCCGGCGCGAAATAGCCAATGCCTTCGCGGCGGAGATCAGGGCGGCCTTCAACCCCCGCCGTGCCGATCACCGCGGTCATGAAATCCATCTGATTGATGGCGGTCAGCACGGCGCGGCGCACGGCGGGGTTGTTGAAGGGTGCTGCGGTATGGTTCGGGCGGAAAATGCCGATCAGCCCTGTATCGTTGATGATATCCACACGGATATTGCGCGCCGCCGCACCACGTTGAAACAGCGGGAACAAATCCGCGGTCGGCTGTTCCCACCAATCAATCTCGCCCGATTGCAGGGCGGCGGAGGCCGTGCTGGCATCTGGGATGATCAGCCATTCCACGCGATCAAAATGCGTGACTTTGCCGCCGGCGGTCATGGAGGCTGCTTCCTGGCGCGGCACGTAATCAGCGTTGCGCGCGTAAGCGAGGCGCGAGCCAGGCACCCATTCATTCTGGATGAAGCGATAGGGACCGCTGCCGATGGCTTCCGTGATATTCGTGAAGGGGTCCACATTGGCCAGACGTTCCGGCATGATGAACAGGCAGCTTGTGGTGACCTTCGCCAGGCAATCGAGCATTTTCGGGAAGGGTGCGTTCAGGCGAATCTCGAACACGCGGTCGCTGACTTCGACCATATCGGCCACCCGCGCCATCAGTACCTGGCCGAAGGCATCGCGCCTTCCCCAGCGCTTGATGGAGGCGATGCAATCCCGCCCGCGCACTGGCGTATTGTCGTGGAATTTCAGCCCGTCACGCAGCGTGAAACGCCAGGTCTTGCCGTCATTTTCCACGACATGGCCTTCGACCATTTGCGGGCGCGGCTGGAATTTATCGTCCATGCCGTAAAGCTGGTCATAGACCAGGAAGGCGTGATCGCGCGCGACGAAGGCGGTATTGGTGAAGGGGTCAATATTGGGCAGGTTGGCGTGTGGCACATATTTCAGCACGCGCGGTGCTTGTGCGATGGCCGGCGCGCCCATGGAGGCGAAGGGGAGCGCCGCTGCGCCGCCGAGCAGGTGTCGTCTTTGAAGCATGTTCTATCTCCCGTTTGCGTGAGGCGAAGCCTGTCGCCTAAGGTTCTGGTCTCGAGTGTAGGTTGAAAGCCTTGGGCTATTCAATGATTTGTAAAAGCCTTGGTCTCAAAAAAACTGGTTCCCCGGCCTGGGCAGCCCCAAATGCTCTCGCAGCGTGGTCCCGGCATATTCCTTCCGGAAGATGCCGCGGCGTTGCAGTTCCGGCACCACCCAGCGCACGAAATCCTCAACCCCGCCTGGGATGGTTGGGAACATGATGTTGAAGCCGTCGCAGGCATCGCTTTCCAGCCAGTGCTGCATTTCATCGGCGATGGTTTTGGCGCTGCCGGTGAAGGACAGGCCGCCATAGCCGCCGAGTGCCACGGCCAATTGCCGCACGGTCAGGTTTTCGCGGCGCGCGCGTTCCAACACGCGTTGACGGCCACTTTGGCTTTGATTGGTTTCCGGGATGTCGGGCAGGGGCGCATCCAGGTCGAATGCACGCGCGTCGGTGCCAAGGGCGATGGAAAGCGCGCCCATGCCGCTATCGGGATGCACCAAGCTATCCAGGAGCGCGCGTTTTTCGCGGGCCTCGTCATCCGTTTCCGCCACCGTCACCAGCGCGCCGGGCAGGATCTTTACCAGTGCCGGGTCGCGCCCCGCCTTGGCCGCGCGGGATTTGATGTCGGCGTAATAGGCGCGCGCATCGGCGACGGGTCCGCCGGCGGCGAAGATCATCTCAGCCACCTCGGCAGCGAGTTGCCGGCCAGAATCAGAAGCCCCCGCCTGCACAATCACCGGCCAGCCCTGGACCGGGCGTGCGATGTTCAACGGCCCGGCGATGGAAAGATATTTGCCTTCGTGATCGAGTTTATGCATCCGCGAGGGGTCCCAGAAGATGCCGCTTTCCTTGTCTCGGATAAAAGCGTCTTCCGCGAAACTGTCCCAAAGCCCGGTCACCACATCGTGGAATTCCCGCGCGCGGGCATAGCGTTCGGCATGGTCCATATGTTCGGTCATGCCGAAATTGCGCGCCGCATCGGGGTTGGAGGTGGTGACGATATTCCACCCCGCGCGCCCGGCGCTGATGTGATCGAGTGACGCAAAGCGCCGTGCGATATGATAGGGCGCGTCATAGGTGGTGGAGGCGGTGGCGATCAGCCCGATCCGTTCCGTTACCATCGCAAGCGCGGATAAAAGCGTGAAGGGTTCAAAGGATGTGACGGTGCCGCTGCGTTTCAGCGCTTCGATTGGCATGTTCAGCACGGCCAAATGATCCGCCATGAAGAAGGCGTCGAATTTGCCGCGTTCCAGGGTTTGGATGCAGTGGACTAAATGCTTCAGACTGAAATTCGCCTCGGGCGCTGAATCAGGGTGGCGCCACCAGGCGGTATGGATGCTGACGGGGCGCATGAAGGCGCCAAGATGCATTTGCTTCATGGGAATGCTCCCTTATCCAGCCCGGCCGTTCGCGCAAGCCTGCCAGACGGCCAGCGCCTGGATGGTTTCCGCCACATCATGCACGCGCAGAATGGCGGCACCGCGCGCGGCGCCTGCCAAGGCAACGGCCAGGCTGCCGGCCAGGCGCGCTTCCGCTTGTTCCACGCCAGATAAGGTGCCGATGAAGCGCTTGCGCGACGCCCCCAACATAATGGGGCAGCCAATCTGCGCCAGGATCGGCAGGGCTTCGATCAGGGCAAGGTTATGCGCCATGGTCTTGCCAAAGCCGATGCCGGGATCAATCGCGATCCGCGCGCGCGCAATGCCAAGCGCTTCAAGCGTCGCCACGCGGTCGCGCAGAAAGCGCGCCACTTCCAGCACCACATCGGCGTAATCAGCCTGCGCCTGCATCGCTCGCGGATCAGTGCCCGGCATATGCATCAGCACGATCGGCGCCTGGTTGCATGCAAGGAAATCCACCGCCGCCGGATCGTGCCGCAGCGCGGTAACATCATTGATGATTTCAGCGCCGGCTTCCAAAGCGGCCTGCATGGTCGCGGCATGGCGCGTATCAATGCTGACCGGGGCCGCCTTGGCCAATTCACGCACCACCGGAATGACGCGGGCGATTTCTTCGTCTGGAAGGACAGGTTCTGCGCCGGGGCGCGTTGACTCGCCGCCAATATCCAGGATATCCGCGCCGGCTTGCAGCATGGCATGGCCCGCTTCAATCGCGGGGCTGGGATCAAAATGCCGCCCGCCATCGGAAAAACTATCGGGCGTGATGTTCAGAATGCCCATCACCAAAGGGCGTGGGCTTACCAGCCCGGCAAAGGCCAGGGGTCGCGCGGTGATGGCTTCAATTTGATCGCCCCACTCATCCGGGAGCGCCGCCACGGGCAGGGTCGCAACCTCGCGCCCATCTTCGATCAGCCGGGCCAAGGAAAAGGCCAGATCGCCACCCTGTAAGGGCAGCGCCTGACCTTCACCAATGGCCCGAAAAGCGGCTGGGCCTGATAACAGGCCCAGCGGATGCAGCCAGCGTTCCAGAGCTGAACTCAGGTAGCAGGCGCCGCGCCTGGGGAAAGCCCGCCGGGGCGCATGGTCGGCCGCCCCGCAGTCGGCACACTACCGCGGCCCTGGTTCACCGGCTCATCCGGGCGATTGCGCACCACGGGTTCACCCTTGATCACCTGGCGGATTTCATCGCCGCTCAGCGTTTCATGTTCCAGCAAGCCATTCGCGAGCAAATGCAGCTGATCCATATGTTCTGACAGGATGGCGGTGGCCCGCGCATAGGCGCCATCAATAATACCGCGGATTTCGCCATCAATCATGCGCGCGGTTTCTTCAGAGATATTCTTGGTCTGCGTCACGGAATGGCCGAGGAAAACCTCCTGGCTATTATCGCCATAGGCGATCATGCCGAGTTTCTCACTCATACCCCATTCGGTCACCATAATGCGCGCCTGGTTGGTCGCCATTTTGATGTCGCCAGAAGCACCATTGCTGACCTTATCCGCGCCGAAGACCAATTCTTCCGCCACGCGCCCGCCCATCGCCATGGCGAGTTCGGATTTCAGCTTGGACTTATGCTTGGAATAGCGATCACCTTCTGGCAGCGACATTACCAAGCCCAGCGCGCGGCCACGCGGGATGATGGTGGCCTTATGCACCGGATCACATTCTGGTTCATTAATCGCAACCAACGCATGACCAGCTTCGTGATAGGCGGTCATCCGCTTTTCAGCTTCTGACATGACAAGGCTGCGGCGTTCCGCGCCCATCATCACCTTGTCCTTGGCGGCTTCGAATTCCGCCATGCCCACGGTGCGGCGGCCTGTACGCGCCGCCAGCAAGGCTGCTTCATTCACGAGGTTAGCCAGATCAGCACCGGAGAAACCCGGCGTGCCGCGCGCAATCACCTTCGGGTCCACATCGGAAGCCAACGGCACCTTGCGCATATGCACACGCAGGATTTTCTCGCGCCCATTGACATCCGGATTGGGCACCACAACCTGCCGGTCGAAACGGCCGGGGCGCAGCAAAGCGGGGTCAAGCACATCGGGGCGGTTGGTGGCCGCAATCAGGATCACACCCTCATTGCTTTCAAACCCATCCATTTCGACGAGCATCTGATTGAGCGTCTGTTCGCGTTCATCATTGCCGCCGCCAAGCCCAGCGCCGCGATGGCGCCCGACTGCGTCAATTTCGTCAATGAAGATAATGCAAGGCGCGTTCTTCTTGCCCTGCTCGAACATGTCACGCACGCGCGATGCGCCGACACCCACGAACATTTCGACGAAATCCGAACCAGAAATCGTGAAGAAGGGCACATTGGCTTCGCCCGCGATGGACCGCGCCAGCAAGGTTTTGCCCGTGCCGGGAGG
>CALRPR020000030.1:0-35805 GCA_943370125.1 Allobosea thiooxidans | reverse complement strand
TTATTCAACATCAACGCTACGACCGGCGCGGTCACCTTCAAGTCGTCACCCAATTTCGAAGTGCCTGGCGATAGTGGCGGTAACAATGTCTATGACATCACTGTCACAGCCTCGGACGGCGCGCTGAGCAGCGCGGCCCGGGCCGTCGCCATCACTGTAACGGATGTGACTGGCCCGGCGCAGACCGGCACGGCTGGGCCTGATGCGCTGACGGTGGGAGCCGAGAGGGCACTTCTAAGCGGCCTCGATGGCAATGACACGTTGACCGGCGGTGCGGGCAGTGACACCTTGGTCGGTGGCGATGGTGATGATATCTATTTTATAAGTAACATCCTTGACCTGATCATCGAAACCGCCGGAGGTGGCGCGGATACCATCATCACTTCCGTCAGCATGACCAAGCCTGATCATGTGGAGGCGCTGCAAATCGCGGCGGGTATTTCCGGCATCACCCTCACGGGCAGCGCTGGGAATGACATGCTGATCGGCAATGGGCTGAGCAATACCTTGAATGGTGGTGCGGGGGATGATGTGATCCTGGTGGGAAATGTGACGTTAGCGGATATTTATGCGCTCTTTACGGCTTGATGTGAATTCTCGCAGGGGGGAACGTCAAAGGCGGCAGAGTGTGGAAGGCCATCGTTGTGGGAGGTGAGCCTGGGCCTCAGGGCAATCGCACTCTCAAGGCAGGAGATCGCATCCCTGTCCGCCCCTTCCGCCAGTTTCAAATTGATCCACTCTCTCCGCCTGCCCGATCGGCCCTCTCTTTGGCAGAATTCCTGGGGTTTTTGGGGTGGACCTATTTACCGGCCAGGGCGGGAAAAACCCAAAAATCGCTGTCCGAATATACAACGACGATCTTCCCCAAATCCAGCCGCGGCATCTCATCCTGAGTGTCGCGCTCATCGCATCATGATTGTCGCTGTATAGAGTCCTGAACCTAAGGACCCATCATGGCGAGGTGTTCTTCAATCATGTGCAATTCTGCAGCAGGTACCACTTCGCGCCAGCTTTCTACGCCGGGTAGCTTGCCTGGATTGCGGCGGATGAGTTCTGTTTTCAGGTAGGGGTAGCCCATGCCTTCAACCAGTTCCCTCCATAAATGATGGCATGGATTGAAGGGCACGCGGGCAAAGGCTTCCACGCTGCTGTAGCGAGGGGCAATGCGCGTCCGCGTTTCGGCGTTGGCGAGTGCGGCGAGCCTTTCCTGCCCGAATAATGCCCAGCATGGCACCCCCGCGCGGAGCATGCGCTGGGTGAGGCCAATTTCTCCGCGCTGGACCAATTGCCATTTACTGCGGCCATCCTTCATGCCCGCCAAATGGCCGAGCATTTCCGAAACCGCCCCTTCCCCGCGGCTGAGCAAGGCATAGGATTGCAGATGCGCCCCGCCGCCAAGACTTTCGGTGAGGCCAAAAAACCCATCACCGCCCACGCGCCAGGCATCCACTAAGGGGGAAAGTGGCAGAAAGGGGCCAAGCACGCTGTCATTGGTGAGCAGCAATTCCCGCGGGGTGCCGAAGCGTTGCAGGGCCATGGCTGCCGCATCCCGCCAGGCGCCAAAATCTCGCCCAACATTGGCGCGGCGAATGCGGAGCACGGAATCGGCGGCAATGGCATCCCAATCAGCCGCGGGCGGAGTGGCATTGGTGATGAAAACACAGGCAAACCCGGCTTCGCGCCAAAGCCTGACTTGACGGCGCACCATGCCGGAGATGCAGCCATTAGGCGACCAATGGAGGTAGAGTGCGAGGGAGTGTGTGGACGGGGCGTGGCCGTCTAAAGCTTCAAAGATTTCTGGGTGTTCTGGCTCGAAGCGATCAAGGAGGTTTGCCGAACCTGTTTCCCAAAGGACTTCGGCCACGCGGCGCACAAAGCGTGCAGGCGCGCGGGTGGCGAGGCTGTGAGCCCAGCGTTCCCGTGAACTGATTCCGCCTGAGAGGGCGGAGGGTTGGTAGAAGGACAAACGAAAACGCCTAATGCTGCCGAGATGCCGAGAGGCTCAACTTTAACTCTTTCAGGCAAGTGAGTATAGAATATCTTTCTGAAGGGGTGCTGGAGTGATCGCTCCTTATCAGGTGATGTTTATTCGGAACGCTGCATTGAGACATCTTCTGAGGCGAAATCGGATAGTTTGTTTATGTAATCCGGCCAGCCACGCGAAGAACGAGGAATAGAAACCATGCCCCCAGGAATGGACGCCAAACATCAAGTGGACATACTCGAGCCTCGCCTCTCTATTTTGGTGCTTACATACAATCATGCAAACTACATCGAGCAATGCTTGCTAAGTCTTCTGGAAAATGAATTTTCGGATGTACACATTTGGGTCCTGGATGACGGATCCACGGATCTCACGACAGATATCGTGCGGCGCATGAGTGAAGCCCGTGGCGGCATAACGCTGTTGACGCAACCCAATAGCAAGGGCCGCACGGCGCAGAATCTTCAACGGCTAATAGATGCATCAACGAGCAAATACATTATGTTTATGTCTGGCGACGATATGCTCGGCCCGGCCTTTCCAACAACAAAGTTCATTGACTATATGGAGCAGGACCCGCTGACCGGCTTGGTGTTACCTCGGACTGTAGCCTTCAATCAATCGCCGACACGGGAAAGTCCCACAATATATGATGGGACCTTTCTTGAAATTCTTCAAAGCGGCGATCCCAAACTTGTATGTAGTGGTCATCTTCATAAGGTAGTTTCGGCAATCTTTCTTCAGGGTATGATAGTGAGGCGAGCACTCGTAAAAGAGGCGGGCGGCTTCGACGTGGAGCTAACTTCTGATGATTACGCGTTCGTTTGCAGATTATTTTTCTTAATGGCAAAAACTGATTGGTCATTCAAATTTTTCCCGAGCTATTTTTGGCTCTACCGCCTCCACGAACAAAACATCCACAAGAATACTGTTCGCCAAATAAAGGTAATCTCAGAAACGGTCGGAAAATACATCCCCCGCGAGTATTGGGAAGGTTTTGCCTGGCATATTCAACCCGTTCCAAAAGCTGAAGATCTCCTTGCGGTAGAGAGAATACTTATTTCTAATTTACAACAATGTCATGCATCGAAAGTGCTAAGAAAGATCACAAGAAAATCGTTTGAGTTCTGGTGTATGTCAGGGCATTTCTCCGAGATAAGAGAAATTTTTTTCAGTATTGATCTTGCGCTCATCAATAAACTGCGCCTCCTAAGCCTGCTACTGGGGGCTCTGCCGTTTGTCCTCATATCTCCTATTTTGAGATCTACGTCCTTTTCTCGCGCAGTGCATAGGCTTTCAAATTTGCTGACACGGCAATAGCAAATAGATCTTATCTCACGATACAGAAGTCCGGGATCGAAGCTTTGGAGTATGGCGCCTATGGCATAAATTAACTGAGCGTTATCCGTATTTTGATTTTGAGCATGGGTTCGGCCTTGAGTTACCTCGTTGTTGGCCCCCACGCTCCAGAAAAAGTTATCCGCCTGTGTCAGCCCGTTGATAACGGCAACCTTTCGAACCAGTCTAGGTGATTTGTTGGCGATTATGGTAGAGAAGGTGGTCGATCATTATCAAACGCGTCTTGCTGCCGAAAAGCAAAAATCTCGGTTCAGGCGATATAAACACCTACTGGAAACTCTGTTACGTTCTTACGTTTCGATTTCGGTACGAGGAGGTCTTCAAAGGTTTCGCTCGAGCCGATGAGTCTCAAACCTTCTCCCGACTATGTGGGAAGAATAAGATCAAGAGACCTAATCAGTCTCGTTTCGTGGATCCAAACTGATGAATCAATTCGGTCACACGGCTAACTTCGCGATGCTTTAGCTGCGGAAACATCGGAAGGCTCAATACTGTTTCGGCAAGATGCTCCGCAATTGGAAGTGACTGATCGCGGAACTCCGAATAACATTCTTGCTTATGCGGTGGGCGGGGATAGTGAATAACAGTAGCGACGCCATTTCTTCCTAAAAACTCTTGTAGTTCATCCCGCCTTTGGGAACGGATCACAAAGAGGTGCCAAACCGGATCAGTTCCCTCAAGAACTGCGGGTAGTCCAACGTTGCAGCCAGCCAGCTGGTCGCAATATGAATTTGCGATTTGCCGACGCTGATCATTCCAGCCATCAAGCTTTGATAACTTCACGCGCAGGAACGCAGCCTGCATCTCGTCAAGTCGACTGTTGAAGCCAGCCGTTTCATGGATATACTTGACTGGGGAACCGTAATTCCTAAGTTGTCGTAACTGCCTTGCCACATCATCATCGTCAGTTACTGCAGCGCCCGCGTCACCCAAACCGCCTAAGTTCTTGCCTGGGTAGAAGCTAAATGCGGCGCCAGCAGCAAGAGAGCCGATTTTCCTGCCTTTGTAGAGCGCGCCATGTGCTTGCGCAGCGTCCTCAATCACAACCAGCTTATGGTGTTCGGCAATGATATTTATCGCATCCATATCGGCGGGTTGGCCATATAAATGAACCGGAATGATTGCCTTTGTTCTCGGCGATATGGCAGCTTCAATTTTTTCAGAACTCAGATTATAGGTGGAGGGGTTAGGTTCTACTGGGACTGGTATCGCTCCGCATTGCGTGACTGCAAGCCAAGTAGCGATAAAAGTATTGGACGGTACGATGACCTCGTGACCCGCACCAATCTCATGCGCCATCAACAATAATTTTATGGCATCCAGCCCATTCCCCAACCCTATGCAGTGCTTCACGCCACAATATCGCGCAAATTCGCTTTCAAAGGCCTCCAGTTCCGGTCCCATGATAAACCATCCGGAATTCATCACCCGATGGTAAGCCTCGTCCAGAAGCGAACGTATGGGAGCATGGCTCCGACCGAGATCAAGAAAGGGGATCACTCAAAAATCTCCTGCCGGTTAACTGCCTTGAGAAAGTCACCATAGTCTCTTATATAGTCGGTCTCATCATAGCGTTCCGAGGCCAAAACAAGACACACGGCGCCGGACGAAAAATTGTTAAGCGTCCGCCAAATCATCGGACAGATGTAGAGGCTCTTGTACGCTCGATCAAGGCGTATAGATTTCCTATCCTTGCCGTCATCCAATACGATATCGAAAGCACCCGATAACGCAATGACCAATTGGTGCAACGCTTTGTGAGCGTGCGCACCTCTATCGGCACCACCTGGAACGTCGTAAAGAAAATAGATTCTTTGAATATCAAAGGGTACCAAAGAAGGCCCTTCAATATAAGAGAGATTGCCCCTCACATCTGTTATGCGAGGAAGATCTCTGACATGGCAACGATCAATGCTCATTGAATAGCCTCAATAGGTTTTCCGGCCAGACTTTGTGCTTTCTGACTCGAACTCCCGCATTAACTCCAGCAAAACAGGGGTCCTTGGTTCGACGCTCTCCAACACATAAGCGTCAATCTCTTCCTTATAATCCAGAAGACCGTACTTTTCTACGGCATAATCATTCACAGCAACAGGGCCACCAGGAACATACTTCACGAAAGGGCGCACATTACGCGTGATTGCGGCTTCCATTGCCACAAAAGCATAATGCCCAATGACAACAAATTGATGGAGAGAACAGCCCAATGCCAACGTGGCGCCCTTCATGATTCGGACTACGCCACCCATCGCTACCAGTGGTGTAATCACCGCACCATCACTTATCACGGCATCATGCGGAACATGGACACTCTGCATAATAAATACATCGTCGCCGATACGAGTAATGTCGCGATATCGTGGCTTCTGAATAGCCGTGAATTCACGGATAATATTGTTATTTCCAATCTGTATGAAGGCGCCCGAGGAGTCGTGGCGTGGTTCCCGCGTGTCTTGGCCCGGCGTACCTATTACCACATGAGGGCCAATAATGTTCCCATCACCAATCTTGGTTGGACCATAGATTATCGAATAAGGGCCTAATTCATTTCCCTCACCAATCTCTACCGCGCCTTCAATGATGCAAGTAGGGTGGATCTTATTGCTCATCTGCGCAACACGCCTCCAAAAAAGAAACTATAGTTTCGGACGGGACAAAGAAATCCTGATGAACTCCGTGTGAAGCATCGCCCTCGACACGCCCGAGCACGTAAGTCAAATGGACTCCCGCCGCGGAGGCGATCTTTGGCCAATAGAGATAAGCTGTTTCAGGATTTTCGGCAATGAGAATAGCCACTTTCGCAGATGGATTACAAAAAATGATATTTGCGAATGCTGCGCCGGTCGGACCGATGATTGCTTCAGCCTCATTGAACAAGCGTGCCTGCTCAATAAATGTCAGTTCTTCAGGAGAGACAACACTAAATCCTTTGGCTAACACAATTTCCTCAATCTGGTCCTGATTGAGTAGGTGACGGTTTGATGACTTACGCCTAATGAAGAATTTTTTTGGTAGAACCCGCTTAAGCTTTTCGTCCATCAAGGCTTCGATAGCCAACTCGCGGACCGAAGCCAAGGCGACTGGACTATATTTTCCATGAAGTGCGTCATGATCAGTGGCACCCCGAAAACCAAAAGGAATGTAGCCTGCAACTGAAATCAGATGCAGTTTTTTAACCTTCACGGAAATCAGTGGGGAGACAACATAGACCCTGCGATGGGATCCTATCGCCAGCGTCAGAGATTGCCAAATGTTAGGCAGCAACCTCTCATCCACTAAGATCGGAATGTTCTTGTAGGCTTCTACTTTACAAAACATCGCGATGCGCGGGAGGATTTCGGTGATCCAGTGTGCGTAGTTTGGCGCCGCGGCATCCAGAAAATGGGCGGCCTCCGCCAGATCGTGATGGCCTCCAAAGACTAGCTTTAGCCGCGCCTTGCACCGCCGTTCATCAAACTCGACACGGCCAGTCAATTCCTCTGATCCTATCTGACATCCCGGATCATAAAGATCATGAAAAATCATCAAATCATTCGTGAGTATCGTATTGCTGCTTGGAATGACATGGGCATCATTAATGACTACCGAATATATCTCCGGAAAGGGTTTCTCATTCGCTGGAGTTGTTATTTTTGATTGGTGGCTAGCAGGGAAAACGGTTAAAACTGGCGCTGGGCAGTTGGCGGCTGGCGCCAGCAATGCTCGGGTCAAACCAAGGCGTGCGGCATATTCTCGTAGTGAGACAACATCTCGCCATTTCCTAAAAGAATTACGCCGCTGTATCAGATGCTCTTTTAATGACAGGTCCCCATCTATAAACATCCGACCTTGTCGAATTATACCAAGAAGCCCCGGGACTCGCACCGTCATTTTCAAAACGATGTTCCGTAAACGGGTCCCCTTCGCCTTATCAGCTAGACCCGACAACATACCTTTAGTGCGCCTGGGCTTTAGATGGATGACTTCAGGTTCCATTATTTTCCTCGTGGCAAGTCATCAAATATAACAGGACTTAAGCAGATTGGGGGGACAGAAAAATGATCTAATCTTCATGTTTCTTGCAGGTTGAAACGGGCCCTTTGAGTCAAAGTACCTCAACCCCTCCATCCCCCACAATCTGCCCCGCCTCAATCCTGATCACCCGGTTGCACCAGCGTTTCACCACATTCATGTCATGGGTCGCAATGACCAATATTTCGGATGCCGTTACCAATTGCTCAAGCCGGGTTTCCGCCTTGGCCATAAACTCGGCATCGCCGGCGCTGAACCATTCATCCATCAGCAGGATTTGTGGCTGAAAGGCGGTTGCCACGGCAAAGGCCAATCGAACGGACATGCCAGCGGAATAGCCGTGGATGGGCACATCCAAAAATTCACCAAGGCCGGAAAACTCGCCCGCATCAGCCTCAAGGGCTGCGATTTGCTGGGCATTCAGCCCACGGTAAAGGCCCCGAAGGCGTATATTGTCCCGCCCAGTTGAAAGACCATCCATGCCCGCAGCGGGATCAATCAGGCTTCCGATCTCACCCTCCACCGTCAAGCGGCCGCCAACGGGTTCATAAATACCGGCCAGGGTGCGCAGCAGGGTGGTCTTGCCGGCGCCATTATGGCCTACCAGTGCGACCCTTTCCCCGCTTTCGATGGTAAAGTTCAGGCCCGACAGGGCGGAAATCACCACGCGGTTCTGTGGATCTTCCTTCACCCGACGGCTCGCCACACCAAGCAGGCGCTTTTTCATGCTGCGCGCAAAGTGGTAAAGGGGGAATTCAATACGCAAATCTTCGGCGCGAATGCTTGCCATGGCCTCAGACCCAGAATGCAATTCGGGAGCGGAATCGGGCGAATAACAAACCGGCCAAAACCACGTGTATAACGGTATAAAAAACAGCCGCAACCCAAGCAAGCTGCGGCCCCCCCCCTTCCACCAAGGGCCCCCTTACTGTTTCCAAAAGGGCATAGAATGGGTTCAAGGCCATCCATACCATAGCATCGCCCAAAAGCTCCGGCTTCCAGAGGATGGGTGTTACAAAGAAGGCCAATTGCACAGCATTTGAAACAAGCGATGGAATGTCGCGGAACCGCGCGCACATCATTCCAAGTAACAGGCCGCCAGCTAAAATATTAGTTCCGATCAGCAGGAAGCCAAAGATGGCGAGGAAAGCCTCGGGCCCAGGCACATGCCCAAACACCAGAAACACAATCGGTATCAGCGGCAGTGAATGCGCCGCCACCAATGAATTGCGGAAAGCGATGCGAAGCGCATGCAGGGTATAGGGCAAGCGCATCTGGCGAATGACACCCTCAGCACCGGTAAGGGTGCTGCAAGCTTCAATGATGCAGGTTGAGATCCATTGCCAAATGATCAGGCTCACCGCGAGATGGGGCAGGTAATTCGCAAGCTCCAGCTTGAATAAGGTACCATAAAGAAGGCCTAGCCCAATCAGCATGATCAGGGTGGAAAGCGACATCCAAAGCGGGCCAAGGACAGAACCGCGATAGCGATTTCGCAGGTCAAGCCGCGCCAGCGCAAAGGCAAGCCGCCATTGCGATAGACCCTCCCTCAGATCGGCCATTGCCCTTTCGACGTAGCGCGGATTGGCCGCGTCAATGGAAAAATAATCTAAAGGTCTGGGTGTGGAAGCCGTCTTCATAGGTCGGCGAGTAACATGAACTGCCCTCCCGCGCCACTCGGGGCACGGCCCTTGGGCTTTCATGGTCAGCATTCAGTGTCTGCCCGGCCCCGTCGCCCGCTAGAAGTACCATACAGCAGCCCAACTCGGAACTTGTACGGCTAAGTTTACCTCGCCCCCAACGCAGGGCATCATCGGGCGTATCCTTGCAGGAGAAACACCCATGCCCGAAGGCCGCCTTGTTATCGGCACCAAGCGTTATTCATCCTGGTCCATGCGCGGCTGGTTGGCCGTGCATCTGGCCGGGCTGGATGTGGAGGAGGTGATGATCCCACTCGCGGGTGGGGGCGGGACATCGGCGCTGAAAACCGCAACGCCGGCCGGTCTGGTGCCTTATCTGGAACACTGCGGCGCGCGGATTTGGGAAAGCCTGGCCATTTGCGAATACTGCGCAGAAATCGCGCCCAGGCTTTGGCCGGCTGATCGTGCGGCGCGCGCCCATGCGCGGTCCATCGCGGCCGAGATGCATGCTGGGTTTCGCAATCTGCGCATGGCCATGCCGATGAACCTTGGCCGCAGCTTCCCCGGCCTTGGCCGCACGCCTGAATCGCTGGCCGATATCGCGCGGGTGGAGGCGATTTGGGCGGAAGCCATCTCTGCCCATGGCGGGCCTTTCCTGATGGGCACTGAATTCGGCGCGGTGGATGCCATGTATGCACCAGTGGTGGCGCGCTTCATCACCTGGCAGCCGGAGCTTTCCGCGACAACGCAGCGCTATATGGCGGCGGTACGCGCGCAGCCGCTTGTTGCGCGCTGGTATGACGAAGCCGCCATCGAACCGGCGGAATGGTTGCTCGACCGCTATGAGAATCCCGCATGAATACCGCCCTGGCACTTGACCATCTTGGCGTCGCGGCGCGTGACCTGGCGCCCATGTGCGCGGCCTATGAAAGGCTTGGCTTCACGCTTTCACCGATTGCGCAGCAAAGTGGGCGGCGGCGGCCTGATTTGCCCGTTGAGAAATATGGCTCTGGCAATCGCTGCGCCTTCCTGAAGCATGGCTATATCGAATTGATCGCGATCCTGGACCCGGCGCTATTCGACAATAATCTGAACGCCTTTCTGGCGCGCTATCCGGGCACGCATATCCTCGCATTAGCGATGCTGGATGAGGAAGCGAATCTTGCGCGGCTGCGCGCTGCGGGGGTGGATATTCCAGGCGTTGCTTATCTGGAACGGCCCGTGGAAGCGGGTGGGCCGATTGCGCGCTTTGCCCGGCTGCCCTTCCCGGACCCGCCTGAGGGCCGCGTGCAATTGATCCGGCACCTGACGCCCGAATTGGTCTGGCAGGATCGCTGGATGGACCACCCCAACAAGGCCGAGGTTTTGGAAGCCGCCATCCTATGCGCCGACAACCCGGCTGAAACCGCCGCACGGCTTTCGCGCCTGTCCGGCCTTCCGGTGGAACCGGACCCGGCAGGGGGCTTCCTGCTGCGCCTGCCAGGTGCGGCGCGCGCTGCCGGCCCGAAAGCGCCGGCGCTTGAAACACGCGTCAGGGTACTGACGCCGGAAGCGCTGGCAAGCGTGCTACCGGGCGTGGTGGCGCCTGCCTCTCCCTTCATGGCGGGGATGGTGGTGCGCACCGCCGATGGCGCGGCTGCCGCTCGGCGCATCCTGGCCGGCATCCCCGTGCGTGAGGCGCCGGAAGGCATCATGGTCCCACCCGAGTTTGCCGCTGGCGCGGCGATTATCTTCACGTGAAAAGGGCCGCCATCAGCCGCAGCCTGCGTATCTATCACGCGCCTGGCCGTGCCGAGGCCTTGGATGGCTTCTACCGCCGCTTCCTTGGGCCTGGTGATTTGGCCTTTGATGTTGGCGCGCATGTGGGCGACCGGATGCTGTGCTTTCGTCGGCTCGGAGCAAGCGTGGTGGCGGTGGAACCGCAAGCAGCCCTTGCGCGCGTGCTGCGGCTTTTGCTGCGCGGTGACCCCGGCGTGACCTTGGTGTCGCAATTGGTGGGCGCGCGGGCGGGCAAGGCGGAACTCCGCCTCAATACCGCCAACCCAACCGTGGCGACGGCAAGCACTGCCTTCATAGCCGCCGCTGCCGGTGCGCCGGGGTGGGAGGGGCAGGAATGGGACCAGGCCGAAACCCTGCCTGTGACGACTCTGGATACGCTGATTGACGCCCATGGCATGCCGGCTTTCATCAAGCTGGATATTGAAGGCTTTGAGGCTGAGGCACTGCGCGGTCTTTCCCGCCCGCCGCGAGCACTTTCCTTCGAATTCACCACCATCCAGCGCGATGTGGCGGGCGAATGCCTGGGCCTGCTGGCAGCGCTTGGCTATCGGCATTTCCAGGCGAGCCTGGGGGAAAGCCTGAGCTTCGCCCTACCCGCGCCCTGTGATGCAGTCGCCATGCAAGAATGGATCGCGGCACTGCCGGCCAGCGCCAATAGTGGCGATGTCTATGCGAGCCTGGAACCCGCGCGCCTGATGGTTACCCCGCCTCAGCCGTGATGCGCGCGGCGGTAATCAAGCTCCGCCAGCGTTCCAGATCGGCCAGCAGGAAGGTACGAAACTCCTCAGGCCTTGAGCCCACCACCACGGCGCCAAGCGAACGGAGCCGCGCATTAAGCTCCGGCTTCGCGAGCGCGGTGCGGACGGCATTATTCAGGCGTTCCACCACCGGGGCTGGCGTATCTGCGGGCGCCACAAGGCCAACCCCCTGGATATAGCGTTCAAACCCGCCAAAGCCCGCTTCCGCCATGGTGGGCACATCCGGGAAATCCGGGTGGCGTTCGGCAGTGCTGACGGCAAGGCCGCGCAATTGGCCGCGCTGGATATGCTCGGCAATGCCGACCATGGGGTAGAACATGAAGGAAATGCGCCCTGACATCACCTCGGCCAACGCGGGCGCATTACCGCGGAAGGGCACATGGGTCATTTCCGTCTGCGTCATCACGGCAAGCAGCGCGGCTGAGAGATGCGCCGAACCGCCATTGCCGGCTGAGCCATAAGTCACCGAACCAGGCCGCGCCTTGGCTGCCGCCACCACCGCGCCGATATTGGCATAGGGTGAATTGGTGGCCGTAACCGCTATCAACGGCAGGGTCGCAATCAGCGAAACCGGCGCGAAATCCTCAAGCGGGCGATAGCGCGCATTGGGCAGCAGAATGGCATTCACACTATGCGCGAGTGTGGTCACCAACAGGCTTTGCCCATCAGGCGCATCGCGCATGACGCCTTCGGTCGCGATCAGGGAATTGGCGCCGGCGCGGTTTTCAACCACCACGGGCTGGCCGAGCAGCCCTTGCATTTCCTGCCCGAGCACGCGCGCAATCACATCCGTGGGCCCGCCTGCAGCAAAGCCTACCACAAGCCGGATGGGCCGGCCCTGCTGCGCGCGGGCAGCCTGCGGCAGCGCCGCAAGGCTTGAGAGTGCCAGCGCCCCGGCGGCGCGGCGGGTGAGCTTTTCTGTCATGGGGTTTCCCTGATGGTTTTGTTTGTGGCCCCAGTGTTTTCCGCCCGGCCGCTTTGGGTCAAGCGGGTGCTGCGTGGCGCGGGATGACGGCGCCGGCATTTTGCGCTTAAGTCTGGAGGCGCTTTGATAAAGGGAGACGCAGCATGGGTGTTTTGACGCAGGAACAGAAGGATGCCTTCTGGCGCGATGGCTGCCTGGTGGTGCCCAATGCTGTCTCGCCCGATTTGCTCGCGCGGCTGCGGGCCGAGATCGCCGGCTGGGTCGAGCAAAGCCGTGCGCACACAAAGCCCTTCGGCCCGCCCTGCGTGGATGGCCGCCCGCGTTTCGATATGGGCAAGGAACATTCCGCCGAAAACCCCGCGCTGCGGCGGATCAATAACCCATCCGATATCTCGCCCGCCTATTTGGAAGCGATGCGTGACAGCGACATGACGGAAATGGTGGCCGAGTTGATCGGCCCCGATGTGAAGTTCCATCATTGCAAGATCAATCTGAAGCTGATGGGTGCGAAGACCGAGGTGCTGTATCACCAGGACTTCGCCTATACGCCGCATACCAATGACGACATCATCACCGCGTTGCTGTTCCTCGATGATGTGGATGAAACCAATGGCGCGCTGACAATTGTGCCAGGTTCCCACAAGGGCCCGATGTATTCGCTGTTTGATGGGGATCGTTTCACCGGCGCGGTTTCGGACGCGGATGAAAAGGCGCTGCTGGCGCAAAGCATTCCCTGCTATGGCCCAGCGGGGTCCGTCTGCCTGATGCATACCAAGTTGGCGCATGGTTCCGCCCCCAATGCCGGCACCAAGCCGCGCGGGCTGTATATTTGCGTCTATACCGCCGCCGATGCCGTGCCGCTGGCGCGCAACCCGATGCCAAGCACGCATGAGGGTGAGGTTATTCGCGGCAAGCCGGCGCGCTTTGCGCGCATCACGGAAACCCGCGTGGAATTGCCGCAACAGCCCAAATCCGCGAGCTTCTTCACCGTGCAGGGCCAGGCTTCCGCGCAAGCGGCGGAGTGATTAGGGTTCGCCCATAAGATGCAGATCGAGGCTGCGCACCGGCGCGCCTCGGCGATGTTCGAATAGATATATCTCCTGAAATTCACCAAGCAGCGGCACCGCTTCCTGCACAGGAATGCTGATGCTGGTTTGCGTCAGCGCTGCGCGGATATGCGCAGGCATGTTATCCAGCGCGTCATCCTCATGCCGGTAAAGTCCGCGCCCTTCCGGCACCAGGCGCAGGAAAAAGGCTTCAAGGTCCGCCAGCACTTCCGGATCGGCATTGGCCTGCACCAGCAAGGATGCCGAGGTATGGCGGCACCAAAGCGTCAGTAAACCGCGTGAGATACCCTGCTGCGCAACCCAAGTCCGCACATCATCAGTAATGGGATACAAGCCTTGGCCGCTGGTGGCCTTCACCAAGCGGCCAAAGCGCTGCTCCATCTACTCCGCATTCTCCGGCTCACGCTCCGCATCCCGATCCTCTTCGGGCTTGGGCAGCGCGGGCGGGGTGGCTTCCTGGCAATCGAAAGTCAGCGCGCCGTCACGCAGCCCAACCTTCACCGATCCACCCTTGGCGAGTTTGCCGAACAGCAATTCCTCCGCCAGCGGCTTCTTCACATATTCCTGGATCACCCGCGCCAAAGGCCGCGCGCCATAAAGCGGATCATAGCCGCGTTCCGCCAGCCATTCCTTGGCCGCCGAGGAAAGTTCAATCGTCACATTGCGATCAGCAAGCTGCGCTTCCAATTGCATGACGAATTTTTCGACGACCTGCGCCACAATCTCCGGCGACAGGCCAGCAAAGGGCACCACTGCATCCAGGCGGTTGCGGAATTCAGGGGTGAACATCCGCTTGATCGCTTCTTCATCCTCACCCACGCGGGCAGCGCGTTCAAAGCCAATTGCGGGCTTCGCCATATCGGAAGCGCCCGCATTGGTGGTCATGATCAGGATCACATTGCGGAAATCCACATTCTTGCCGTTGTGGTCCGTAAGCTTCCCGTGATCCATCACCTGCAACAGGATATTGTACAAATCCTGATGCGCCTTTTCGATTTCATCGAGCAACAATACCGCATGCGGGTGCTGATCAATCGCATCCGTCAAAAGCCCGCCCTGATCGAAGCCGACATAGCCAGGCGGAGCACCAATCAGGCGCGACACGCTATGGCGTTCCATATATTCGGACATGTCGAAGCGGACCAATTCAATGCCAAGCGTCTTGGCCAATTGCTTGGCAACTTCTGTTTTGCCAACGCCCGTGGGCCCTGAGAACAGATAATTCCCGATCGGCTTTTCCGCATCGCGCAGCCCGGCGCGCGAAAGCTTGATGGCGCTGGCAAGGGTTTCAATCGCCTTTTCCTGGCCAAACACCATCGCCTTCAAATCGCGTTCCAGATTCTTGAGCGTTTCCCGATCATCGGTGGAAACCGATTTCGGCGGAATGCGCGCGATCTTGGCGACAATGTCTTCCACATCCTTCAGCGTCACGGTCTTGCGGCGCTTGTTTTCGGGCAGCAGCATGCGCGATGCGCCGACCTCATCAATCACGTCAATTGCCTTGTCGGGCAGCTTGCGGTCGTGGATGTATTTCGCGGAAAGCTCCACCGCGGCACGGATCGCTTCCGGCGTATAGCGCACCTTATGGTGCTTTTCGTAATTGGTCTTGAGCCCTTGCAGGATCTTCACCGCATCTTCAAGCGATGGCTCATTCACATCAATCTTCTGGAAGCGCCGCACCAAAGCGCGGTCCTTTTCAAAATGCGTGCGGAATTCCTTGTAGGTGGTGGAACCGATGCAGCGGATCGTGCCCTGCGACAAGGCGGGTTTCAGTAGATTGGACGCATCCATCGCCCCGCCTGAGGTAGCACCCGCGCCGATCACGGTATGGATTTCATCAATGAACAGGACGGAACCGGGCTGGGCTTCCAATTCGGTCACCACGGCCTTCAGGCGTTCTTCGAAATCGCCGCGATAGCGCGTGCCGGCCAAAAGGCTGCCCATATCCAGCGAATAGATGGTGGATTTCGCCAGCACTTCCGGCACGTCACCTTCCACGATGCGCTTGGCCAGCCCTTCCGCAATCGCGGTTTTGCCCACGCCAGGATCGCCGACATAAAGCGGATTATTCTTGGTGCGGCGGCAAAGGATTTGGATGGTGCGCTCGATTTCCTGATCACGGCCAATCAGCGGGTCAATCTTACCCTGTTCGGCCTTCTTGTTCAGGTTCACGCAGTAATTCGCCAGCGCATCCTGGCCACGCGGCGCGCCGCGGCCCTTTTCTTCGCGTTCCTGTCCTGGCTCCTCATTGCCCGCGCCATCGCCCTTCGCCGCGCGGGGCTGAGACCGCCCGGGCGCCTTGGCAATGCCATGGCTGATGAAATTCACCGCATCAAGGCGCGTCATGTCCTGTAGTTGCAGGAAATACACCGCATGCGATTCGCGCTCAGAAAACAGCGCCACCAGCACATTGGCGCCGGTCACTTCATCACGGCCAGAAGATTGCACATGAATGGCGGCGCGCTGCACTACGCGCTGGAAGCCTGCGGTGGGCTTGGGATCGCCGCCGCGTTCCGTCACCAGGCCGGCCAAATCCTTGTCCAGAAATTCGGTCAGGTCGCGCTTGAGTTTATCAACATCCACACCGCAGGCGCGCAGCACGCCCATGGCATCGGCGTCATCGCCCAAGGACAGCAGCAAATGTTCCAAGGTGGCGTATTCATGCCGGCGTTCGCCAGCCAGGCCCAGGGCGCGATGCAGCGTCTGTTCTAAATTACGGGACAACATGATCAACGACGCTCCATCTTAGCCTCAAGCCCTGGCATTGCAGGGCCCAAGGCCGATTGTGACTTCCAATGTAGGCGCCCTCCTGGGATTCTTCGACCCCTGCTTCAGTCCTTTTCGATGGTGCATTGTAGCGGATGCTGGTTCTGGCGCGCCAGATCCATCACCTGCGTTACCTTGGTTTCTGCGATTTCATAAGTGAAGACACCGCAGACCCCAACACCACGGCGATGCACATGCAGCATGATGCGCGTCGCCTCCTCTCGATTCTTCTGGAAAAACCTCTCCAAGACGTGAACGACGAATTCCATCGGCGTGTAATCGTCGTTCAGCATCAACACCTTGTACATGGCGGGCTTCTTGGTGCGCGGGCGCGACTTCACGACGATGCCCGTCTGAGGCCCTTCACCACCACCTTGCCCGTCATTCGGGCGCTTATCCTGATCGCTCATGCTCTCGGTTCGGTCTTTCAGAAGGCAGGCTACCACGCCGCGTTAGCTATAGGATATGGAGCGAATGGCAGAAGGTGAAGCCCCAGTTACACTTAAGTGCATAATCTTTTCTACGCGCCCCCAGTTTAAGGCAGCGCAAACGCCAGACGTCTTGGCCCAGGTGCCAGGCAAAAAAATAGCGTGATCCAAGGGTATGGATCACGCTACGTGCTGGTTACCCCCCGGTTGGGAGGGGGGGAGGAGGGTAACTCAGCCAGGAGCGGGGGAAACCCCGCCCCAAGATTAGGCCGCGAGCGGCTTCGCCATCTTTTCCATCGCCACCGTCATGCGCGCATTCACGGGGGCAAGGGCGCTTTCGGCGAGCTTCACGGAAGCTTCCTGAAGCTTGGTGCCTTCGGCAACCATCTTTTCCAGCGCGGCCTTGGCGAATTTCGCCTGCAGCTCAGCGGCTTCATTCACGCTCTTTACACCGGACAGCGCCTTGGCGCCTTCCATGGCGTGGTCGGTCAGGCCCTGCGCCAGCGCCATATACTGGCGGGCGAGGTCCTGAGAACCGGAGGCCCAGGTCTGGGCGGCCTTGGTGAAGGCCTCCACATTGCCGCGGCCGAATTCAGCGGCTTCTTCCGCCGCCTTGAAGATGCTCTCGGCACCCTTGGTCATCTGATCCATGTTCTTCTCCATTGCTACGCGGGCCTGCGCCGCACCGTCATTCATCACTTTTTGAGCCTGTTCCGCAGCTTCCGCCGCAACCTTGCTCACAACCTGGCTTTTGCTTTGCGCCATGATCTCAACCCTTTCCTTGCCTGACCGGGGCACAGCGACCCGGGCTTTGTGAACCGGCCGGGAGGGCCGGGCAGATTTGCTGCGCTGCAACATGCCTAGCTTCTACGCTTACTGCCCGGGCGATTGCAAGGATTTTTTTGCACTGCACAAAAGTTCTTGGCGCCCCCGGCTGGGCATTCTGGCCTGGGCTTTCGGATTATACCTCAAGCTCATTTCTTAACCCTCTGAGGGAAATGAGAATTTGTCTTTTTTTGCTGGACGGGTGGGGCTTGGCTGGATATAAATGCGCAGGGGAACACAGGGCCCGGGCGTCGCCGCCTCGGTCCATTGGGGGATTTTCGAATGGGGATTCGTCGCCAAGGCCTGGGGGGCCTTGCCGGTCGATTCGTCGGGGCGATGTTCGGGCTGGCGCTTGCCGCCCTGCCTTGGCGTGCCGCCGAAGCGCAAATCGGCAGCGCGCGCTATTCCGCCATTGTTATGGAAGCCCGCACCGGCACGGTCCTGATTGACGCCGGCGCGGATGAACCGCGCTACCCGGCATCCCTCACCAAAATGATGACGCTTTATATGGTGTTTGAGGCGCTGCGCGACGGCAAGACGCAATTGGGTAGCCGCGTGGTGATGAGCGAGAATGCGGCCTCTCGCCCGCCTTCCAAGCTTGGCATCCCGCCTGGTGGTGGCCTGACGGTGGAACAGGCAATCCTGGCGCTGATCACCAAAAGCGCCAATGATGTCGCGGCTGCACTGGGCGAGCATATTGGCGGGTCCGAGGAACGCTTTGCGCAAATGATGACGATGCGCGCGCGGAGCCTTGGCATGACGCAAACGCGCTTTCGCAATGCCTCAGGCCTGCCGGATTTTGATCAAGTGACGACGGCGCGAGATATGGCGACTCTGGGCCGTCGCTTATTCACAGATTTCCCCAATCGCTATCATTATTTCGGCACAGTCCATTTCGCCTGGGGCCGGGCGCAGATCCGCAACCACAACCGGATGCTCGGCGATTATGACGGCGCGGATGGCATCAAGACCGGCTTCATCAATGCCTCCGGCTTCAATATCGTGACCTCAGCGCAGCGTGACGGCGTGCGGCTGGTGGGCGCCACCTTTGGCGGTTCTTCCTGGGTGGAACGGGATCGCCATATGGGCGCGCTGCTCGATCAGGGATTTTCGCGCATGGGGGTGGCGCCGCGCGCACCTTCATCTGTGATGGCCGCAGCCGCCGTACCGCCGCGGAGCGCCCCGGCCGCCCGCCCTATGCCGCAAAGCAATACGCGCTTGGCGCAGGCGGCACCGCCGCAGCAGCGAGGCGCGCCGCAGCAGGTCGCGGCTGCGCCTAATCGCCAGAATGTGGCGCCGGTTGCCTATCGCCAAACGCCGACACCACCGCGGCCCGCCGCGCGGCCCACGCAGCGCGTGGAACAGGGCAGCGCCGGGAGCAATCTGCAGCGCCCTAATGCGCAACGCCAGCAAACGGCAAGCGCGGCGCCACGTTCGACGCAGCGGTAAATTAGAGCATTTTCAAGCTAAGTGGCATCACTTGGCGGCTCGGAAAACGCGATAAAACAAAGGTTTAGAGCGTGCCCCGTGAACGAATGTGAACGGGAAACGCTCTAATCCCGCCAGGAAAGCCCGGCGCGCGCCATACGGGCACGCACATAGACCAGCCAGATTACTTGCAGGCCGATGGCGGCCAGGAAAACCAGCGCCTTATGCGCCGGATCAAGGCCCAGAAACGCCCAGGCGAGCAGCCCATTGGCCAGCACAAACGCCCAATGCACAGCCGCCACTTGCCGCACTCCAAGCCCGCTGCGCTGCGCCATTTGATATAGATGCGTCCGATGGGCGGCGGTGATATTCAGCCCCATGGCGGCGCGGCGGGCGAGCGTAAAGGTCGCATCAAAGAACAAGCCGAATAACAGCAGCGGCACCAGCATGAAGGAAACCTCGGCCGCATCGAAGCGTGCTGCCGCCACCGCCAGGATGGCCACCATAAAGCCCAGGAATTGGCTGCCCACATCACCCATGAAAATCCGCGCCGGGTGTAAATTGAACGGCAGAAAGCCAAGCAAGCCCGCGGCCAGCATCAATGACGCCAGATAGACAAACCAACCGCCATGATGCCCGGCAATGACGCACAGGATCAGCAGCGCGAGGAACACCGCACCGCCCACCAGCCCATCCAGCCCATCCATGAAATTCACCGCATTGGTACAGCCCAAAATCCAAAACAGCGTCAGCAACGGCCCAAGCGCGCCAAGTTCCACCGGGCCAAGCCCTGGCAGCGCGATCCGCTGCAATTCCAAGCCACTGCCAATGGCCACCAGTGCGGCCAGAGCCTGTGCCGCCAATTTCAACGCAAAGCGCAAATCCCGCGCATCATCCCAAAGCGATACCGCCGCAATGGCGAGCGCCGCACCAATCACGCCAAGGAATTGCGGCCCCGGTAGGCGCGCATATTCTGCCTGCCAATACAGCAACCCCATGCCGAGCGTGAAAGCCACCACAATGCCAAGCCCACCGCCGCGCGGTGTTGGCCGGCTATGGCTTGACCGCGCATTGGGGTGATCCAGGATCGGGTAGGCAATCATCAGCCGCACCACGAGGGCCGAAACCAGCGCTAGGCCAAGGGCGACAGCCAGATGGATCAGGATGGCGTGAAGGGTCATATCGGGGCAGCGCTATCGCCCGGCCAAGCGCCGGGCGCAACCTGGCGATAGTTTAGCGCCTTTGCAGAATCTCCGGATTGACCATCATGGCCGGATCGGGCGCGCCATCCAAAGCGGCCAGGATATTGCGCGCCGCCGCTTCCGCCATGCGGGCCGTGCCTTCCTCAGTGCTCGCCGCCGAATGCGGGCTGATGATGACATTGGGCATGCTGAACAGTGGATTGCCTGGTGTGGCGGGCTCAATTTCCAGCACATCCGTGCCGAAGCCCATCAGCCGGCCCGATTTTAGCGCCGCCACCACCGCTTCCTGCTTCACAATCGGGCCGCGCGCCGTATTCACCAGAATGGCGCCGGGCTTCAGCGCCGCGAAGGCCGCTTCATCCATCAAATGCCGCGTTTCAGGCATCAGGGGGCAATGCAGCGTCACCACATCCGCTTCCGCCAGCGCCTTTTTGAAGTCTCGCGCCGGGATATGCCCGTCGGACGCGATGCGCGCCGGATGATAAAGCGGGTCATGCACCATGACCTTCATGTGAAAGGCGCGCGCATAGGCCGCAACGCGCGACCCGATCCGCCCATAGCCCACCACCAGCGCGGTCTTGCCGGCCAAATCCACCATGCGCGGCCCATCTTTCGGCCACCAGCCGCCTTGCTTGATATGCGCATCCGAATCCACCGCGCGGCGCGCCACCCCCAGCATCAGCATCATGGCGTGTTCGGCGACTGAAAGATCATTGGTGCCATTCACCACCATCACGGCAATGCCGCGTTCGGTGCAGGCGGGGATATCCACCGTGTCAAAGCCAACGCCAATGCGTGAGACCGCGCGCAGCCTTGGCGCGGCGGCAAGGGCCGCTTTGTCCACCCGTTCAAGCCAGGCGACCAGGCCATCCGCATTCGCCAAAGCCGCGTGCAACGCCGGCGCGGGCGGGTCGAACATTTCGATGGTTTCAACATCGGCGCGCGCGGCTAGCACCGCTGCACCCGCGGGATGCAGTGGCCGGCCAAGGACAATGCGATAGGGCATCAGTTCAGCTTCTCGATCTTGTTGACTTCAACTACCTCGCGCCAGCGGGCGATTTCGCTGCGGACATGGGCGGAGAAACGCTCGGGCGGGCCGCCTTCAGGGCGCACGCCAAGATCAGCGAATTTGCGCCGCACTTCGGGATCGGCAATCGCTTCATTCAACAGCCGGCTGAGCCCCGCAATCACCGCATCCGGCGTGCCGCGCGGCGCCATGAAGCCGAACCAGGGTTCCACCACAATGTCAGGGATGCCGGCTTCGGCGAAGGTGGGCACATCGGGCAGGGATGGGTCACGTTCGCGGCCCGTCACGGCGAGCGCGCGGATTTGCCCGGCGCGGATGGCCTGAATTTTCGTCGGGATGTTTTCCATCATCACCTGCACCTGGCCGGCGAGCAGCGCCTGCAAGGCGGGCGCGCCGCCGCGGAAGGGCACATGCACCAGCGTCAGGCCAAGCCGGCCATTCAGCAATTCCGGGATCAGGTGGTTGGAAGACCCAAAGCCGGAGGAACCGTAATTCACGCGGCCCGGATTGGCCTTCACCCAGGCAATGAATTCCTGCAGGTTTTGTGTGGGCACGGCGTTGTTCACCGCCACTGCATTCATGACGCTACCGGACCAAAATACCGGAATCAGATCGCGTTCAATATCATAGGGCATGCGCGCATAGATAGCGGGGTTGATCGCGCAATTGCCGATGGTGCAGGCGCCAAGCGTATAGCCATCTGGCGCGCTTTTGGCCGCCGCATCCATGCCGATATTGCCATTGGCGCCGGAGCGGTTCTCGATCACCCAGGGATGCGGCGCGCTGCGGCTCACGCGATCCGCCAGGATGCGCCCGACTAGGTCCGTGGAGCCCCCCGGCGGGAAAGGCAGAATGATGCGCACTGGGCGTTCAGGGACCCAGCCCTGCGCAAGCGCAAGCCCGGGCAGGCAAAGGGCAAAAAGGGTGAGGGCAATCCGGCGCAGCATGGAACCTCCTTGGTTTTGGGCCTTATGGGCCTTTGGGGGGAGTATCATGCCTAAATGGCAGGGCTTCAAGCGGCGTGGGCTTGGGGCGCTTGCCAAGGGGGGCGGGATCGTCTTTGCACGGCTTCAGTTTGGGGTGGGCGCCGTATTGGGGAAGAACAGGACAGGGCAGGGGATTGCGCTGATGGTGGTGGCCATGGGGGTACTGCCGCTATTGGATGTTTGCGCGAAATTTTTGGGGCAAGGCGGCATTCCCATTCTGCAAATCGTCTGGGCGCGGATGTTCTTTGGTGCGGTTTTTATCCTTCCCTTTGCCTGGCGGGCGGTGGGGCCGCGCGGGCTGCTGCCGGAAAGGCTTGGCTTTCATACGGCGCGTGCGGCGGCTCTGGTGGGGTCCACTGGCTTTTTCTTTGGCGCCATAGGTTTCATGCCGATTGCCGATAGCCTGGCGATTTTCTTCGTGCAGCCCTTGCTGATTACGGCATTGTCGCCGTTATTGCTGAAAGAACATGTCGGCCCGCGCCGCTGGGCCGCGGTGGCGATTGGCTTTTGCGGCACGCTCATCATCATCCGGCCCGGGTTTCAGGAATTCAACCCAGGCATGGCGTTGGCCTTTGCATCCGGCACCTGCATGGCGTTTTACATGCTAATCACGCGGCGGCTTGCGCGGGATGAAGACCCGCTGATGACGACCTTCCATACGAGCCTAATGGGTGCTGCGATGATGAGCCTGACTCTCCCTTTTTTGTGGCAGCCGCCCGATACCGTGGAATGGGGATTGTTGCTGTTGCTGGCCGCAATTGCGGTGGCCGGCCATTTCCTTATCGCACGCGCCTATACCATGGCCGAGGCATCCCTGCTGGCCCCCTTGGCTTATACTGAGATGATCATGGCGACGTTGGCCGGCTGGTGGTTCTTTGGCGAAATGCCCGATGGTTGGACGTTTGTGGGTTTGGCCATTCTGATTGCCTGCGCGATCTATATTTCGGTGCGCGAGAGGGTGAAGCGCGTTCCCGTGGCGCGGGAGTTTGAGCAGCCATGAGGGGGGAGACCCCAAATCCCGGTTTCCAAAGGCCTCGGGCCTTTGGTGGGTGGGTTTCAGGTAGGGCAAAGCCCTCCCTGACCTTTTAGTTAGCCGGCTTCACCGCCATGGCTGTGGTCCGTTCATCCATCCGCGGCGTATAGACAAAGCCGCGCCGCGCCGCCCAGACATTCACCAATTGAAATAGCGGGATCATCACCTGTTCATCCATGGTGACCATCTTCACAGCCTCCCGCAGCAGTTTTTCGCGCTCAGCATCATCCAGCGTGGCGGCGGCGCGTTCGGTCAGCGCGTCAAGTGCTGGGTTGGAATAGCGTGATGAATTGGCCGCGCCGCGGCGCTTTTCGCGGTCAAAGGTACCGAAGATATTGACCAGCATGTAGGATGCTTCGCCGGTTACGCTGCCCCAGCCGCCCATGCGGGCGTTGAATTCCTGCCGCGAATTGCGTGCGGCATAGGTGGTCCAGGGCAGGGTCTGCACTTCGGTGCGCAGCCCAACGCGTGTCCACATTTGTGCGACCGCTTGCGCGGTGCGTGCATCATTCGGGTAGCGATCATTGGGCGCCAGCAGGGTCAGGCGGAAGCCTTGCGGGAAGCCGGCTTCGGCCAAAAGCCGCCGCGCGCCGTCAGCGTCAAAGCGCGGCACCGGCACATCGGGGTTATAGGAGAAGGCACCTGGCGGCAGCCATTGGCCGGTGGGCTTGGCGGTGCCTTCCATGACACGATCGGCGAGCGCGTTGCGGTCTATCGCCATGGAAAGCGCGCGGCGCACGCGCACATCATGGAATGGGTTGCGCGTGAAGGGCTTGCCTTCATTGTCGCTGACCATGACGGGGTTTTCCGCGCGGGAATAGTCAAACCAAAGATAGATCAGGCGCAGCCCTTGGATTTCATAAAGCGTGATGCGCTGATCGCGCCGCAGGCGTTCCAGGTCGGATGACGGCACCTGGTCAATCACATCCACATCGCCGGCCAGCAAGGCAGCGGTGCGGGACGCGTCATTGGCGATGAAGCGATAGGAAACCCGTGCCCAGGGCTGCGGCCCGGCCCAGTAATTCTCATTCCGCGTGAATTCGGTGCGGTCACCTTGGCGGTAATTCGCCAGCCGATAGGGGCCGGTGCCAATCGCGGCGCGGCCGGCATTGTAATCTTCCGTCTCCGCCCCGGCGCCAGCATGGCGGGAGATGATCTGCACGGATGCCAATTCCGTGGGCAGCAGCGGATGGGGTGCGGCGGTGTGCAAGCGGATGGTGAGCGGGTCCATGATTTCAGCGCGCGTGATGGCGCGGATCATGCCGGCGAAGGTGCCTGGGCTATTGCGCACATTCGGCACGCGTTCGATGGTGAAGGCCACATCATCGGCAGTGAAATCCCGCCCATCATGCCATTTGACACCGGGGCGGAGCTTGAATTCCCAAACGGTGTCGGAAAGCGGGCGCCAGCTTTCTGTCAGCATGGGTTGCAGCCGCGCCTCTGCATCCTGTTCCACCAGCCGGTCGAACATATGCTGCGTCAGGCTGATATTGGGGGAGGCATTGTAGAAATGTGGGTCAAGCGCGGTGGGCGACCCGCCAATGCCGATGGTCAGATTTTGCGCAAATGCGCCCGAAGCGCCCATGCCGGCCAGCAGCAAGGCGGCCAAGGCAAAACGAGGGGGGCGGGATGATGAGGGGGGCATGGCGGCATTCTCCTGCTGCGGATCGGGGCGATGCTAGCGGTGCCCCGCATCGGCTGCTAGAAGGAAGTGAGGTTAGGCTCAAAAACAACAGGGGGTCTGGGATGACGGGAAAACTTCGCAAGCTGGCGCTGGTTGCCAGCACAGCTTTTATTGGCCTTTCGGCGCAAGGCGCCCTGGCCCAAAGCGTCACCATGGCGGTGGCCGCGCCCGTGACCTCGCTTGATCCGCATTACCATCAGCTTTCGCCCAATAACGCGGTTGCGGATACGATTTTTGACAAGCTGGTGAATACGGATGCGAAGTCAAACAACCTGCCCGGCCTGGCGCTGAGCTGGCGCGCGGTTGAACCGAATGTCTGGGAATTCAAGCTGCGGCCCAATGTGCGCTTTCATAATGGCAATGAATTCACCGCCGAGGATGTGGCCTTCACGCTGCAGCGCCTGCCCAATGTGCCGAATAGCCCTTCATCCTTCGCGGCTTATTCGCGGCCCATCCAAGCGATTGAGATTGTGGACCCGCTGACGATCCGCTTCCGCACCGCGGCGCCGCATCCGCTGATGCCCTTGGATATGACCAATGTCCGCATCCTGGACCGCGAGACCCATCAGAATGCGACGACCGAGGAATTCAATGCAGGCCGTGCGGCGATTGGCACTGGCCCCTATCGCGTAGTGTCGCATCGCAGTGGCGACCGCATTGAATTCGAGCGCAACGATAATTACTGGGGTGATCGCGCGGCCTTCCAACGCGTGATCTATCGCATGATCACCAATGATGCGGCGCGCACCGCGGCGCTGCTTGCAGGCGATGTGGAATTCATTGACCAGGTGCCGACATCGGATCTGGCGAAGCTGCGGCAGGATAACCGGATTGCGCTTTCTGAGACGGTTGGCCTGCGCTTGATCTTCCTTGGCCTTGATCACCTGCGCCCGGCCAATGAGAATTCGCCCTTCATCACGGATAATGATGGCAAGCCGCTGGGCAAAAACCCTCTGCAGGATGTGCGGGTGCGGCGTGCGCTTTCGATTGCGATTGACCGCAAGGCGATTGTGGACCGCGTGATGGAAGGTGCCGCTGTGCCGGCGGGGCAATTCCTGCCCGAAGGTGTCTATACCCATGTGCCCGGTGTGACGCCGCCGCCCTTCGATCCCGATGGCGCGCGCCGCTTGCTGGCCGAAGCGGGCTATCCGCAGGGTTTCCGCATTCAATTGAATGGCCCGAATGACCGCTATGTGAATGATGCGCGCATCATTCAGGCAATCGGCCAGATGTGGACGCGCATTGGCGTGCGTACCACGGTGGAAGCGCAACCTTGGACCACCTTCATTGGCCGCGCGGGCCGTGCGGATTTTTCTTCTCATCTTATTGGTTGGGGGTCCAACCCGGATGGTTCGCATCCGCTGCGCAATATTCTGGCGACGGTGACGCGTGAGAAGGGCTGGGGGTCTTCCAATCGTGGGCGCTATTCCAACCCGCGGGTGGATGGGCTGCTTGATCAATCCCTGGTCGAACTGGATGAAGCCAAGCGCGTACAAATGGTGATTGAAGCGCAGCGCATCGCGGCCGAGGATGTGGGCGTGATCCCGCTGCATATCCAAACCAATATCTGGGGTATGCGCCGCCATTTGGCGCATGATGCCCGCAATGATGAGCTGACGCGCGCGCAGGATGTGCGCCCGGCGGCGCGCTGAACCGGATAGGACCAAATGACCGTCTACCTCGTTCGGCGTATCTTGCAGGCACTGCTTGTTGTGCTGGCGATGTCGCTGATTGTCTTTATCGGCGTCTATGCCATTGGCGATCCGGTGGAAATCCTGATCAGCCCGGATGCGGACCAGATTGAGCGTGAACGCGCCGTGCAGGCGCTTGGGCTCGATCTGCCGCTTTGGCAGCAATATACGGTGTTCCTGACCAAGGCCTTGCAGGGCGATTTGGGGCGGTCCTTCGTTTATAATGAACCGGCGCTGAAGCTGATTTTGCAGCGCATGCCGGCAACGCTGGAACTCGCTTTCGGTGCGACTATCATTGCGCTGATCATTGGCCTGCCGCTTGGGCTATATGCGGGGCTTAGGCCGGATGGCCGCTTCAGCCGCGTCATTATGGCGGGGTCCATTCTGGGCTTTTCGCTGCCCACCTTTTGGGTGGGGTTGATGCTGATTATGGTGTTTGCGGTTTATCTCGGCTGGCTGCCATCCACCGGGCGGGGCGATACGGGCACGCTGTTTGGCCTGCAATGGTCCTTCCTGACCTGGGATGGCATTCGCCATATGGCGATGCCCGCGATTAACCTTGCGCTGTTTAAGATCAGTCTGGTCATTCGCCTGACGCGTGCGGGTGTGCGCGAAACCATGCTGATGGATTACGTGAAATTCGCCCGCGCCAAGGGGCTTTCGCCGGCGCGCGTCACCTTCGTGCATGTGTTCAAGAATATCCTGATCCCCGTCGTGACCGTGGTGGGGCTGGAACTTGGCAGCACCATCGCCTTTTCGGTGGTGACAGAAAGCGTCTTCGCCTGGCCCGGCATGGGCAAGCTGATTATTGATTCGATCAATGTGCTGGATCGGCCTGTGATCGTGGCTTACCTCATGATGATCGTGCTGATGTTCATCGCAATCAACCTGATTGTTGATCTGACCTATTCAATGCTTGACCCGCGCGTCCGGCTGGAGAGCAAAGGCACATGAGCGACGCTGTCATCCCCGCCAAAATCGCCGATAAGGTGGAAACGCCTTTTCGGCGCTTCGTGTCCGAATTCGCGGAAAGCAAGGTGGCGTTGGGTGGGCTGGTGGTGTTCATCATCATCGCCTTGCTCGCCATCTTCGCGCCTTGGATCACGCCGCAGAACCCCTATGATTTGGCTGAACTTGACATCATGGATGGCCGGATGGAGCCCGGTACGGTGGGTGGTGCCGGCTTCACCTTTCTGTTGGGCACGGATGATCAGGGGCGCGATATGCTTTCCGGCATCATCTACGGCTTGCGGATTTCGCTGACGGTTGGCGCGGGTTCCGCGTTGATTGCCTGCCTGATTGGCGCATCGCTTGGTTTGCTGGCGGCCTATGCCGGTGGGCGGACTGATAGCGTGATCATGCGCCTGGTGGATTTGCAGCTTTCCTTCCCGACCATTCTGGCAGCACTCATGATCCTGGCTTTCCTTGGCAAGGGCGTCATGAATGTGGTGATCGCGCTCGTGCTGGTGGAATGGGCCTATTACGCGCGCACGGTGCGTGGCACGGCGCTGGTGGAAAGACGGCGGGAGTATATTGAAGCGGCGCAATGCCTGGCTTTGCCGACACATCGCGTGTTGTTCCGCCATTTGCTGCCCAATTGCCTGCCGCCCTTGATTGTGGTCGGTACCATGCAGGTGGCGCGCGCCATTGCGCTGGAAGCCACGCTTTCCTTCCTTGGTCTTGGTGTGCCCATCACGGAACCATCACTCGGCCTGCTGATCGCCAATGGGTATGAATACATGCTCTCAGGAAAATACTGGATTTCCTTCTATCCCGGCATTGCGCTGCTGATCACGATTGTCTCCATCAATCTGGTCGGCGATCAATTGCGTGATGTGCTGAACCCGCGATTGAAGAAATAGGCACATGACGGCACCTACCCTCGAAGTTCGCGATTTACAGACGCATTTCTTCACCCGCGCTGGCGTGGTGAAGGCGGTTGATGGCGTTTCCTTTTCCGTCGGCCGCGGCAAGGTGATGGGGCTGGTCGGTGAATCCGGTTCCGGCAAATCCGTCACGGGGTTTTCCATCATCGGCTTGGTTGATCCGCCGGGGCGCATCGCGGGCGGGTCTATCCTGTTTCAAGGGCGCGATCTGGCGAAGCTTTCCGAAGAAGAAATGCGCGATTTGCGGGGCAACCGCATCGCCATGATCTTCCAGGACCCGATGATGACGCTGAACCCGGTGCTGCGCATTGATACGCAGATGATCGAAACCGTTAAGGCACATAAGAAGGTCTCGACCGAGGAAGCGCGCCAGCGGGCGCGCGATACGCTTGGTATGGTGGGTATTCCTTCGCCGGATGAAAGGCTGAAAGCCTATCCGCACCAGTTTTCGGGCGGCATGCGCCAGCGTGTCGCCATTGCAATCGCGCTATTGCATGAACCGCAATTGATTGTTGCCGATGAACCGACCACGGCCTTGGATGTGACTATTCAGGGGCAAATTTTGGCCGAGGTGCAGAAACTTTGCGCCACCACTGGCACTTCCATGATCTGGATCACGCATGATCTTTCGGTGGTCGCCGGCCTCGCAGATGATATTGCGGTGATGTATGCCGGGCGCATCGTGGAAAAGGGTGCGGTCAGCGAAGTGCTGGATAAGCCTTTGCATCCCTATACCCATGGGCTGATCGGCTCCGTCCCCAGCCGCAACAAGCGGGGTGAGGCGCTCCGGCAAATTCCAGGCATGACGCCTTCATTGCTGAACCTGCCACCGGGCTGCGCCTTTCGCGCGCGTTGCCCGCGGGCTTCTGAAGCCTGCCTTGCGGAGCCTGTGATGGCGGAAATTCTGCCCGGGCGAGAAGCGCGCTGCATCCACCCCCATCTTGACGCGTCGGAGGCCGCATGAACGACGCCCCGATGCTTGAACTGCGCGACATCACGCGCCGTTTTGAAAAGAAGTTGGATTTCGCGGGCCGCATCGCGCAGCGCCTGGGCGCGCCGGTGCGCGAAGAAATCGTGCATGCGGTGGACCGCGTGAACCTGACCGTCCGCAAGGGCGAGGTTGTGGGGCTGGTGGGTGAATCCGGCTGCGGCAAATCCACGCTTGGGCGCATGGTGGCCGGCATATTACCGCCAACCGAAGGCACCATTCTGCGTGATGGGAGCGACATCAAGGCGCTGACAGGGGCCGAGGCGCGGCAGATGAAGCTCCGCACCCAAATGATTTTCCAGGACCCTTACGCGTCACTCAATCCGCGCATGCGTGTGCAGGATATTGTGGGTGAGGCGCCGCGCGTGCATGGGCTTTTGGACGGTGCGGCCTTTGATGATTATGTGGATGAACAGATGCGCCGCGCGGGCTTGGACCCGGGCTTCAAGCGGCGCTATCCGCATCAATTCTCGGGCGGGCAGCGCCAACGCATCGGTATTGCGCGCGCACTCGCGGTGAAGCCGGACTTCATTGTGTGCGATGAGGCGGTGGCCGCGCTGGATGTTTCGATCCAGGCGCAAATCCTGAACCTGTTCATGCGCCTCAGGAAAGAACTTGATCTGACCTATCTTTTCATCAGCCATGATCTTGGCGTGGTGGAGCATCTCTCGGATCGCGTAGTGATCATGTATCTGGGGCGGGTGGTGGAAGAAGCGGATACGGAAACCGTGTTTCGTCGGCCCAATCACCCCTATACGCGGTCTTTGCTGGATTCCGTGCCGCGGATTGAAAACCGCAAGCGCGCCTTCAGCGTTGTGAAGGGGGAAATTCCGTCACCGCTTAATCCCCCCCCGGGCTGCCATTTCCATCCGCGTTGTCCACTCGCGATGGAACGCTGCCGGGTGGAAGTGCCGAAGCTGCGGGAAATCGCACCCGGCCAGCGCAGCGCCTGCCATTTGAACGATCAATGATGATGCGCTTCTTGATGGCCGTGCTGCTGCTGATTGGGCTGGCTGCTTGTGAAGGCAGCGGCACGCGCGGAGGCTATGTCGGCGGCGGGGCCGGCGGCAATCGTCTGTCAAACTGAACCGGTGTTACCGCCGCGCGGGCGCGATGCCGCGTAAAAACTCGCCATCGCGAAAAGCGCAATGGCCAGCAGCAGCCAGGGCACGGGGCCATAGCCACCGGCTCCATCCCATACCAAGGCAAGCGCCAAGGGTGCCGCCGTCCGGGGCAGTACCGCAAAGGCGGAAAGCGCGCGCCGGATGTCGCGCCAAAGCCATCGCGGCCCATGATTTCGGCCACGCCTGCCGCGCGTAGAATGGTGAGCAAACCATCCGCCACCGCCCAGGCGATGATAAAGGCAATGGTCAGCACAAGGCTATTTGGCGCGAGCGCGAAAAGCGCCATGCCAATCGGCAGCAGTAGCAAGGCAAAGCGCCCGACATGGCGCATGGCGACCCCTCGGCCCAGCGTGAACAGCACCAACCGCGCCGCCACCTGCCCCGGCCCATGCGCGGCGGCCAGCAGCAGGACGGTCGCCTCCGGCCAGCCTCGTTCGCGGAGCAGCAGCACCAGATGCGCGCCAAGCCCCGTGCCGATGAAGGCATGCGCTGCAAAACAAAAAGCGAGGCCCAGAAACACCGGGTCGCGCAAGCGGCGCCGCAGCGAAACCGGTGGCGGGCTTTCCGCCAGGCGCTTCGGCGGCCCGGCATGGCGCAGCTTATAGCCCGTGATCGCTGCCGAACCCGTTTGGATTACTGCCAGCACCAACAACGCATCGCGCCAGCCGAAAAGACCGATTAATGCTTCCACCAAGGGAATGAAGATGGTGCCAGTAAAGCCCGTGATCAGCGTAATCGCCGTGATGCTGCGCGTCACATCGCGCGCTTCCGCCACCACCACTGCCATGGCCGGCCCCCAAAGGCAGGTGGCATGCGCAGCACCCAGCAGAACCCAAATCACGACAAAGGCGATGGGGTGAGACACAAAACTCCACGCCACCAGCAAAAGCGCGCCCAGCAGCGCGCCGCCTGTCATCATGGCGCGCGGCCCGTGGCGATCCTGCCAGCGCCCTGCCGGCACCGCGATCAGGCCCGATACCAGCAAGCCGCAGGTGAAGGCGCCCGAGATCAATACGCGCGACCAGCCAAGCTCGGCTTCCATCGGCGCGACCATCAATTGGAAGGGGGTGAAAAGGCAGCCCCAGCCGACAAGCTGCGTAATCGCCGTGCCCCAGAATAATAGCCGGGGCGCAATGCGCGGCGCTTCGCTCACACGGTGAATTGTTCGGCGATGATGCGCTCGGAAAGCCCGTGATCGGGGTCGAACATCAGGGTCAGCGATACATCGCGTGCCTCACGCACCTCAACGCGGGTCACATCGCGCACTTCGGTGTAATCGGCGACCGCCGCAACCGGGCGCTTATCCGGTTCCAGAATATCGAAGACAACGGTTGCATCAGAAGGCAGCAACGCACCGCGCCAGCGCCGCGGGCGAAAGGCGGAAATTGGCGTCAGCGGCAGCAGATTCGCACTCAAAGGCACAATCGGCCCATGGGCAGAAAGATTATAGGCGGTGCTGCCGGCTGGCGTGCTGACCAAGATGCCATCGCAAATCAGTTCCGGCAGACGCGCCTTGCCATCCACCAAGATGCATATCTTCGCGGCCTGGCGGCTTTCACGCAGCAGGGAGACTTCATTGATGGCGAGCGCTTCCACCGGCGCGCCATGCTTATGGCTTGCCAGCATACGCAGCGGATGCACGGTTGCGGTTTGTGCGGCGGCCAGGCGCGCAGGCAGGTCATCTTCCCGATAATCATTCATCAGAAAGCCGACGCTGCCCCTGTTCATGCCATAAACTGGCAGGCCGCGGCGCAGGAAGCGATGCAGTGTTTCCAGCATGAAGCCATCGCCGCCAAGGGCGACGACCACTTCCGCATCTTCTTCCGTGGCACTGCCATAACGCGCCACCAGCGCGGCGCGGGCCTTTTGTGCCTCGGCGCTTTGCCCGGCCAGGATGGCAACGCGGCGGGGCGCGAAGGCGTTCATGCGCGCTGCCAACCCTGAGCAGCGGCACGGTGTTCCAGCAAAGGCATGTCGCGGCGCACACGCGCGGTCAGCGCCTGGTCAATGCGTGCCGTGGCGTGGCCTTTGCCGTCACTTGCTTTCGCCACCACATGGCCCCAGGGATCAGCAATCAGTGAATGGCCATAGACGCTGCGCTGCGCGCCGCGTTCTTCATATTGGCCGAAGGAAGCGGCGGCGATGATCCAGCATTGCGTATCAATCGCCCGCGCACGCAGCAGCGCTTCCCAATGATCCTTGCCGGTTTGCAGCGTGAAATTGGATGGTACCAGAATGGCCTCGGCGCCCATTTGCCTGAGCGCCAAATACAATTCCGGAAAGCGGATATCGTAGCAAATGGTGCAGGCAAAGCGGATGCCGCCCGCATCAAACAGCGCCAGATCGCGCCCGCCGCCATAAAGCGCGCTCTCACGATAGCCCGTACCATCGGGGGCTGTGATGTCGAACAAATGGATCTTGCGGTAGCGCGCAATCTCTGCCCCATCCGGGCCGAAAACCAGCGTGGTGTTGAACAGCTTCTCTCCACCATTTTCGATGATGGAACCGCCATGCACGGTAATGCCGTGCCGGCGGGCCAGGCCGCGCAGCAGCTCATAAGCGGGGCCGCCTTCGCCCCCCGGTGCGGGCAGCACTTCGGCGGCGGCCATGCGGGCGTCTCGCCCACCGCCCAGATTGGTCCAGGTTTCCGGCAGGCTGACCAGCCCGGGGCGGTCCCCGGCAATAGCGGCTTCGATCAGCGCTTCGGCCTGCGCCAGATTGGCGGCCTTGTCGCTGCCCTGGTTCATCTGGATCACGCTGACGCGCATCCGCTTACTCCTGACCATGTGACAACCCCATCAAGCCGGGGCGGGGGCTTGCCCGCAAGGGGGGGCCGTGTTCAGGCGCGGGGTGGGCGCCAATCCAGCTTGGGCTCGGCGCGGCGTTCGCGCAAAGGGGGCGGGCTATAGGCGGGGGGCGGTGGCACGGGCGGGTTCAGCCGAGGGCCAATTTCCGCTTCGCGCCGAGTGAAGCCTGCGGGTTCTTCCCAATCCTGCTCCACCTGGGCACGCGGGGCGACGGCAGGCCCAGCGCGGCGCAATTCGGCGCGCAGTTCCGCCAATTGCAGTTCCAGTGCTTCCAGTCGCGATTTCACGCCATAAACGGCGAAGGGCATGCCAAGGAAGGCCAGCACCAGAAGCCCCAGCAGCAACGCCAGGATCAGCCCGGTCCAGCCCGGCAGGCCGGGGAAGGTGAGGGCGGCAATGATGGCTTGCAGCGCCTCAGCCACCGGTCACGCTCATGTGCCGGGCGACGGCGGGGCGGTTATGCCTCCGGTCAATCACGAAATCATGACCCTTGGGCTTGCGGGCAATGGCGTCATGGATCGCTTGCAAAAGTGCGGCGTCATCCACGTCAGGGTCGCGGAGCATGGCGCGGAATTCCGCCGCATCATCCTGACCCAGGCACATATACAGCGTACCCGTGCAGGTCAGCCGCACGCGATTGCAGCTTTCGCAGAAATTATGCGTCATGGGCGTGATGAAGCCGATCCGCTGGCCGGTTTCCTTCACGCGCATATAGCGCGCCGGGCCGCCTGTGCTGTAATCCGTATCTTCCAGCGTCCAGTTCTGCTTGAGCCTGGAACGCACCAGCGACAAGGGCAAATACTGATCCGTGCGATCGCCGGTGATATCGCCCATCGGCATGGTTTCAATCAGGCAAAGATCAAAACCATGTTCACCGCACCAGGCGATCATGCGGTCATATTCATGCTCATTCACGCCCTTCAGCGCGACAGCATTAATCTTGACGGCAAGCCCGGCGGCCTTGGCGGCGAAAATGCCATCCAAAGTCTGTTCAATTTTGCCCCAGCGCGTGACAGCAGCGAAAGCATCCGCATCCAAAGTATCTAGCGAGACATTGATGCGCCGGACACCGGCCGCGAAAAGCTCATCCGCATAGCGCACCAATTGCGTGCCATTGGTGGTGAGGGTCAGTTCGCGCAAGCCACCAGGCCCGATGCGCTGGCCTAAGCCCCGGATCAGGGACATCACATTCTTGCGCACCAAGGGCTCGCCGCCTGTCAGCCTGATCTTGTCCACGCCGGTCGCGATGAAGGCGGCCGAGAGGCGTTCCAATTCCTCAAGCGTCAAGATTTCCGCCTTGGGCAGGAAGGTCATGTCTTCCGCCATGCAATAGACGCAGCGCAGATCGCAGCGATCAGTCACCGAGACACGCAAATAGGATACGTGGCGCCCGAAGGGGTCCATGAGAGGCGCGGATTGCGGAGCGACAGCATTCATAGGCAGGATTTGGGGGCGAAGCGGGGTCCGGTGCAAGACCCTTTATTCATACAAGTAGCGCGATGGACCCCGCACCAATCAGCACAATCAGCGCAAAGGGCCGATACCAGCTTTGCGGCACCACATGGAAAAGCCGCGCCCCAATGGGCACGCAAAGCACCATAATGGGCAGCAGCACCGCAGTGCGGATCAGCACGGATAGGTCAATCAGCCCTAGAAAAAGGGGCGGGAAGACGGAAATCACCGAAATCACCGAAAAAAACAGGATCAGATTGGCCCGATGCGTCTTGGCCGCTTCCGGCCCCGCCAGCAGATAAAGAATGACCGGCGGCCCGGACATGCCCGTGGAGCCCTTGAGCAAGCCTGAAACCGCCCCCACGGCCATATTCAGCGGCAAGGGGCGAGACCCGTTGTAGCGCCAGCCCGAAAGCAACAACCCGCCAAAAACCAGCACAAAGGCGCCAATGGCGCGGCGCAGTACCTCTCCATCTGCGGTGATCAGGACATAGGCGCCAAGCGGCGTCATCAGCGCAGCCGTGCCGCCAATCGGCAGGATCACGCGCCGGTCGGCATCCTTGAAGGCGCTGGGGAGCAGTTGGATGGACACGATAAGTTCCATGAGCAGCATCACCGGCACCCCGGCCTTGGGGCCCCAAAGCACGGAATAGATCGGCGCCAGGATCACCGCCGTTCCAAAGCCAGCATAGCCGCGCATCAGGCCGGCAATGGCAGTGGCAAGGGCAGCGCCCAGCAGCCGCCAATCGGTCAGCACCGGCAGGGCAGCGTTGAAGATATCGGTCATCTTGCCGGTGGAGCCTCGATAATCAGGTCAATCAGGCGGGCATTGATCAATACCTTGCCGGCATGCTCGAAATTGACCGTGACGCGTTCCCCCACCACGGATTGGACCTAGCCCAGGCCCCAATCCGCTTCCGTTGGGTGGCGCACACGCATGCCAGGTTCTATCAAT
>CALRPR020000029.1:0-36139 GCA_943370125.1 Allobosea thiooxidans | reverse complement strand
CCCGCCATCAGAGGACATGTCCCCGCCGTCAAAGCGGGCAATCAGCGACTTGCCAGAAACAGGTGACAGGCCGGGCAGAGATGGGGTAGTTTCCGTCACGGCGGGTGTGGCCTTTGAATGCGTGGGTTTTGAAATTCAACAGCAAAATAATACGATATTTCAAAAGGATATACCACATCCGCCAACTCTTGGTGAATAATGCGGGCTAGCTCCTACCCACGTCTTGGGCCGTACAGCGCTCCCGTTTTAGTTTTCACTGGGGGGCAAGACACCGCCACCCCGATTTCAGATTGTGCCCGTTCAACGCTGAGAGTCGCCCACGACTGGATGCACTTTCCTGAGGGAACCCACGCTTGGGATGTAGCAAATCGTGGTGCCCACACCCTGGCCATGAATGGCGAGTGTACCCGTGCTATGAATGTATTCAATCGCTACGCAATCTGCCGAAATAATGAACTTACAAACAAGATGCGGTCCAGGATCGAAACGTTCGTGAGAACAGAAGCGAGCCACTAACCTGCCCCATGTACAAGTGCCGGATGCCAAGAAGGCAGAGTCCAACCGCATTGAGCCTTGACGCGAAGGCGCTGCCGGGGATTGTGTGGGTCGCTTAACCCCAAAGGCCCCGCAATGCGCTGGTTCATCTTTCTGCCACTCGCCATTCTGGTGGTGCTCTTCACGCTCTCCAATCCGCAGAGCATCGAATTGCGCCTCTGGCCCTTTGACGTCGCCTGGACTGCCTCCGCGGCGATTGCCGTGCTGTCCATCGCGGCTGCGGCCTTCCTGTTGGGCGCGCTGATCGCCTGGGCCGCTGCCGTGCCCGCGCGCCGCCGTGGCCGCGCCGCAGAACGCCGCGTGGCGGAACTTGAAGCGCGGATCACCGCGCTCAACGCCAGCGCCGCGCAGGAAGTCGCTGACCAAAGGGCCCTGACCCAATCATGATTCAGCGCCCCGCCAGCGGCGCCGCCCGCATCATCCCAGCGCTTGATTCAGGCGATGCGCCGCGCGCCCAGACCCTGGCCGAAAGCCTCGCGCCACATTGCGGGCTGCTGAAGGTGGGGCTTGAACTTTTCACCGCAGCCGGCCCCAGCATTGTCAGCACCATGGCGCGGCATCGCCCCATTTTCCTGGACCTGAAGCTGCACGACATCCCGAATACTGTCGCGGGCGCGGTGCGTTCCCTGCTGCCGTTGAAGCCCGCCATGATGACGCTGCATGCCGCCGGCGGTGCCGCCATGATCGCCGCCGCGCGGGCCGAGGCCGAGAAAGCCGGCGCCGATCGCCCCATGCTACTGGCCGTCACGGTTCTGACCAGCATTGACGCCGAAACCTTGGCCAGCACGGGGGTTGCGGCAAGCCCCGCTGATCAGGTGCTGCGCCTGGCGCGCCTGGCGCTCGCTGCCGGGGCGGATGGGCTGGTGTGCAGCCCGCAGGAAGCCGGCGTGCTGCGCGCAGCCCTTGGCCCGGCCCCCTTCCTGGTCGTGCCAGGTGTGCGCCCCGCCGGCAGCGCGCTTGGCGACCAAGCCCGGACCGCCACGCCCGCCGAGGCTGTGGCCGCCGGGGCGGATTGGATCGTGGTCGGTCGCCCCATCACCGGCGCGCCGGACCCGGCAGCCGCCGCCGCTGCCATCGCGGCAGGGCTTTGAGGCGGTGCTGGTCAAGATTTGCGGCATCAAGGACGTGACCGGGCTGGAAGCCGCGCGTGAAGCCGGGGCGGATATGGTGGGTTTCGTCTTCTTCCCACCCTCCCCGCGCGCTGTGACGGCCAATCAGGCCGGTTTGCTCGCGCGGTCCTACACGGGCGGCCCGAAGCGCGTCGGGCTGTTTGTGGACCCCGATGACGCCACCCTGGCCGCGACTTTGGCCGAAGTGCCGCTCGATATCCTGCAATTGCATGGGGAAGAAAGCCCGGCCCGGGCCGGCGAAATCCGCTTGCGTTTCGGCAAGCCCGTAATGAAGGCGCTTGGCATTGGCAGCAAGGCCGATCTCGCGCGCCTGCCGGATTACGCCGATCAGGTGGATTACTTCTTGATCGATGCCCGACCACCGCCTGGCAGCGCGCTGCCTGGGGGCAATGCGCTGGCCTTTGATTGGGCGCTGATGAAGGGCGAACAACCTCCGCGCCCCTGGCTGCTCGCGGGCGGGCTGACGCCGGCCAATGTGGCCGAGGCCATCGCGGCCTCTGGCGCGCCGGGCGTGGATGTGTCGTCCGGCGTTGAACGCGCGCGAGGCATCAAGGACCCCGCCGCCATCGCAGCCTTCATCGCCAATGCCAAAGCCGCCCGCGCGTGACGGCAAGCGAGGAAAGCGAAGCCGCCGAAAAGGCCAAGATGCGCCGCGTGCTGGCGATTTTCGGCCCGGCGGTCTTTGCCGGCGCCTTTGCGACACGCGTCACTGACCCCACCGTCGCCGAAATCGCCGGGGAATTCAGCGTGACCGTGGCCGAGGCCGCCTTGCTCGGCACCGCCTATACCCTGCCCTTCGCCCTGGTGCAGCCGATCCTGGGGCCGGTGGCGGATTCCATCGGCAAGCGGCGGATTGTCATGATCTGCGTGGCAATGCTGGGCGTCATGCTGCTCGCTGCTGCGGTTTCGGCTAGCTTTGGCTGGCTGATGGCGTTCCGCGCGGCCTCCGGCATGGCAGCGGGGGGCATGATGCCACTCACGCTTGCCATCATGGGGGATGCGGTATCGCTGAAATACCGGCAGGTAGCGCTATCGCGCATTCTGGTCTTTGGCATCAGCGGGCAGATTGCGGGCGGCGTGGTGGCAGGGCCCATCGCCGCCATTGCCGGCTGGCGCGGCGTATTGGTGGTTTGCGCCATCGCCGCTTTCATCGGGCTTGTCGCCCTGATCCTGGCCGCCCGAGGCGCCGCGCGCGAAGTCATGACCCGCTATGACCCGGTGGTGGCGCTGCAACGCTATCGCGGCATCATCGCCAATCCTGCCGCGCTGCCCTTATTCGCCGCCGTGGCCGTTGAAGGCGGCTTGGTCTTTGGCACCTTTCCCTTCATCGCGCCCCTACTGATCACACGCGGCATTGGCAGCACCATGGAAGCCGGCTTCGCCATTGGCGCCTTTGGCCTTGGTGGGCTGGTCTTTGCCGCCTTGGTCGCGCCGCTACTGGCCCGCTTCGGCCAGGCCGGCGTGATCCGCATTGGCGGCGCCACCGCAGCGGCCGCGCTGATCGGCTTTGCCCTGGCGCCATCCTTGGTGATTGCGGCCCTCTCGGGGCTTGGGCTCGGGCTTGGGTTCTACATGATCCACAACGCCATCCAGACCCGCGCGACAGAACTCGCCCCCCAGGCGCGGGCCAGTGCCATGTCCTTGCATGCCTTTGCCTTTTTTGGCGGCCAATCGCTTGGCCCGATCTTCTATGGGCTGGGGGATATGATTTTTGGCTTACCGGCCACGCTGGGGCTGGCGGCAGGCGGGATCATGGTGCTGGCGCTGCTTTTGGCACGGCGCTGAGGGATGCCAGGGCGCCCGATTCGCGACGTGATAAGGCGCCCTTCCTGAACACAGGGAACAAAGCAAAACCTTTAACGACGGGCATTAATTATTTTTTCTTTGGTTGTCAAATAGATAAATGCGCCAAAAAGAACAAAACCAAAACGCGCGACTCGGCACGAAATTCAGGACAGTGCTTCCAACATATTGTGGCAGGCCTTTAGCCACTGACACAAGCGCGTTCGCTTCCCGTGCATGCCCTCGGCGCACCAGGCTGGGCCGCCCAAGCGTTGATATCCCGATCGTGATGTGCCCCTATATCCAGCGATGCCCAGTCGGGCCGTTCAATACAGGAAACACGCATGTCCAAGGCTTTCTTCATGGTGCGCGCTGTGGTGGCAGACCCAGCGGATCGGCCCGCTTTCGATACCTGGTATGAAAAGGAACACCTGCCCGATGCGCTGACCGCCTTCGGCGTCGCCCATGCCTGGCGCTGCTGGAGCAAGACGGACCCTTCGCTCCATTTCGCCTTTTACGAATTCCCGAGCATGGCGGCGGTTGAAGCCCTGCCGGGCTCACCTGCGCTCACGAAGCTGATCGCGGAATTCGACCGCGTCTGGGGCAGCCGGGTTACGCGGTCCCGCGAAATCCTGGAATTCGCGGGGGAGCTGCGCCGGTAACGCTCATCAGCGTTTCGTCAGCGCTTCCGCGAGACGCCCGCTGGCTTCGCGGATGCGTGCCTCGCTTTGCGCGAAGCAAAGCCGCAAATGGCCTTCGCCGCCTGCGCCAAAGGCGGCACCCGGCGCAATACCAACCCGCGCCGAATGCAGCAGGGATTTCGCGAGTGCCAGGCTATCCGTGCAGCCTTCCACCTTCAGGAACAGATACATCGCGCCATCCGGGCGCGGTGCGGTGATGCCGGGCACAGTGGAAAGCGCGGCATGGGCAATATCACGCGCCTTCAAATACCGCGCGCGGGTTTCCGCGATGAAGGCATCGCCCTTATCCAGTGCCACAACACCCGCATGCTGGATGAAGGTGGGCGCGGATGACATGTTGAATTCATTGAGCTTGCCGATGGCATCCATCAGGGCGGGCGGCGCCACAATCCAGCCCAGGCGCCAGCCGGTCATCGCCCAGGATTTGGAGAAGGAATTGACTGAGACCACGCGGTCCTGCTCATCGGCGATTTCCAGGAAGGAAGGCGCGGCGTCGCCGGCGAAATAGAGCCTTTCATAGACATCATCAGAAAGGATCCAGGTGCCGGTCTGGCGGCATTTGGCCAGAATGGCGCGCTGTTCTTCGGCAGTCAGCGTCCAGCCCGTGGGATTGCCGGGGCTGTTCAGGAACAACAGCTTCGTTTGGGGCGTGATGGCGGCGAGCAATTCATCCAAATCCGCGCGCCAGATACCGTTCATGAGGCGAAGCGGCATGTCGGTTACTTCCGCACCCATCACGCGCGCAATGCCATCCATATTGGGCCAGGCGGGCGTTGGTATCACCACGCCATCACCCGGCGAGAGCAGCGCTTGCGCCACCAGCATCAGCGCATTGACGCCCGATGCCGTGACGGCGACGCGCGCTGTGCCGACAGGGCGATTATTGCGCTGGAGGTAGGCCGCGATGGCTTCCCGTAACGGCGGAATACCGGGATTGGGCGCGTAGAAGGTTTTGCCTTCATCCAGCGCCAGCTTCGCCGCTTCCCGCACGAAATCCGGCGTGACGGTATCTGGCTCCCCAAACCAGAGGGGAATGACATCTTGCATATAGCGCCCAACTTCGGAGACCTCACGGATCAAGGAGCCGGGGATTTCAGCAAGGGCGGGGCGGGGGCTGGGTTCGAAACGCATAAAGCGGCTTTAGCGTGCCCTTCTGCCGCTGCACAGGCCCAAGTATTGGGTTCCAAGGGCCTCCCGGCCCTTGGCGGGTGGGTGCGGGAGGGCAGAGCCCTCCCGTTTCTGTTATAGTGATTTTGGGAAGGAGTGTGCCGATGTCCCGCGATATCCTAGGCTGGCGAAAGCTTTTTGGTGTGATGGGTCCTTCCACCAATACGGTGGTGCAGCCGGATTATGACGCGCTGCGCCCGGCGGGTGTGACCAATCACTATAGCCGCATTTTCACGCCTGATTCGGATGCCGTTTCCAATGAAAGTTTTCGTGCCGGGATTTCGGTGATCAGTGGCAACACGATGGATGCGGTGCGCAGTGTGATGACCTGCCATCCGGATTATCTGGTGATGGGCATGTCGGCCATTACCTTCTTTGGTGGGCAGAAGGGCGCTGATGATTTCGTGGCGCAGGTCAGGGATGTCTCTGGCCTTGGGATCAGCATTGGCAGCCATTCCTGCACCGCGGCCTTGAATGCCTTTGGTGATATTCGGCGCCTTGCGGTGCTCACACCTTATTGGCCGGTGATGAATGCGGAAGTGGCGCGGTATTTCGGCGATATGGGTTTCACTGTGGTGCGCGACATTGCGCTGCAATGCCGCAGTTGGACCGGCATTGCGCAGGTGACGCCCGCTGAATGTGTTGCGGCCTTGAAGCAGCTTGATGGTGATGATGTGGATGCGATTGTGCAGGTGGGCACCAATCTTTCCATGATCCGCGTGGCGGCAGCCGCCGAGCTTTGGTTGGGCAAGCCGGTGCTCGCGATCAATGCCGCGACTTATTGGCATGCGCTACGCGCCAATGGGATTGCGGAAAAGCGTGAAGGCTGTGGCCGGATTTTTGAGGAGTTCTGATCCATGTCCGGCACTGGTCTTACTGAAATCCGCGAAGCGGAAGCCCCACCCGCGATTGCCGCAATTTATACTGGCTTGAATGAGGGTATCGGCATTGGCCAGGTGAACCTGATCTGGCGCCATGCGGCGGCCTTACCGGGTGTATTGGATTGGCTTTGGGCGCAGGCGGCGCCGGCGCTTGCTTCCGGCGCTGCTGCGGCGGCGCGGGATCGCATAACGGCGGCCATCACCCTGCCTGCCTCTGCTCCGGCGCCTTCTGCCATGCCGGCCGGCATTGCCGCGCTCATTGAGGTTTATCATCGCGGCAATACGACGAATCTTGGCCTGCTGACAGCGATATTGCTGCGCCAGCAGGGCATGGCGCCTGGTGCACCGATGGTGCCGGCCTTGCGCGGCCCGATGCTGCCCACCCCGCCGCCATTGCCGCGGCTTGCGGCCTTGCCCCCGGCGCTACAGGCGCAAATTCATGCCCTGACAGCCGCGCATGGGCTTTCCGATGGCGCGGTGGTGCCAAGCCTTTATTTGCATCTGGCTTTATGGCCGGATTTTCTGGCGCGGCTGCCGGATATGCTGGCACCGTTGCGCGCCGATGGAGGCTTGGTGCATTGGCGAGACACCGCGGTAGAAGCCGCGCGCCTTGCCGCGCCTGGCTTGATCACTGCACTTGGCGCAGCGCCGGCGCCACCGCCGGCCTTACCGGCATTCCTCACACGCCTTGAGGTTTTTGTGCGTGAGGTGATCCCCGGCATGGTGCCGATTGGCATTTTCCTGCGCCGTGGGCTGGCGTGAATGGCGTAAAGGCGCTGAGTACCTAGCCCATGGATGGCTTTGGCCTGATCATTTCAAGGCAGGCTGAACAGCGCCATGATATCGGCAAGGACGGTGTTACCAACAAGGATCACGTCATCGCCCGCTCCTCCGTCCAGGTATCGGGCTCCGGCGCCGGCAACCAGAAGATCATTCCCCTCGCCGCCAGAAATCTCATCATCGCCACCCTGGCCATTCAATGTGTCATTGCCGGCAGCACCGGAAATGATGTTGCGGAGTTCATTGCCCATGATCATGTCATGTGCTGCGCCTCCGGAAAGGCTGACGCTGACCGCACCGGGAGCAATAACAGCAACTTCAATGTTGTCCGGCATAACGAGGCTGCTGTTGGCGATGATCGTATCCGCACCACCGTCGGAAGCTTCGGTTATCCGATCACCCCCGCTGACGCCAATGTAAAGATCATTGCCCGCGCCACCTTCCAGCGTGTCATTACCACTACCCCCATCCAGACTATCGGCCCCGGCATTGCCACGCAGCAGATTGGCCGCCGCAGATCCCAGAATAGAATCAGCGCCTGACCCGCCATAGGCATCTTCAATCGTCACATTCCTGGCGATGGAGATATTGTTGCGAAGCCCCCCGACCGAGGAGAAAGCTTCCGCATTCAGGTTGATCCATTGCGTTTCGTCGTAGCCGGAAAAGTCGAATACATCACGCCCGCCAGCATCCCAAACCGAAAAATTGGTCTGCTGATCAGCGTTTGATATCAGGAACGCCTGGCCGGCATTGGCGTTGAAGCCATAGACATTGTCACCGGTGCGTGTGGTCATATTGGCGCCATAAAGGCGCTGGATCGCGGCAATATCGTAGAGCAGTGGTGTGGCAGAACTGACAGAGCCCAAAAACGCGTGAGTCGCATTTCCGTTGAAATAGCTCATCGCCGTATACTGTTCTGAATCTTCAAAGAAGATCGCATTGCGCGCATAGGCGGTATAGCTTCCGGTGCCGCCAACATTATAGGGGCCCGGATGAGAAAGGCCGAGAGCATGGCCTACTTCATGAATGTAGAGTTCGAACCCGCCATTGGCATCAGTGGGCGCTATGGCGTGATTCGTTTGCGCGTTGAAGTAGACACTATTCTGCCAAACACCAGTTGAATTGGTCGAACCGCCGTAGCCAGCGGCGTTGGCGGGACCTGAACCCGATGTGGCGCCGGTATAGTTCCAAAAGGTGAATTGCGCGTTGTTGCTGTATGCGCTGCCTGGGTCCTGAACACGCGTCAGCGTGATATTGGCCAGATCCTGCCACTGCTGAATGGCGTAAAGCGCGGCGGAAATTTGGGTCTCATTCAGTCGCTGAAAGCCCGATGCGCCGCTGGTCATCGTTGGCGCACCCATCGCAGTATCGCGGAATGCAAAAGTCAGGCTAAGGGAATTGCCAAGACCATTGGTAAAGCGCGCATCAGTGCTGGTGATGTTGCGTGAGATCTGCGCGGCAGCCGTGGCCCAATCATATTCGGGCAGGGGATCATCGAATGGGCTTGCCAATACGGGTGGCAAGGTCAACTCATTTGGCGTGCCAGGGGCGGGGAAAAGCGACGCGCCCAGGCTCATCACGCGTGTCGCATGAATGCCAGTGCCACTGCCATCCGAGGCATCAGTACCGCCATAAATCGCAACCACGCTCTGGTCCGCCAGTAGCGCAAGGCCGAAGCTCGGCACAGATGTATCTTGCAGCGAGGTTATGACGAAATCACTGGCGCCAAGCACGCCATTATGATCCACCCATCGCCCGCGAATGGTGTCGGTGACGCCGCTGCCGCCTTCAAAGGAATGCCACCAGACCAAGCGCCGCCCGTCGTTGAAGCCGAGGATGGTGGGGGAACGCTGATCGCCGGTTGTGGTGGTGTTGAAGATGAAGTCGGTGCCCGTAGGCGCGCCATCGCTGGCGAGATAGCGGGCACGCAGCGAGGTACCCGAGCCATCGCCTGTATCGGTGGATTGCCAGACCTCTAGCACCCGGCTGTCGGCAAGCCGATTGCTGCGAATGCCGGTCTGATCGCCACTCGCGGTCGTATTCACCAGATAGTCATTGGTGGAGGAGTTAATGCTGACCGCGGTCAAGTTGCCGTTGCTGTCAACGGAAAATACCCGGTTGCGGATTTCAGTGCCGTTCGTGCCGCCTTCGGGCGATTCGAAACGCAACAGTAAATTTCCACTGGAAAGGCCCTGCAACCCAATCGTGGCAGGCGTGCCTGTAAGCGTCGTATTGAGCTGGGTCTCGCTGGTCCTAGCCGCCAGGTTCGAGGGATCAAAACTTCGGCCCTGAATTTCACCATCATTCTGGTATGCAATAATGATCGAACCGGTATTGCCGCTCCTTTGGGTGAAGCTGTAGGACCCGTCTGCGCCGCTGGCGCTGAGTTGAACCTCTCCCGTCAAGGCCACTCCATCGGCGCTGAAGCGCCGGCCAAAGAGATGGGAATTGCCAGCATTGGCAGGATCGGGTGAGCGCCAAGTGATCAGAATGGAGCCATCAGTCAGCGCGAGGGAACTCACGCCGGTTTGGGTCCCGGCGGTGGTCTCATTCACCCGAATGTCGTTACCGATCGCTGATCCATCCAGGCGAAAGAACCGCGCCCTTATGTCCTGGCCATCATCGGCGGCACTGCTGGACAGGAAGGAGATGACAAAATTGCCATTAGAGAGGCTCTGGAAGCCCGCGCCGCTTTGATTGCCATTGGTGGTGCTGGGCACGCCGAAGCCATTGGCCTCAGCCTCAAGCAGTTCTAGCCGTGGCGGGGGATGAATGTGATCATGATCTTCTTCGTGTTCATCATTCAGAGGCATGGGCGGCACCATGTTTTTCGTTGGATGAATTAACTGAACATGAACATGTCATTTTTGACAATCATGAAATTATAGTAATGCACTGGTGTAGCTAGCCCATTCTTGCTCCTCAAGCCTCCCCGTCACGGGTAAGCCGCACCACGCCTCTCCCCATCCGTAAACTGCAACGCCGCCAACCGCGCATAAAGCCCGCCTTCGGCCAGCAGCGCCTCATGCGTGCCGATGGCAATGATGCGGCCTGCATCCATCACAACAATCCGATCCGCACGCCGCACCGTGGCCAGGCGATGCGCCACCGTAATGCTGGTGCGCCCCTTGCACAGCCGCGCCAGCGCTTGTTGCACCGCGAATTCGCTTTCCGCATCCAAAGCGCTCGTCGCCTCATCCAGCAGCAGCACCGTCGGGTCGCGCAGGATGGCGCGTGCAATCGCCAAGCGTTGGCGCTGCCCGCCGGAAAGCGTGACACCACGCGTGCCTAGTTCGGTGGCAAAGCCCTGCGGCAGGGCGGCGATGAATTCTGCCGCCGCTGCGGCCTCGGCCGCCGCTGCAACTTCTGCGTCAGTGGCATCCGGCCGGCCAAGCCGGATGTTTTCGGCGATGCTGGCGCTGAAAATCACCGGCTCCTGCGGCACCAGCCCCAGGCGGGTGCGCAGCGCGCGCGGGTCAAGCTGCGTAATCTCCGCCCCATCCAGCAGGATGCGCCCCGCGCTTGGGTCATAAAAGCGCAGCAGCAGCGACAGCACCGATGTCTTGCCCGCGCCCGAGGGACCAACCAGCGCAATCGCCTCCCCCGGTTCCACCACCAGGCTGAAATCACTGAGCGCCGCAGTATCCGGCCGCGTCGGGTAGCGCAGCGTCACCGCTTCAAACACCACGCGGCCTTGCGCGGGTGGCAAGGGCAGCGGGTGCGCGGGGGCTGCGATGGCGGGCGCAATCGCCAGCACTTCGCCGAGCCTATCCGCCGCCGCCGCCGCGCGTTGGATTTCGCCCCATAATTCGCTGACCGTAGCGCCGGAAGAAGCCATCAGCACGGCGTAGAAAACAAAGGCGGATAATTCGCCACCCGAAATCCGCCCCTCGATCACATCGCGCCCACCCACCCAAAGACTGAAGGTGATGGCCCCGAAGCCAAGCAGAATAACCGCCAGGATCAGCAGGCTGCGGGAGAATACACGCCGGAGTGCCGCCCGTACCGCGGCTTCCGATCCCTCAGCAAAGCGCGCCCGCGCGCGATCTTCCTGCGTGAAAGCCTGAATGGCGCGAATACCGCCCAGCGTTTCTTCCGCCTGCGCCGCCAGATCGCCAATGCTTTCCTGTGCCGCCTTGGAAAGCCGCCTTTCGCGCCGGCCAAAAAACACCAAAGGCAGCACAACCATGGGCAGGATCAGCGCAATCAGCCCCGCGAGTTTCGCGCTTGTCAGCACCAGCATAAGGAAGGCGCCAGCACCCGTGATGGCCTGGCGCACCCCCATGGAAATGGCAGACCCAATCAGCGATTGCAGCAGCCCAATATCTGCCGTCAGGCGCGACATGACATCGCCGATGCGCGCGGATTCGAAATAGCTGGGCGAAAGCCCGGTGACATGGTCAAAAAAGCGCTGCCGCAAATCGGCGGCCACCCGTTCGCCCAACCAGGACACCAGATAAAACCGTGTGGTGGTGGTGATGGCCAAGGCGGTGATCAAAGCGCCCATCACCAGCGCGGCGCTGTCCAAAGCGCCCAGCCCGCCGGCGAAGCCATCATCAATGAGGTGTTTGAGGCCCTGGCCAAGCGCGAGTGTCAGCCCAGCCGCCAGCAGAAGCGATGCGATGGCGGCAATGACGCGCGGCAGATAGGGCTTCAGTAGCGGTAGCAGCAGGCCAAAGGCGGCAAGGCTGGTGCGCGGAGCGGGCGTCACGCGTCAAACCAACCTAAACGTGTTGGCCACCATTGATATGGATTTCCGCGCCATTCACATAGGAAGACGCCTCGGTACACAGGAAATAAATGGCCTGCGCCACTTCCTCTGGCCGGCCCAGCCGACGCATTGGGATTTGTTCCTGCACGATCTTATCCGTCCCCGGGGAAAGGATGGAGGTATCAATCTCACCCGGCGAAATAGCATTCACGCGCACACCGCGCGGGGCGAAATCTGCCGCCATTTCGCGCGTCAGCCCCGCCAGCGCCGCCTTGGAAGTGGAATAGGCCGCGCCCGCAAAAGGATGCACCCGCCCGCCGGCGATGGACGTCACATTCACCACCGAACCATTGGCGCGCGCCAATTCATCCACCAGGCCACGCGCCAGCAGAATGGGGGCGAAGAAATTCACCTGAAAAACGCGGAGCCACCCATCCGTCGGCATGGTCAGCGTGCCAAGCCGCGCCCCACCCTCGCCCTTTGGCGAAATCGCGGCGTTATTCACCAGCGCATGCAGCATGCCGCCATCCGGGGCCAAACGCGCGCGGATTTCCGGGATCATTGCCTCGGTCAGTGCAGGGTCGCCCAGATCAAGCTGAATGTGATCCTCAGGCCCCATTTCCCAGGGGCATTGTTCCGGGAAGGGCTGCCGCGACACCGTGATCACGCGCCAACCGGCGGCGGAAAAGCGCTTCACCGTGGCATGCCCAATCCCGCGGGAGGCGCCGGTCAGCAGCAGCACCCGGCGCGGTTCATTAGGCTTGCTTCGTTTTTGCATCATGGCACTGAAACTCCGGCCAACGGCCCAGGATGCAGCCTTATAGGCGGGCATGCGCCTTTAGGAAACCGGCCCAAAATGAAAACGGCCCGCCTACCATCAGGTAGCCGGGCCGCAATGGGGGAGGCGTGAAAACTCAGGCCGCGTGCCGATCTGGCGTGGCGACGGCACGGCGGGCAGCAGCGGCCCAGGCCGGGGAGGCGCGCAAAAGGCGGTCCAGCGCGGCTTCGGGCAGCGTTTCGGCATATTCCAATGCCGTCACCGCCTCAGGTTCCCAATGGCGCAGGATCTCAGCGACCGCTCGGGTGGCGTCGGAAGCGGGAAGGTGCAAGCCGGCGGCGCGGCGGGCTGCGGTCAGGATACGCGCAGCCGCTTCAAGGCGGGCACGTTCCATAGGGCAGGAATCGGCCAGTTCCGAGAGAATACGCTCAAGCCCTTGGGCGGTAGCATTGTAGGAAATGGTCATAGTAATCCCCTTGGTTGATCGCTTTGCGCAGCCCTCCCCGGTGCGCTTCGTGCTTAAATGATAAGCAAAGGTGGCGATTTCAAGGCTTGCGCTGCCGCAAATGGCCAAAATTTGACACGCCCTATTCTGGCTCGATCCCCGCTGCCTTGATCTGCCGTGCCCAGGTTTCGATCTGGCTGCGGATGAAGGCGCCGAATTCCTCGGGCGTGGAGGTCACACGTTCGATCCCAAAGTTCGCCAGCCGATCAGCGGTTTCCTGCCTTTCCCATACCTTACGCAGCGCCGCATTCCAGGCGGTGACGATTTCAGGCGGCATGCGCGCCGGGCCAACCGCGCCCATCCAGGACAGCAATTCAAAGCCGGGCAGGCCCGCTTCGGCGAGTGTTGGTTCATTCGGCAAAAGCGGCGTGCGCGTGGCGGAAGTAATACCAAGCGAGCGCAGCTTGCCTTCCTGCAAAAAGCCGCGCGAGGCCGCCACATCCACGATAATGCCCGTGACACGCCCCGCAATCACATCCGTCATCGCCGGCGGGGTAGAACGATAGGGCACATGCTCCATCTGGATATTGCCGATGGAGGTCAGCATGGCACCGCCCACCACACCGGTGGTATTGCCAGAAGCATAGGTCAGCTTGCCAGGCTGGGACCGCGCCAGGGCCAGGAATTCTTGCAGGTTGCGCACCGGCACCTGGTCATTCACTGCGAGCACGAAAATGTAAGTCCCCATGCGCCCAATCGGCGTGAACTCATTGATGGCGTCATAGGTTGGGCGCTTCATCAGCGCGGGCGTCGCGCCATGCGGGCTATTCGTGGTGATCATCACCGTATGGCCATCGGGCGCGGCGCGGGCAGTGGCCACCGCGGCAATCGCGCCATTTGCGCCCGGGCGGTTATCCACCACCACCTGCGATCCCCATTCCTGTTCCAACAGGCTCGCCAACAGGCGCGAGACTGAATCGGTTCCCGATCCGGCGGCGAAGGGCACAATCAGCGTCACGGGGCGGGATGGCTTCCAGGCCGCTTGCGCGTTGGCGGCGAAAGGCAGGGCGGCGGAGGCAGCTATCAAGGCGCGGCGGGAAAGGGCGAATGGGGCGGCGTTCGGCATGGCGTTATCCTTTGGTTTTGACGCGCTCATAAGCGCTGCCGGGGCGCGCTGTCCATGGGATAAAGGCTATGGCGTTGACGGCTCAATAAGACGCGCGATAACCTCAACACATGACTAATCATGTTGTCATGGACTGGCCCGCTACCTCGATCCATGGTTGGGGGGTATACGGGTTGAATTTGGCTCTTTCTTGGGCGCCAGATCCCGGTGTTGCGCTAGCCTCTACACATGAAATCAGCAGCAATTCGGTCTTCATTGATCCGCTACGGTGGCGGGCCCTGTTCCCGTTCATTATCCGGTCCAGAGATTTGCGCCAGCGCCTGCTCAAGGAAAAGCCCACTGAGATGGTGCTCAATTCGGCGATGCTTACTTCCTTGGGCAATGACTTGAAGTCCCAGCCTGGGCCGCATGGCGGCCCGCTTGGCGGCCAACCAAGCCTCGGTGTAGTGTTTTTTGAGACCGAGGATCTGGGCCGCGATGCGCGCAAAACCGTGGCGCGACATAATTGCATCATCGCGGGGTCAAGTTGGAATGCCGAAGTGCTGCGCGCGCATGGCATCCCGCGAGTTGAAACCGTGCTGCAAGGCATAGACGCCACGCTGTTTCACCCCGCACCGAAGCGTGCGCTTTTCCCTGATCGTTTCCTGGTCTTCAGCGGCGGCAAGCTGGAACCGCGCAAGGGGCAGGATAATGTCATGGCGGCCTGGCGTATTTTTGCAGCACGCCACCCGGATACCATGCTGGTTGCCGCCTGGGACAATCTTTGGCCAGAAATCGCGCGGGGCATCAATTCGACAGATCGCACCGCGCCACTCCCCTTCACTCAGGATGGCAAGCCCGACATGGATGGCTGGGCTACGGCCAATGGTATAAATCCGGAACAGTTTCTCAATCTCGGGATGGTGGCCAATGCCCTCATGCCGACCATATTGCGGGAAATGGATGCTGCGGTCTTCCCCAATCGCTGCGAAGGCGGCACCAATCTGGTCGCGATGGAAGCCATGGCCTGCGGTGTGCCTTGCATCTTGAGCGCGAATAGCGGCCATCTTGATCTGTTGCAGGATGGTACGGCGCTGGCGCTGACGGACCAACGCCCCATCGCCGCTGCGCCTGGCTGGCGTGAGAGCAATGTCGAAGAAATCGTTACCATGCTGGAAATACTCTACTCAGACCGCGCGCGCGCCGCGGCGATCGGCGCGGCGGGTGCAAAGCTGTTGTCTGGATTAACTTGGACGAAAACAGCTTCTGAGATGAAGCGCATCATCACCGCAGTTTAGGTCACGCGCCTTCTATCACCGCACCAATCCGAAAAAGCCCCGCAGCGGCTGCATCTTCTTCTTCCGCGACACTCGGCACACCAAAAGCCGCCAGTGCAGCGCTGTAACGCTGGGTCAGCGCCGCAGCACCGATGATATGCACGGGTGGCGCCACACCGGCTTCGAGCGCCGATGCAACCTCATGCCCGATCAGAAGGCCGGAAAGATAGGAAGCCGCTTCCATCTGCGGCATGGCATCAAACAGCGAAAGGCTGCGCAGGCCGAAAAGCTGATGCAGCAAACCGCCACCCTGCCGCGCGCGATCCAGCCCGCGCGCAAAGGCGCCCGCATGATGCGCCGCACCGCGATGCAGGCTGCGCGCCAAAATCGTATGGGCGGAAAGGGCGGCGAAGACCTCGCCCGTCATATGCGTGGAGAAATCAAGGATTTGCCCACCACGCACCCGCACCCATTTGGAGTGGCTGCCGGGCAGACACAGCGTTGTTTCCTGTTCGGGCAAGCGGTCCAGCACGCCCAGGATTTGCGTTTCCTCCCCGCGCATCACTTCCGGCACGCCATCGGCATCACGCGCCTTCAAGCCTGGCACCAGACGCACCCGCGTGGCCGGGAAAGGTAGAGGCAGCGTCGCGCGGGCAATGTCTGTCACTGTGGCCGGGCAGGCCAGATAGGGCGCTTCCGCCCAGCCCTGCTTGCTGCCGGCCATGCCTGAAATCACCACCAGCTTTTCGCCGGCTTCCAGCCAATCCTCGGCGATTTTGCGCATCTCATCAGGAAAGCCGCCGGGCTTCACGGACAGGATGCCCGATTTGCTTTCGCGCTTGTCCAGCACTGCCCCAGCCTGATCTAGCCGATAGGCGCGCAGAGATGTGGTGCCCCAATCCAGCCCGATCATGCCGGCTGCCCCCTTTCATGGCGCAGTCATGCCTTGAAAAGTTTAACGACTTGTCAGGACGCCCCGCAAGGCAAGTCTGAAGTCATCTGGCCGGGAGCAGCCCAATGATCTCCCGCGCCTGCTTCATGATGGGTGCCGCCACCGCATTGGCGCGCTCTGCCCCCAGATGCAGCGCGGCATCCAGGGCGCCGGGGTCGGTCAATAACCGGCGCATTTCGGCGGCAATCGGGGAAAGATGCGCCACAAGCGCTTCCGTCAGCGTGCCCTTGAAGGCGCCAAAGCCCTGCCCGGCATGCTCACGCAGCACATTTTCCGGCAGCGTGCCGGTAATCGCCGCCATGATGCCAACCAGGTTGCGCGCTTCCGGCCGGCCTTCCAACCCTGCCATGTGTTCGGGGATCGGCTCAGCATCCGTCTTGGCGCGGCGGATTTTCAACGCAATGGCATCCGCATCATCCGTCACATTGATGCGCGACTGGTCCGAAGCGTCCGACTTCGACATTTTCTTGGTGCCATCACGCAGAGACATCACGCGCGCCGCAACCCCCTGGATCAGCGGTTCGATATTCGGGAAGAACTCCACCCCATAATCATGGTTGAACTTTTGGGCGATATCATTCGCCAATTCCAGATGCTGCTTCTGGTCATCACCCACCGGCACTTTGGTCGCGTGATAGGCCAGAATATCGGCGGCCATTAGGTTCGGGTAAACATACAGCCCGGCTGAAGCCGCTTCCCGATCCCCCCCCGCCTTATCCTTGAATTGCGTCATGCGATTGAGCCAGCCGATGCGCGCGACGCAATTGAAAATCCACCCAAGCTCCGCATGCGCCGGCACATGGGATTGCACGAACAACGTACACCGCTTGGGATCAAGCCCGCAGGCAATCAGCGCCGCGGCCATTTCGCGGGTTTGGCGCGACAGCTCCTTCGGGTCTTGCCAGACAGTGATGGCGTGCAAATCCACAATACAGAAAATGCTTTCATGCGCATCCTGCATCGGCACCCAATTGCGGATGGCGCCCAGGTAATTGCCGAGGGTTGGAACGCCGGAAGGCTGAATGCCGGAAAAGACGCGCGTCATGGGATTGTTCACCGTGGGAAAAACGATGTCGCGTGATCCCGCGCTATGCCCCTGCCGTCAAGCGGCGGATGCGTGATTAGCCGCGCGCCCCGAAAATGGCGCTGCCCACGCGCACATGGGTCGCACCCTCGGCGATCGCAGCTTCAAAATCGCCACTCATGCCCATGGAAAGGATGGGCAGCCCATGCTTCGCCGCCAGATTGGCGAGGTAGGCGAAATGCGGGCGAGGATCGGCTTCCACGGGCGGGATGCACATCAAGCCCTTCACCGGCAGGCCGAAATCATCCCGCGCTGCGCGAAGGAAGGAATCGGTTTCCGCGCGCGGGCAGCCGGCCTTTTGCGCCTCATCCCCCGTATTCACCTGCACCAGCAGATCGGGCCGGCGGCCTTCCTTGGCCATGGCATCGGCAATGGCTTCGGCCAGCTTGGGCCGGTCCAGCGTTTCGATCACGTCCGCGATCCTGACGGCGTCCCGCGCCTTGTTGGTCTGCAAGCCGCCAATGATATGAAGCTGAAGCCCCGGATGCCCGGCGCGCAGCCCCGGAAATTTCTGCGCCGCTTCCTGGACCCGGTTTTCGCCAAACACCATCTGCCCAGCGGCGAGGGCGGCTTCCACCGCTTCCACCGGGTTGGTCTTGGAAACGGCCACCAGGGTCACGGCATTTGCCGGACGATTGGCGCGGGCGCAGGCTTCCCCGATTCGCGCCCGAATGCGGGAGAGGTTGTCGGCAATGGCAAGGGCATCGGTCATGGCAAAGCCAAATGGCAGGGAATCGGGCAGGATTCCAGGGGCGCGCCCCGGCTGGGGCCGATTCGCCCGCCCAGTGCCCGGCGGCCTGCCCCGGCTTTGGCTGTTCAGCGACCCCCTGCGCCTGCCAGACCCGCGCCTGGCCATGGCGGCGCTGCCGCGTGGCGCCGGGGTGGTCGCGAGGGGCTTGGCGCCGGGGCTGCTTCGGCCCGTGGCGCGGCTTGCGCGGCAGCGCGGGCTTAGGCTGCTGTTGGCGGGGGAGGGGCGGGCAGCGCTGGCGCTGCGCGCTGGGCTCCATCTGCCGGATCGGCGGGAAAGCGCGGGTTTGCTGCCTTTTTTGATTGCGCGCCGGGCAGCACCGGGACGCTATATCATGTCCTTGGCAGCCCATGGCGGTCAGCGCGGCGCGGCGCGGGCACGGCGGTTGAAGCCCGATTGTCTGTTTCTGTCGCCGCTATTCGCAACGCAAAGCCACCCCGGCGCAGCGGCGCTTGGCCCGCTGCGTTGGGCCATCCTGGCGCGGAGGCTGCCAGCACCCTGCATGGCTTTGGGGGGCATCGCCCCCGCCCGGCTTGGCGCCATACCCCGCCGCGCAGCGGGGATCGCGGCCATTGGGGGGCTAATGCCCCCTGTTGCACACTTACCACACTGATGTGGCCAAGTCGCGCCAGAGCTTCCTGAGAGGTTGCGGCAGGCGCGCTGAGATGTTCATAGTCTCGCAAGGTCTGGATGCTCCGAGCGCGCTTATTGGGTGTTTGGGGCTTCCTTCCTGCCGGGGGCAGGGGCCGAGGAACACTGCCGGATCGTCCGGCTATGAGGAGGACTTGAATGCGTAAAATTCTTCTGGGGACAACGGCTGTTGTTGGTCTCGCGCTCGTCGCGCAGGCTGCCAACGCCCAACAAGCCCGCCCGGCCGCTCGTCCGGCGCCGGTTGCCGCTCCGGCTGCTCCGCCGCCGCTGCCTGCCACTTCCGTGGCGCCCGCCGGCACTGCCGCTGCCACCTTCCAGACCCCGGTTGGCGTCACCGGCGCCGGCCCGCATGGTGCGGATGGCGTGCCGAACCGTCCGACCACGCCGACCACCAGCGGCCTGATCGTGCGCCTGGGTGGCTTCTTTGACTTCTCCATGGGCAATGTCCAGGACGATGCGGATAAGGGCTTGGCCCGCAATACCGCTGGCGGGATCACGAACGCGAAGGGTCGTCAGCGCAGTGACTTCCGCACTGAATCGGAAATCAACCTGTATGTTGATGGCATCGCGGCGAACGGCATGCGTTACGGCGCCATGTTCGAACTGCAGATGGACACCATGACCAGCACCGCCGGCACCGGCACGGGCGTGGATTATGATGAACTGTATGGCTTCGTGAAGGGCAGCTGGGGTGAACTCCGCTTCGGTCAGGAAGACAGCGCGGCGAACCTGCTCCAAGTCCGTCGTCCTGGCACGCTGTGGATGGATGATTCGGGCGCTTGGGACGAGTTTGTTGTTAGCTCCGGTTACATCATGGCCGGTTTTGGCGACGGTAACGACTCAACCAAGATCATTTACCTTTCCCCGCAATTCATGGGCTTCGATGCCGGCGTGTCTTATGCGCCAAACCGGTTCGAAGGTGAGCAACCGAATACTCCGATCAGCACCACAGCATTTCAGCGTGATCGTTTCAGCACCACTGGTGCCACCAATCTTCTGAATGAAGTTTCGGCGGCGCTGCGCTATCGTGGCACCTTCGGCCCTGTTGGCGTTGGCGCGTCCATTGGCGCGCAATTTGCTGAACCAGCAGATCAGCAGGCTACTGGTGCGCCTCTTACCTCTATCCCGCAGAACATCACCACCTATGCCGCCGGCCTTGTGCTGCGCGCTTACGGCTTTCAGATTGGCGGTGACTACACCTGGGGCAATTACCGGGGCGCTCCGGCCACCTCTGCGGTCAATCAGGGCGTTGATGGCAGCGATCAGTGGGGTGCGGGCATCACCTACACCATTGGTGCAGTGACCCTTGGTGGGATGTATGCGCTGGCCACGCAGGACAATGGCGGCACGGTGGCTGACCGTACGCAGACTTATCTTGGACTGGGGGTCGCCTATGTCATGGCCCCTGGCATGACGTTGTTCGCGAATTACAACCAGATCAAGGACGAAAACATCCCGACGGCGGCTCCGACCCGTACTGGCGCCACCCTTACCAACTTTGGTTCGGCTGCGTCGCCTGATCTGACCCGTGACATCACGGTGCTCGTTGCCGGTGTGCGCATCGCCTTCTGATCTTCGGATCATTCGGCAAGAAAAGGCGGCAGGGGAAACCCTGCCGCTTTTTTTGTGCCTACTGCTTTGTCCCCTGGGCTTGCATGATTGGCGCGGAACGCATGGGCGTGGCTATGATGCGAAAAGCCACGGAGGATTCCCCATGCTGCAAAACCCGCCCGCCGAACCCGGCATGCGCGAAGAAGACATTGATACCCCCGCGCTGGTGATAGACTTGGATGCTTTTGAACATAACCTTGACACCATGGCGGCGCTGCTGGCGCCTACCGGTGCCAAGCTTCGCGCGCATGCGAAAACCCATAAATCCAGCGTCATCGCCAAGCTGCAAATGGCGCGCGGCGCCGTCGGCCAATGCGTGCAAAAAGTAGCTGAGGCAGAAGCGCTGGCCTGGGGCGGCATCCCGGATATTCTGGTCACCAACCAGGTGGTCAGCCCGCGCAAATTGGCGCGCCTTGCGGCCCTTGCGCGCATCGCTGAAGTGGCGGTGTGTGTGGATGACGCCGCGCAGATCGCGCTGATTGAAGCGGCGGCCGAAGCTGCCGGCCTGCGCCTGCCGGTGCTGGTTGAAATTGATGTCGGCATGGCGCGCGGCGGGGTTGAACATGGTCCACCGGCGGTGGCCTTGGCAGAACGCATTGCCGCCAGCCGGCATCTGCGTTTTGGTGGCTTGCAGGCCTATCACGGTTCAGCGCAGCACAAGCGCGGACCAGAAGAACGGGCAGTGGCGATTGGGGAAGCCGTGGCGCGTTCCAGGCGTACCGTGGAACAGCTTCGCCAGCGCGGGTTGGAATGCCCGATTGTGGGCGGGGCCGGCACCGGCACCTTCCGACATGAAGCGGCCAGCGGCGTCTATACCGAAATCCAGGCGGGGTCTTATTGCTTCATGGATGCGGATTACGCGGCGAATGAGGATGCGCCACCCTTCCGGCAATCTCTTTTCGTGCTGTCCCAAGTCATGAGCACGGCAGGGCCCGGCATTGCCGTGCTGGATTGCGGGCATAAGGGCGTTTCGGTCGATTCCGGCATGCCGCAGGTCTGGCAACGCCCGGGGCTGCGCTACGCGGGCGCGTCTGATGAACACGGCAAGATCGTGATCGAAGATGGCAGCGCGCCGGCGCTCGGCGAAAAGCTGCGCCTGGTGCCGGGGCACTGCGACCCGACAGTGGATCGCTATGATTGGTATGTCGGCGTCCGCAAGGGGCGCGTGGAATGCCTGTGGCCGGTATCGGCGCGGGGTGGGATGGCTTGATCCCATCCCACGCGTTCTTCACACGTCCAGATTGGCAACCTTCAAGGCATTGCCAACAATAAAGTCGCGGCGCGGTTCCACCAGATCGCCCATCAGGGTGGAGAAGACCTGTTCCGCATCCTCCACATCCTCAACCCGCACGCGGAGCAGCGTGCGGATGGCGGGGTCGAGCGTGGTCTTCCAAAGCTGATCGGGGTTCATCTCACCCAGGCCCTTGAAGCGCTGGAAGGAAAGCCCCTTGCGGCCCTGCGCGATCAGCTTTTCAAACAGCGCGAGCGGCCCGACCACCTGGGCTTCCGCGCCGTCCAGCGATAGCACTGCGCCGCCCAGGAAATCCGCCGCTAGCCTTTCGCGCCGTTCATCCAGCCAGCGCGCTTCTGCACTGCGGAGCGCTGTCGCGTCCAGCATATGGCGCTCACCAACGCCGCGCACGGTGCGCGCGAGTGTCAGGCCGTTATCGCCCGCGGTCGCCACCCAGCCGCGTTCGGAAGCCGGCGCCAAAACATCCAACCGCGCGGCCAAAGCCTGCGCTGCGGCCAAGGCACGATCGCTTTCCATGGTCAAAGCGCCGGTAATCGCTGCCTGTTCGATGATATCCGCCGGCACCGCACCCGCCAGGCGGCGAATGCGCGATGTCGCCTGACGGTGGAAATCAAGTTCTGCCTGGAAGGCATCGCCAGTCAGGTCGCGCCCATCCGGCAGACGCAAGCTTGCGACGTTTTGTGCCTTTTCCAGCAAGTAATCTTCCAGCCCGCGATCATCCTTCAAATAGCGTTCTTCCTGCCCGCGCTTGGCGCGATAAAGCGGCGGCTGCGCGATATACAGATACCCGCGCGTGATCAATTCGGGCATTTGGCGGAAGAAGAAGGTCAGCAACAAGGTGCGGATATGGCTGCCATCCACATCGGCATCGGTCATGATGACAATGCGATGATAGCGGAGCTTGCCGATATCAAACCCACCTTCCGATGGCTCACCGCGCCCGATCCCGGTGCCGAGTGCGGTGATCAGCGTGCCGATTTCAGCACTGGAGAGCATTTTGTCGAAGCGCGCGCGTTCCACATTCAGGATCTTGCCTTTGAGCGGCAGGATCGCCTGGAAGGCGCGATCACGCCCTTGCTTGGCGGAACCGCCGGCGCTGTCACCCTCAACGATGAATAATTCGCTTTTCGCCGGATCACGTTCCTGACAATCCGCAAGCTTGCCCGGCAAGGATGATACATCCAACACGCCCTTGCGGCGCGTGAGGTCGCGCGCCTTGCGCGCAGCTTCACGCGCTGTCGCCGCATCCAGGATCTTGCTTACAAGATCCTTGGTTTCCTTCGGATGCGTTTCAAACCAATGAGTAAGCGCATCGGCGCAAGCCACATGCACCACGGGCTGCACTTCCGATGAAACCAGTTTTTCCTTGGTCTGGCTGCTGAATTTCGGATCCGGCACCTTCACCGAAAGCACGGCGGTCAGGCCTTCGCGCATGTCTTCGCCGGTGAGTGCGACTTTTTCCTTCTTGGCGATGCCTTCCGCAACCTTCGCCACAACGCGCGTCAGCGCCTGGCGGAAACCCGCCAGATGTGCGCCGCCATCGCGTTGCGGGATGTTGTTGGTGAAGCAGAGCATGGTTTCATGGTAGCTGTCATTCCAGCGGAGTGAGAGCTCAACCTTGATCCCATCCTGTTCCCGCGCAGCCAGGCTGATTGGGGTCGCGAAAAGCGGTGTCTTGCCCTTGTCCAACCATTCGACAAAGGCCGTAAGCCCGCCATCGAAATGAAACTTGGTTTCCTGCACTTCTGCATGGCGTTCATCACGCAGCAGAACGCGCAAGCCGGAATTGAGGAAGGCCAATTCACGCAAGCGGCGTTCAAGCACGGCGAATTCAAATTCCGTGCGGGTGAAGGTGAGTGCGGATGGCTTGAAGGTGACTTCCGTACCGTTTGGATGATCCGAAGGGCCAAGCGCCGTGCAGGGCACTACAGTGTCCCCATGTTCAAAGCGCAGCCGATATTGCTGGCCGCCGCGCCAGATGCGCACTTCCATCCATTCGGATAGCGCATTCACAACCGCCGCACCCACACCATGCAAGCCGCCTGAGACCTTGTAGGAATTCTGGTTGAATTTGCCGCCGGCATGCAGCCGCGTCAGCACTACTTCGGCAGCGCTGATGCCTTCCTCAGCATGGATATCAACGGGAATGCCGCGGCCATCATCAATGACGGTAACGCTGCCATCACCATTCAGCGTGACGGAGACGGCCGAGGCGAAACCTGCCTGCGCTTCGTCCACCGCATTATCAACGATTTCAAAGGCCATGTGATGCAGGCCAGAGCCATCATCAGTGTCGCCAATATACATGCCCGGCCGTTTGCGCACCGCTTCCAACCCGCGCAAGACGGTGATGGAAGCGCTGTCATAGGCTTCAGTTTCGGCGCGCGGCTCATCGCTCATGCCGGTTACGGGCTCCTGTTCGGGGAAAGAAGAATCATAAGAGAGTTTCTAGCATTTTTCGGCGACAAACGCGACCCCGGCAAGGGTTATCGCCAAAGCTTCAACCAGCGGCAATCAGCCTGCCATCGCCCGCGCTGAACAGGCGCCCAAGGCCCGCAAGCGGGGCGAAAACCTCAAGATCAGTGCCGGTCATGAAGACCTGAGCAGGCAGCGCGGCAAGGGCGGCGAACAGCGCTTCACGCCGCGCGGGATCAAGATGCGCTGCCACCTCATCCAACAGCAAAAGCGGCGCGAAGCCGCGCGCTTCGGCAATCAGCGCAGCATGCGCCAGCACCACGGAAACCAGCAGCGCCTTTTGCTCCCCAGTTGAACAGAACTCGGCGCTGATCGCTTTCGGCATATGGATCAAGCTCAAATCCGCCTTATGCGCCCCGCGCGCGGCACCGCCGGCTGTCGCATCACGCCGCCGATCCGCGGCCAGGCCCTGACGCAGAGCATCTTCCACCGCCAGCGCCGGGGTTTCAGCCAAGGCCGCCAGGATGGGGCAGGCAATCTCCAGCCGCGCGACGGGAAAGGCGCCCGTGGCGCGGCCTGCCGCGAGTTCTTCATTCAGGCGCAGCATTAGCGCGCGCCGGGCCGCCGCCACGGCCACCGCATGCCTCGCCATGGCATCTTCCAACCCAGCAAGCCAGGCAGGGTCAGCGCGGCCTTCCGCCAGCAGCCGATTACGCTCGGCCATTGCATTGTCATGCGCCGCCACTTCCCGCGCATGGCCAGGCTCCAGCGCCCAGACCAGCCGATCCAGAAAGCGCCGCCGGCCACTCGCCCCTTCCTGGAATAGCCGGTCCATTTGCGGCGTGATCCAAACGGCGGCCATGCGTTCGGCCAGCATCGCCTGGCTGCGCAAAGCCTGACCATCCAGGCGATAGATGCGCCGTTCTGTCGCCCCTTCCGGGTCTGTGCCGGTGCCGATATCCATGGGGCCGGCCCGCGTTTCAAACCGCCCCGCCACCGCCCAGGGCAAGCCCGCGCCGGCTTCCTGCCGACCAACTTCACCCATGCGCGCGCCACGCAAGCCTCGCCCGGGCGCGAGCAGCGATATCGCTTCCAACAGATTGGTCTTGCCCGCGCCGTTTTCGCCCGCGATGCAAATCAGGGACGCGTCGAAAGACGCATCCAGAACCCGCCAGGACCGAAAATCCGAAAGCCGGAGGCGCGCAAGGAAAAGCCCCGGCGCCGTCGTCACACCCGCATCGGCATCAGGACAAACAGCGCTTCCGGCCGGGATGCATCACGCACGATTGTGGGCGCCGCACCATCGGCGAACAGGAATTCCAGCTTGTCCTGCACCAGATCAGTAATGTCGGCCAAGTAACGCGCCTGGAACCCGATCTCCAATGCGCCGCTGGTATAGGCGACATCATCGCCTTCCAAATCTTCCTGCGCTTCGCCCTGATCAGGGCTGGCCGCCGATACGCGCAAATGATTGGTACCAAGGCTAAGCTTGACCGGGCGCGATTTCTCGCTGCTGATCGCCGCCACGCGCTTCACCGCATCGGCGAAATCCTTGCGGGGCACAACAAGCTTCTTGTCATTGCCGCGCGGGATTACGCGTTCATATTCGGGAAAGGTGCCATCAATCAGCTTGCTGGTGAGCGTGACGGTACCAAGCGCGAATTGCACCTTGGTGTCCGAAAGCCGCACCACAATTTCATCCTGGGTTTCTTCCGCTAGCTTGCGAATCTCATTCACGGTCTTGCGCGGAATGATCACGCCCGGCATGGCCTTGGCACCTTCCGGCAGCGGTTCTTCAACACGCGCGAGCCGATGCCCATCCGTCGCGACAGCACGCAGCACTGGCTGGCCTTCGCTTTCGGTCGCGTGGATATAGATGCCGTTCAGGTAATAGCGCGTTTCTTCGGTGGAAATCGCAAACCGCGTGCGGTCAATCAAATCTCGCAATACGCCTGCCTTGATGCTGAATTGCACCGGCATGCGCCCTTCGGTCATGGAGGGGAAATCATCCACGGCCAGCACAGCCAGGCTGGTATTGAAGCGGCCGGAACGCAGCGTAAGCGGCCCATCGCCACCACCATGGTCGAATTCCACGCGCGCCCCTTCGGGCAGGTTGCGGATGATTTCGTAAAGGGTTGAAGCCGGCGCCGTGGTGCGCCCCGCGCGCGAAACGGTGACGCCCGCGATATCTTCCACCACCGCGATTTCCATATCCGTCGCGGTCAGTTTCAGCGCGCCGGCCGAACTTGCTTCGATCATGACATTGGCGAGGATGGGGATGGTGTTGCGACGCTCAACCACGCTTTGCACATGGGTCAGCGCCTTGAGCAATACCGCCCTGTCAACCGAGAATTTCATCGTTCCGACGCCCCGATCCTGTTATGGCGACCTAAGCAGCCCCAGGATGGGTCCCGGGCGGCAAATCGCCAGTGATATCCTGCCCGGGCGACAAACCTGCCGAATCGGCGCGGGAAAGCGCCCGGATTCGCTTCTTCATACCAGCCCAGAGGGGGGCAGAAAAGCGGCCTAACCTGTGGAAAACTTGGTTTAGCTGGCTGCGAGGCGCCTCAGGTTTCCAGCATGCGCCGGAGGAGCTCCACATCCTCAGCGAAGGAACCATCCGCCTGCATGAGTTCTGCCACGCGAGAGACGGCATGCATGACCGTGGTATGGTCCCGATTGCCAAAGCGCCGCCCGATTTCCGGCAGCGAACGAGAGGTGAGCTGTTTCGCCAGATACATCGCCACCTGTCGGGGCCGCGCCACATTGCGCGCACGACGGGCGGAGGACATGTCGGTCAAGCGGATGTTATAGTGTTCGGCAACCTTGCGCTGAATTTCCTCAATGGTCACGCGCCGGTCATGGGCGCGGAGGATATCGTGCAACACCTCCTGCGCACCTTCCAACGTAATGGGCCGGCCGAACAGATTGGCCCAGGCGATCAGGCGATTAAGCGCGCCTTCCAATTCCCGCACATTGGAGGTGATCTTGTGCGCCAGGAATTCCATGACGCGCGACGGCACCGCAACGCCGGATGACGCTGCCTTGGCTTCCAGGATGGAAATGCGCAATTCATACGTGGTGGCGTGCAGATCAGCCACCATGCCGCAGCCAAGGCGCGTGCGCAGCCGGTCTTCAATGCCGGAAAGATCGGACGGTGATTTGTCGGCGGAAATCACAATCTGCTTGCCGGCATCCACCAGCGCATTGAAGGTGTGGAAAAACTCTTCCTGCGTATTGTCCTTGCCGATCAGGAATTGCAGGTCATCCACCATCAGCACATCAACCGAACGCAGCGTTTCCTTGAATTCCATGGTGGATTGGCTGCGGAGCGCCGCGATGAAGCGATACATGAATTTTTCTGCGCTCATATAGGCAACTTGGCGCGTGGGGTGTTGTTCCCGAATGGCCCAGGCAATGGCGTGCATCAGATGCGTTTTGCCAAGCCCAACGCCGCCGTAAAGGAACAGTGGATTGAAGCCCGGCATGGCCGGCCTTTCTGACACGCGCCGCGCGCAGGCATGGGCGAATTCATTGGGCTTGCCGACAATGAAGGTATCAAACGTGAAGCGCGGATCAAGCGGCGCGGCCCAATCCCCGCGCGGGTCAGCCACGCGCGCCGCCGCTGGTGTCAGGCTTTCCGCCAAGGGTTGCGCGCCATTTTCGGCTGGCTCTCCGGACGCTGCGCGCCCATTGGCGGCAACGCGCAGATCAACCCGGCGAATGGCGGGATTTTCCTGCTGCCATAGGGAACGAAGCCGATCGCCGTAATGGCTGCTCACCCAATCGCGCAAAAAGCGCGTGGGCAGCGTGATGGTCGCTTCATCACCTTCAACAGCAGCGAGTGTCATTTGCCGAAGCCAGCTGCGGAATTCCACATCGCCTACTTCTTCGCGCAGCTTGGCGCGAATACGGGCCCATGGTTCGGCCCAAGCGGCGGAGCTAAGCGGGGACATGATATGGCTTAGCTTTTCTGTGCTACGCAAAATTCTGCCCCCTTTGACCATTCATTAAAGCAACCCCGTTGACGCATAATGCTGCTGAACGAGCGTGAAATTCAATAGCAAAAAAACCCAAACAGCGAATTTCCGAAAACGAGGAATTTGCACCATCGTGGTGTAACGCAATCGGCAAAAGAACGTGAACTGAAGCCGCGCCTTCCCTCATATCTAACAGCAGGTCAGTCGCACAACAAAAAGCAAACGGGCGCAGCAATTGCCACGCGCCGCACCGACTTTTCAGAAAAAAAGAGGAGTTTGCGCCGTTAGGCGCCGACGGACTTCACCCGGGCCGAAAGCCGCGACAATCTGCGCGCGACCGTATTGGCATGCAACACACCCTTGGTTGCGGCACGCTGCATTTCAGGTTGCGCTGCGCGAAACGCTTCCTGTGCCGCAGCCTTGTCGCCAGACTTCACCGCTTCTTCGACCTTGCGCAAGAAACTGCGCACGCGTGACTTGCGCGCCTTGTTGCGCACCGTACGCTTTTCGGTCTGACGGATGCGCTTCCGCGCGGAAGAATTATTGGCCATGGGCTGTCTGTTCGAACCTGAAAGAAGATGAGGCGGAGAACCGCCTGCGAGGGGGGGTACCTAGCGCCGGAGCATGGCCGGCGTCAAGCCGGACGAGGCGGCGCGAAAGCCGGCCCATGGAGCATGGCTTTTCTTTACCTTCTGCCGCGCTAGATTGCCCCTCATGAAGCGTTTTTGGGAAGCGGCCCTGGCCGTACCACGACTGGAAGGCGGCTATGGCGTTGTGCTGGATAGGCGGCCTTTGCGCCTGCCTGGCGGCAGTATTCTGACCACTGAAAGCCGCCCGCTGGCCGAGGCGATTGCCGATGAATGGCAGCAGGCCGGCGGGGCCAAGGGCGGGGAGATGAACCCGGAAGATGTGGCCCTGACCCGGCTTTTGGGCTCGGCCCAGGAACGCATCGCGCCTAACCCTCATGCCATGGTGGTGGGCATCGCAAGGTTTGGCGAGACGGATCTGCTCTGCTACCGGGCCGAGGATCATCGCTTGGCCGCCCGCCAAGCGGAAGCATGGCAGCCTTTGCTTGATTGGGCAGCGCTGGCGCTGGATGCGCCGCTGCGAGCGACGCAGGGCCTGATGCCCGTGGCGCAAGCCCCGGAGAGCCTCGCCGCCCTGCAGGCCGCCGTTGCGCGGCATAATGCTGCGGGGCTTGCAGCCCTTGGCGTTGCGGTGCCGGCGCTGGGTAGCCTGGTACTTAGCTTGGCGCTCAGCCTTGGCCGGCTTGATGCCGAAGAAGCGCATCGCCTGGCCGTGATAGATGAGGTGTTCCAGGAAGAATTCTGGGGCAGCGATCCCGAGACCGAGGCGCGGCGCCAGGGCCGCCTTGCTGATGTGAAGCTGGCGCAGCGTTTCATGGCGCTGGCGAGCGGGTAAGATTTCACCTTTATTCGGTCTGGCGACTGGCGGATTCGGTGTCGCTTGGCGCGAATGATCTTTCCAGCGGAGCCCTGACCATGAAGCCTGCCATGAAGCTACATTCCTACACGGTGCTGATCGCGCTTGTGCTGGCGCTGCCCAACCTGCCGGCGTTTGGCGAAACCGAGCCGCTGATGGAAGACCCTTTTGGCATCATTGGCGTGGCCCCAACAGGCGCTGGTGGCCAAACATTGAGCCTTGGCTTCGGGTATTTGCGCGCGCGGGAAGGCGCCAACCGCAATCTTTACAGTGGCGCGCTTGAAGCCGAAGCGGGGCTGCTGCGTGGGCTTGATCTGCGTTTTGCACAGACAGCGGAATACGGCCCCGCGGCGCCTTATCCGGCGGATAATGCACGGCAGCTTTGGGGTGGGCTTTCGCAACTTGGCCTGCGCTGGCAGTTCATGGAGGAAGATGGCTGGTTGCCCGCGATGGGTGTCTTCGGCGCTGTGCGGACCGTCTACGGCGAAACCAGCGTGCCTTCGCAAAGCGGACAGATTGTCGGTTTGCTCAGCAAAACCATCATCGAAGGCCCACGGCCATTGGCGCTGTCGCTGAATGGCGGCTGGTCGGAATTGTTCAATGCGGCGCCAGGTGAAAGGGCCGGGCGTTACGAATTTGCCGCCGGGCTCACGCAAAGCATCGGCCAGGATACCTCGCTTGGTTTCAGCTATTTGCTGCAACAACAGGATCGTGGTGAGCAGGACCAGAATATCATCGCCGCCGGGCTTTGGCATCGGCTTGGGAATGCGGGGCCGATCATGGCCGCCGGCGCCGGGGTTGGGATCGGCGATGATTCGCCAAGCTTTCTGGTATTCGCCTCGCTCAAATGGTTGTTCGGCGCGGCGGTGCCGTGATGATGTTTCCGGTTATGCTTCAATCGCCTGATAGGTCAGCATATTGATCAGGCGCCGATAGCGCTGGCGCAATTCGCCCGGCGCATGGGCCATGAACACCACACTCAGCCGTTCCGCCGGATCGGCCCAGAAATACGTGCCCCAAACGCCTGACCAGCCAAAGGCACCTGGCGCGCCCATCAGGCCCGACCCGCCTCGTGCCAGCCGCACGGCAACCGTGAGGCCGAAGCCATAGCCTTCCAAGGCAGTGTCCATGCCGGCCACGCGATTTTCGATGCCCTGTAAATGATCGGAAGCCATCCAGGCGACCGTCTGCGGCGCCAGCACACGCACGCCATTCAACATGCCGCCGGCGCGCAGCATTTCGGCAAAGCGCAGATAATCGCTGGCAGTTGAAACTAACCCTGCGCCGCCAGTTTCCATTTTCGGCGCACGCATCGGCGCTTCCACGGATTGCGCCGCGCCGGTAACCGGGTCCTTGGCAAAGGGCCGCGCAAACCGCGCCAGTTTCTCCGCCGGCAGCACATAGCCGGTTTCTTCCATGCCAAGCGGCGCAAAAACACGTTCTCGCATCAGCGCACCGAGTGAGGCACCGCCCGCGCGTTCGGCAACCCCGCCCAGCACATCGGTGGAAAGCCCATATTCCCAGACCGTGCCGGGGTGATGACGCAGCGGCAGGCCAGAAAGCTTCTGCGCGAAGCCTTCCGTATCCATATTCTCGGCGACCCAAAAGGAACCGGGGGGTGCGATGGCATGCACCGCCGTACCATCGCGCCCGCCATAAACCAGGCCCGTTGTGTGGCGCATGGCATCCTGCACCGTCATGGGGCGCCTTGCCGCTTCAGTTTCAATCGGGCCTTCACCCGAAAGCATCGCCGGGGTTGGCTTGGCCACCTGCATCTGCATCAGTGGCGGCAACCAAGCACCGACCGGGTCCGTCACCAGCAGCCGGCCTTCTTCAATCAGCGAAAGTGCCACCACGCCCGTCACCGGCTTGGTCATGGAAGCGATGGAGAAAATCGCATCCGCCTGCATCGGCGCGCGGCTTTCGGGATCGCTCCAGCCAATCGCTTCCAGATGCACCAGCTTGCCATCGCGCGCGATGGCGACAACGCAGCCAGGCAGCCGGCCCGCCGCCATTTCGCGTTCCATCGCCGGGCGTATGCGCGCGAGCCGCGTGGGCGACATGCCGACCAATTCCGGCCGTGTCACCGGCAAGGGAGGGGTCGCGGTTTCAATCACCGGGCTCATGCTGCGCCTTCTCCGACAAAAGGATTGCTCTGCCGTTCCGCGCCGAAGCTGGAAGCCGGCCCATGGCCGCAGAGGAATTGGATGTGATCACCAAGCGGGAACAGTTTTGTGCGAATGGCATTCAGCAAAGAAGCTGTATCGCCATAGGGAAAATCGGTGCGCCCGATGGAGCCCTGAAACAGCACATCACCCACAATGGCAATGCCCATATCTGGATTGACGAAAACCACATGCCCCGGCGTATGACCCGGGCAATGCAACACATCAAAGGCGATGCCGGCGATCTCAACCTGTTCGCCTTCTTCAAGCCAGCGATTGGGCGTGACGGCGCGGCATTCCAGCCCGTATTTGGCACCCTGTTCCACCAGCCCTTCCAGCAGGAAGGCATCAGCGCGATGCGGGCCTTCAATGGGAACATCGCCGAGCGCCTCAGCCAATTCCGCCGCACCGCCGGCATGGTCCATATGGCCATGTGTCAGCAGAATGCGGTCAATGGTGATGCCGGCTTCGGCAATGACGCCTTCAATGCGCGCGACATCTCCGCCCGGGTCTATGACCACACCGCGCTTGGTTTCCTGATCCCAGATCAGGGCGCAGTTTTGCTGGAATGGCGTGACGGGGATGATGGCGGCGGCGAGGGTCATGGGTGAAAGCTGACCCGAACCGCGCGAAAGGTAAAGGCGTTCAGGCCTTGCCAAATGAAATGCTTACGAAGATGAAATGGCGGACCCGAAAGGATTCGAACCTTCGGCCTTTGCCTTCGGAGGGCAACGCTCTATCCAGCTGAGCTACGGGTCCTTCAACGCGCTTTTAGCCCGGTCACGGTCTTGGGGGAAGGGCTCTCTCGCATCCCCCCTCATTCCGCCGGGGCGGATTGCTCCAGCCGATAGGGATGCGCCCGATAAGCCCCCAGGATTTTCATGGAGGAGGAGAAAAACGCCAACTCCTCAAAAGCGCGGCGGAGCCCCGGCTGTTCCGGGTGGCCATCCACATCGCACAGGAATTGCGTCGCGGCGAAGCGCCCGCCGACCATATAGCTTTCCAGCTTGGTCATATTGATCCCATTGGTGGCAAAGCCGCCCAGCGCTTTGTAAAGCGCCGCCGGGATGGACCGCACCTGAAAGACAAAGGTCGTCACCACATTGGGCGCATCCACCGGCGCATCGGCCCTATCGCGGGACATCACATAAAAGCGCGTGGTGTTATGCGCTTCATCCTCCACATTCCGCTTCAGCACTTCCAAGCCGTAGATTTCGGCGGCTAATTCGCTGGCAATGGCGGCATCTTCCACCCCGCCCCGTTCGGCAATCAGCGCTGCCGCGCCGGCCGTATCGGCCTCGATCACCGGGGTCAGGTTCATGTCCTTCAACAGCCGCAGCACTTGGCCCAGCGCAACCGGGTGGCTATGGGCGCGCTTCAGGGTGGCCAGGCTCGCGCCCTTGGGCGCCAGCAGGCAATGTTCCACGCGCTGGAAATGCTCGCCCACCACGAAAAGCCCGGAATCGGGCAGCATGCGGTGAATATCGGGCACGCGGCCGGCCAAGGAATTCTCGCAGGGCAGCATGGCCAGATCGCATTGCCCATCGCGCAGCGCCGCCATGGCCGCTTCGAAGGAAGGGCAAGGCAGCGTGTCAGACCCCGGATAGGCCGCGCGGCAGGCAAGGTCAGAATAGGCGCCGAGTACGCCCTGGAAGGCAATGCGATGGGCAGACATGGTTTTTTCCTTCAAGGGGCAAGCAGGGCGCGGGCGCGTTCCAGATCTTCAGGCGTATCCACGCCGAAGGGTCCGTGTTCCACCCGGGCGGCGCTGATTTTCATGCCGGCTTCCAGGGCGCGGAGCTGTTCCAGCTTTTCGCGCAACTCCAAAGGGCTGGCCGGCAGCGTCACAAAACGGTCCAAAGCGGCGCGGCGATAGGCATAGACACCAATATGATGCCAGCGCGGCCCATCCCCCCAGGGAATCGGCAGGCGGGAGAAATAAAGCGCCGGCGCCACCATGGCATCGCCCGCAAAGGCGCAGGCGCATTTCACGAAGGAATCGGTGCGCGCTTCATCCTCATTGGCGATGGGGCAAACCAGCGTGCCGATATCCACCGAAGGGTCTTCCAGCGGCGCCAGCACGGCGCGGAGCGTCTCTGGCCGGATGGTTGGGAAATCGCCCTGTAGATTAACCACCACATCAAATTCGCCGTCTGGGTCCAGCGCCTTCATGGCGCGCTGCACCCGATCAGTGCCGGATGGCACATCATCCGCCACCAGCACGGCGCGGGCGCCAGCGGCGCGGGCGGCTTCGGCGATTTCTTCCTCGGCGCAGGCAACCGCCAGGGGGCCGATCCCGGCTTCCCGGGCGCGGTCCAGCACATGGGCGATCATGGGGCGGCCATGGATATCGGCCAGCGGCTTGCCCGGCAGGCGGGTCGCGGCCATGCGGGCGGGGATGACAAGAATGGGACGCAAGGAAAAGGGCTCCTGCCGCCTTGCCGGCGGGAAGGGTGATCTATATGTTCCGGCTGTCTTAAAGAAGCGCGTCCCCGGGTGCAAACCGGTGGGCAGTGTGGGTTGTGAGGAAGAGCTTGGCCATGAGTAACAGTCTTGAAATGAACAAGATTTTCGCTGCCATCCTAACGGCGGGCGTCACCTTCGGCGCTGCTGGCGTGATTGGCCGCCTGATTGTGCACCCGACCCCGCTCAAGGAAAGTGCGATTCAGATTGGCGAACCCGCCCCTGTCCAGGCTGTCGCCGCCGTCGCAGCGCCGGCGCTTGAACCCATCAAGGCCTTGCTGGCCTCGGCCAATGTGCAGAATGGCCAGCAATTAGTGCAGCGCCAATGCGCTTCCTGCCATAGCCTCAATGAAGGCGGGCGTTCCGGCGTTGGCCCGAACCTTTATGGCATTGTTGGCGCCAAGCACGCGCATATTGATGGCTTCAATTACTCCGCTGCCATCCGCGGCATGGCAAGCAAGACCTGGGGCTATGAAGAATTGAACGCCTGGATCGCCAATCCGCGCGCCTATGCCCCGGGCAACAAAATGACCTATGCGGGCCTGGCGAGTGTGCAAAGCCGCGCCGATCTGATCGCCTATCTGCGTTCGATTTCCCCGAACGCGCCCGCGCCCTGATCCCGCATAACTTCATCGCGGTGGCGGAAGCCGCCGCTGATCGGGCAGCGGCCGTGATCCGGCCATTGTTTCGGTCTGCGCTTTTGGTGGAAGCCAAGGGCGATGCCAGCCCCGTCACCCGCGCGGATCGTGAAGCCGAGGAAGCGATTCGCGCCCTTCTTGCCGAAGCCCTACCCGATCATGGCGTGATCGGGGAGGAACATGGATCGGAACGCCCGGATGCCGAATGGGTCTGGGTGCTGGACCCGATTGACGGCACGCGCGCTTTCGTGACCGGCAGGCCGATATTCGGCAGCCTGCTTGGCCTTTTGCATCGCGGCAAGCCGGTGCTTGGTATTATTGACCAGCCCATCACCGGCGAACGCTGGCTGGGCCTGGCCGGCCAGCCGACGCGCTTTACCGGCCCCTTTGCGGGCACCGCGCGCTGCCGCCCCTGCCCTACCCTGGCCGAGGCTGAGCTTTCCTCCACCAGCCCCGATATGTTCTCCCCAGCCAATCGCCCCGGTTTTGATCGGCTGCGCCAGGGCGCGCGGCGCGTCACCTGGGGCGGCGATTGCTATGCCTATGGGCTTGTCGCGCTCGGCCTGATTGATGTGGTGGCGGAAAGCGATTTGCAAATCTGGGATTGGGCAGCGCTGGTGCCGGTCATTGAAGGCGCGGGCGGGCGCGTGACGGATTGGGCCGGGCAGGCGCTGCATCCGGGCAGCGATGGGCGTGTGATCGCGCTGGGCGATGCCCGCTTGCTGCCGGAAGCGGTTCATCTTTTACAAAGCTGAAACACTGCGCCATTGCCCCAGGCGCTTTGAAACCCCATCCTGAAGCTTATGCAACGTCGTGACCTTTTGGCGCTTGGCGCCGCTTTTACCAGCCTGCCAATCGGCGCCCGCGCCGCCAATCCCGCCGGGGGCGACAGGCCCGGCCAGGTTGTGCGCACCCATGCCATGGCGTTACTCGGTGAGCCCGCTTTGCCGGCGGATTTCACCCATTGGCCTTGGGTAAACCCAAACGCGCCAAAGGGCGGCGAGATTACGCTTACCGCCATCGGCTCCTTTGACAGTTTCAATCCCTTCATCCTGCGCGGCACGCCCGCCGTTGGCAGCAACCTGATTTATGACACGCTGCTGTCGCGCAATTTGGATGAGCCCTTGTCGCAATACGCGCATCTGGCGCGCATCATTGAATTGCCGGCAGACCGCAAGGGCGTGACCTTCGAATTGCGCGAAGGTGCCCGTTGGCATGATGGCCGGCCCATCACCGCCGAAGATGTGGTTTTCAGCTTCACCACGCTGCGCGCCAATGGCCGGCCCTTCTTCCGTTCCTACTGGGCGGATGTGACGGAAGTGGTGGCGGAAGATGCGCGCCGCGTCACCTATCGTTTCCACACCGATGAAAACCGCGAATTGCCACTGATTCTGGGTGAGATGTCCATCTTGCCGCGCCATTACT
>CALRPR020000028.1:0-36816 GCA_943370125.1 Allobosea thiooxidans | reverse complement strand
GGCCAGAATGCGCTTCGGATTACGGATGTCATCAATGACCATCTGCAAAATGTGGTCGGCAAGCGGGCGGAAGCGGATGCAACATTGCAGCGCATGGCGGCCGATGTGCAGGCGCTGTTGCCGCGCCGTAGCTGAATTGATGCGATGGCGCCTCGCTATCGAGGCGCCGTCCACATCATCTTGAAGGAATAAGCGACATGACGTCTCTCTCATTCATTCATCTGACTGACCTTCATCTGGTTGCGCCCGGCGAAGATCTGTATGGCCTTGACCCGGCGGTGCGTCTGCAGGCTGCGGTTGAAAGCATCATCAGCCGCCATGGGCCTGGTTGCGCCGCGCCTGCCGAGTTTGCCGTGATCACCGGCGATCTCGCCCATTGGGGCGAGGTTGCGGCTTATGAGGCGCTCAAAGATATTCTGCGTCCGCTACCCTTCTCCTGCCATCTTCTGCTCGGCAACCATGATGACAGGGGCGCGTTTCTCTCCGTCTTTAATGAGTGCCCCACAACGCAGGATGGGCATGCGCAACAGGTGTTGCAGACGCCGGTGGGACTTTTTGTGATGTTGGACACCAATGAGGCCGGCACGCATGCAGGAAAGCTCGGCCCCGAACGTCTTGCCTGGCTAGCCAGGATACTCGGTGGCAGTGAAGCGCCGCTGTTCTTGTTCCTGCATCATCCGCCGGCATCAAGTGGCATTGTTGGCATGGATCAAATCCCGCTCATGGATTCCGACGCGCTTTGGAATATTCTGGAGCCGCATCGGGCGCGTGTGCGTCATATCTTCCATGGCCATCTGCATCGCCCGTTTGCAGGGTCGTGGCATGGCATTCCGTTCACGTCCTTGCGCGGGACGAATCACCAGGTGGTTCTGGATTTTGCGGAGCAGACAAAGGTGTTTGGGAGCCACGAGCCGGCCGCCTATGCGCTTGTACGCATTACGGAAACTGAGGTTGTCGTTCATACACATGATTATGTGGATGCTTCGGAAGTTTTTGACATGTAGGCCGGTTTTGACGGTTCTCATGGTGCGTCAATAGGTAGCTTGGGCGTTGATCAGGGATTACACGCGCTGCCATCGCGGCAGCGAATGCAACCAAGGATTTTGGTGAAAGTAGAATGGACATGAAGAAGCGCGTTGTTGTTGTGGTACTGGATGGCCTGCGGCGGGATATGATTTCACCAGCGACGACGCCAGCGCTGGCTAGCTTCGCGGGGATGGCGACTGTCTTTTCCGCCCATCGATCCGTTTTCCCATCGGCAACCCGCGTTGTCTCTGCCTGCTTTGCCACTGGCTGCTGGCCGGCACGGCACAGGCTCGCGGGAAATAGTATTGCGCTCATGGAAGATGACAGGCTCGTCCCCCATGATGTCGGGCGTCCCGATTTCATGGATGATTTGCGCCGCATTCGTGGCTATTGCCTTGCTGTGCCCACATTGTCGGAAAGACTCGCGCAGAACGGGCAAGAAGCGATGCTGTTTTCCAACGTCTCCCCCGGCGCGGCACGCGCTCATGATCCTGATGGCCATGGCTGGGTGTTGCATCGGGCCTGGTCGCATGGCCCAGGCTTGCGAAAATTGAAGGGTGCCGAAGCTGTTGAATCTGTCACGCATGATGCCGCCGGTGATGCAGTATTGACCCAGGCGTTTCTCGACCGCGCCCTTGCGGGACGGGAAGCCATGCTCGCGGTGTTATGGCTGGGAGAGCCCGATGCAAGCCAGCATGCTGCGCCAATTGGGGCGCCTGCGGGAATGGCGGCACTCGCCGCCGCCGATGCGCGTTTTGCCGAGGTGCGGGCAGCTGTTGCGGCGCTTCGCGATGCAGGTGAAGACATTCTGTTGATTGCTTGTTCCGATCACGGGCACCAAACCGTCAAGGCTGTTGTGGATATAGAAGCCGAATTGCTGGCCGCTGGCTTGAAGCGTGGCATGGATGACGCAAGCCTTGTTTCGGTTTCCAACGGCACATCGGCGTTGGTCTATCTGCACCCGGATCGCGCGATGCTCGCCGATGCTGTGCTTGATTTTTTTGCCGCGCAGCCCTGGGTCGGTTCGGTGCATGCTGGTGACGCCCTCGCCGAGATTGGTCATGCGGCGCAGGATCATCTTCTCTGCGCTATTTCCATGGCGTCAGACACAGCGCCCAATGAATTCGGGGTCGCGGGACTTGCCTTTGCCGCCAAGCCCGCAGCGGGCAAGCCAGATCGCCTGGGATGCGGTCAGCATGGCGGCCTGGGCGTGGCGGAACAAAGCCCCTTCCTGATGATCAACGGGGCAGGCTTTGCACCCGCCGTGGAAAGCGCCGCGCCGACAAGCCCGATAGACCTTGCCCCAACCATCCTGCGTCATCTTCAACTTGCGGCGGATGGCTGTGATGGGCGCGCCTTGCAACCAGACGCTTGAAGAAGGCCGCGTCAGGCCATCGGCAGGCCCCGCAAGGCGATTTAGTTGCTTGCCTTCAGCCTGGCAGACTCATTCCCTGTCATCGCCCAAGTTTTAGCCTTTTTGAGCAGTTCAGCCAGACCATTGGCATGGTCGGTGATAAGCGTTTGCTGAGAAACAGAAGAACCGGGCGCTGGATGGAGAATAATCTTCCAGCCCCCTGCCGCCTGATCAAAAACCTCGAATCGCCAGGCTCCAAAACTCAAAAGCCCGACGCGAAGCTGACGCGAAGACATGCAAGTCCCTCTTAATCTGTGCTGCCCCCCTCTAGTATGACTAGACAACCGAGGCAAGTGTCTACAACCTTAAGGAAGTTAGCCGATTGTGAAGCCCCGTGGCACTTGGTGGGTACGACGAGGCTTTTTCCAGCCCGGGGGTTTCAAGGGGCCACCTGCCCCGGAACCGGTTGTCCAGAAAAGAAGGCCGCGAGAGACTCTGCCGCTGACATCTCAATGGCTTCGCGCACTTGCGCCACGGCCGATCCCAGATGAGGCGTGAATAGGGTGCGCGGATGGGCCAAAAGCGCCGGCAGGATTGCGGGTGGGCGGTGCGACAAGGCCCAATCCTCCATGGCGAAGACATCAGCCGCAAAGCCCCCTAGCCGCCCTGCATTCAGGGCTTCGGCCACCGCTGCTTCATCCACCAAGGAACCGCGCGCGACATTCACCACCAGCGCATGAGGCGGCAGCGTAGCCAGACGCGTCGCATCCAGGATGTGTCTGGTGCTTGGCGTAAGCGGCAGCGCAAGCACCAGCGCGTCAGCTAAGGGAAGTATCGCATCAAGCGGCATCGCCGTCACACCATCCGGCGCTGGGGCAGCTTGATCATGACCAATCAAGCGGCAGCCAAAACCCTGAAGCCGCGCTGCGATCGCACGCCCAACTCGGCCAAAACCAAGCAACCCAATAGTCGCACCTTCCAGACCCGAGCCGTAAAGAATCGGGCGCCAGCCGCCGAACGTGCCGCTGCGCACCAGCGCATCGCCCGCGCGCAGATGGCGCCCAAGGCCGATCAGCAAGCCAATCGCAAGCTCGGCCGTTGGCACGGTGAGAAGGTCAGGCACGACTGAGACAGTAACGCCGCGCCGCTGACAGGCAGCGAGGTCGAAATTATCAGCACCTTTCAGTGCACAGCCAATCATGCGCAGCCGCGGACAGGCCGCCAGGAAATCATCATCCACATGATCCGTCATAAAGGCGAGCAAGCCATCCGCCCCAGCAGCGCGGTCACGCAATACCTGTGCTGACCAAGGCTCTGGACCCTCATTCATTTCGATATCAGCAAAATCCCTGAGGCGCGCAAGAACCGTTGCATGAAGCGGCTGTGTCACAAGGATACGCGGTTGAACGGCGGGTTTCATCAAACTGTAACTCCAGCATCGGTGAGAAGGCAGTATAGCGCCAAAAAAAGCGATCCAGAAGGTTGGAACTTTGCACCCTAGAACCCAAAAGTCGGGAATAGCTGTTTTGCGTCTTTTTGATGCTGGCGTGACCTATCCGAATGGGACCGTTGCGTTACAGCCAACCAGTTTGGAATTCGCAGAGGGTGCTTTTACGATTTTGCTTGGACCTTCAGGCGCGGGTAAATCTACGCTGCTGCGCAGTTTGAATGGTATTGTCCCACTCAGCCAGGGGCAGATTGTATCCGCGCATTTAGGTGTACTGCGAAATGCGCGCCAATGGCGGGAACACCGACGCAAAACCGGTATGATTTTCCAGCAACATCAGCTGATCGGGCGCCTGACTGCGCTCGCGAATGTCCTGATGGGGCGGCTCGGGCATCATTCCACCATACGCAGCCTGTTCCCTTTATCAGCAGGTGAAAAACGTCTCAGCTTGGACGCCTTGGATCGGGTTGGCTTGCTTGACTATGCCTTGCGGCGGGCCGATCAACTCTCCGGCGGGCAGCAGCAGCGTGTTGGCATTGCGCGCGCCCTAGCCCAAGCGCCTAATCTTATCCTCGCGGATGAACCCGTCGCCTCTCTTGATCCTGCCACCGCGGAACGTGTGTTGGCGTTGTTGCACGGGATTTGTCGGCAGGATGGGTTGAGCGCGATTATTTCCCTGCATCAGGTGGAACTTGCCCGCCAATTCGCCGATCGCATCATCGGCATCAATAGCGGCCATGTCGTTTTTGATGGAACACCCGACAGGCTTGGTGAGGACGCCATTCGCCGTATTTATGAGGGCACCCCCATCCCACAAAAAAATCCTTCTTCTGCATACGAACTGGAGATGACCCCATGAAGCGCCGCGCGATTCTCGCAACACCGCTGTTACTGCCTGCCCTGGCACAGGCCCAAACCCGCGATCCTGCCCGCTTGCGCCTGGCATTGCTGCCAGATGAGAATGCTTCGACCATCGTCCAGAATGCCCAGCCTTTGCGCGCACATCTGTCCCAGAGTCTTGGCCGCGATGTGCAGGTTGTCGTCACCACCGATTATTCTTCAATGATCGAGGCGATGCGCTTTGGCCGTATCGAAATCGCTTACTTCGGCCCGTTTTCCTATGTGCTGGCCAAATCACGGGCCGAGGGGATAGAACCCTTCGCTGTTGGTGTGGAACGCGGTTCCCCCACTTATCGTTCCATCATCATCGCGACCGCGGGCGGGCCGGTGCAGAAGCTTGAAGATGTGCGCGGCCATCCGGTTGCCTTTGGCGATCAGGCTTCAACTTCCTCGCACCTTGTGCCGCGCGCGACCATCCTGCGACGCACCGGGCTTGCTGGAGAGAAGGATTTCCGGGTGGTGCATGTCGGTACGCATGACGCTGTTGCGCGTACGGTCGAAGCGGGGCGCGCGCCAGCCGGCGCCCTTTCCGAGCCGATCTTCCATTCCCTACTTGCGCGCAACATCATCCGCCGTGATCGTTTGGTGGATGTTGCGTTCTCAGACCCCATCCCGAATTATCCCATGGTGATGCAGGGCGATCTGGCGCCTACGCTAAAGCAAGCCATTCGCGATGCCTTTCTCAACCTGAATAATCCCGAGTTGCTGCGGAATTTCCGCGTGGAGGGCTTTGCGCCGACAACCGACGCCGCCTATGACGTGCTGCGCGAGACGGCACGCATCCTCAATCTTGATCTGAGCCGCATGAGCTGATGTCAACCACGACGCAGGATCATATCCTCGCGGCTGACCGAAAGGCAGGCATGCGCCAGGCATTGCTGGTGGCGTGCCTGTTGGTGGTTTGCGCTGCAGCCCTGACCATTACGGGCTTCTTCGATGCGGCACGCTTTGCTGAAGGTATCCCGGCACTGGCGCAGCTGTTTTCGGAAATGATCCCGCCTGATTTTTCGCGCTGGCAGCATTGGCTGCGCCCCTTATTGGATACACTCGCCATGTCCATTGCGGGCACAATCCTGGCCGTGATCCTATCCTTGCCACTAGCCTTGCTTGCAGCACCGAATACCACGCCTTTTCCAGCCTTAGGTTATGTCGCGCGGCTTCTGCTTTCCTTCTTGCGCTCCGTGCCTGAACTGATCCTGGGCATCATCTTTGTCGCGGCCGTTGGCTTTGGTGCCTTGCCTGGCGTGCTTGCGCTGGCCTTGCATTCTGTCGGCATGGTGGGAAAATTCTATGCCGAGGCGATTGAACATGTGGACCCCCGCCCCTTGGAAGCCGCGCGGGCTGCTGGGGCGACCCGCGTACAGGTGATCACCCATGCTGTTTTGCCGCAGGTTCTCCCCCAAATGGCGGATATCACGATTTACCGCTGGGAATATCATTTCCGTGCCTCAACCGTCCTTGGCATTGTTGGCGCTGGCGGCATTGGCTTTGAATTGATCGCTGCCCTGCGCCTTATCTCCTACGATCAGGTGGCTGCGATTCTTATCACGATCCTCGCCTGTGTCGTGGTGGTGGATAGCTTGGGCGCAGCGCTGAGGAAGCGGCTGAAGTAAGGCCGTGTCCGCCATCGGCGCCTATGGGACCAAACTGATGGTTTGAGGTACGGCGGATTTCTGGCTGATTGCAACCTGAAGCAGAGTGAGGATGAGCCAGAAAATCTCTGCCCCGCCCACACGGGTGCCAGCCGAAGAACTGGTTCGTGATATTCGTAGCGCCGCGCGCAAGGACCATTCCGCCGAGGACAAGATCCACATTGTCTTGGAAGGGCACGTCTTCGAGGAGGGCATTGAAAACATTTAAAAATAGGGGCCAGAGAGTTTCGCCTTTTTGGTCGCCACTGCTGCTCCAGTCGGTTTTCGAACCTAGCATGTTCCATGCGCCCATGGCGCCGTGAACCGCAGGTTTCCTGGGGTTTTGCCGTGGCAGCTTGAGGGTTGGAGAACGGAACTACCCCCGAAATCGCGCTCCGGAGCGCCCAAATTCTCCGGAGCTTGGGGGTAGCGTGATTTTCCCCTCAAGCTTCAAGTAACTGAATTCAAACGCCTCCCGTCAGTCGGGGGGCGCCGCATTTCAGTATCTGCACCGCCTGCCGGCCGATTCTGGAGGCGCAACTTGCGGCGTCACCTCGCCCCCTCGCCGATCCGTTCGACCCGGCTGACGGCGGCGCGAACTCCATCCGCCGCGGCTACGCCGTCAAGCCGACGCGCGAGCGGCGGGTGGTGATGACCTGCGCGGCGTGTGCGTAAGGTTGGGTCTGCGCACGGTGACCGGCGGCTTATGGCCGAAAGCGTTCGTAGCGGGAGCGCTATCTCCGAAAAGCGAGCGGCTGACGCTGCGGATGACCGGCCTCACGGCTTAGGCATGCCTACACCGGGGAGCAGCAGAACGAGCTGACATAGTCCAGGCCCGACGCCGATATGTGCGGAATGGCACACAAACGTCGGACGTCCAGGCTCATGGTGCGGCCCTGGCCAATCTAGGAGGGGAAGGACAGGTGATGGAGACCAGGACGGGCCTTGCACTGGAACGGGCAGCTAGCCTTGGCAGCCCTGGCTGTGCATCGAGGATAAACGACCAAATCGTAGAAGCAAAATCAGGCTTTCCCGCGATGAGAATGAAGTTTACCGCGCGATCCATTGTTCCCGGGGAGTGCCAATTTGCGATGAGTTCGGTGACTTCGGACTTTATAAGATCCCAAGCCTCGGGTGTCGCGCGATAGATCATCTCTGCGGCAAGAAGCGGGTCGATCGACAAGCCTTACCATCTCCATCGCCGAGTGTAATCGTGAAATAGGAAAAGGAACGGCTGTTGGATCCTCTATTTGGCTGAGATTCAAATCAATATGATGGTTCGGCCAGCTCATTGCTTCTTTCTGTGCTTGGAGATTCAGCCTCGCCGCTGCTTGTACGCGAACAAATATTTCAGCCGTATCTTAACTCCCGTCACTGTGCGCATCTGATAATGCGAGCGGTGCGGTTGAAGCTAAATTTCCCTCAGCGCGCTCAGAGAGTAAATCTTTGAGAGCACGCTTTTGTGCTTCGGATTTCCAGGTCCGCAAGGTTTCGACTGGATATTTCCTAGGGTCTGCGTCGATAAGTCGACCACAGTTCTGGCAAAGCCAGATGCCATTCTCAGACTCACTCCGCTGAACTGCGGTCTGGCAAGGGTCGAACCTCGGCCCGCCCGCCGGTGCTGCGCAGATATGCGCCGCGACTCCGATGGTGAATGTACCATCCTGTGCGTCGTTGGCCGCCACCGTCGCGCGTTGGCAAGCGGGATTGGAGCATCGAAATGCGACGCCCTTTGCTATTTCCTGGATTATTTTCTTAGAGAAATTATCTCGCACTTCGCACCCGCAACATACGATTTCCTATCATGGCGTGATCGATTTATCTCGTCCGAGCAGTGAAACACCATCGCATATCCAGCGACAGGTCGGCCAGAGCGAAGCTCGCGTGCGCGTTCGGTGATGCACGCCAACCGAAAACCTGCCACAGGACGGGTTCTCCATGGCCAGTCTCTGTCTCAGGCGGCAGAGAAGCCGGTAACGATGACTAACCTGGGCGCAGAGCGGACCCACGCCTCAGTGGTGCTAAGGGGCCGGCAGATGATCCTTCTGACGCATCCAGTCGCCCGGAAAAGGCTCGAGCAATTCCGAGAGAGCCACCCCGCCCTCATCCCGACCGTCCAGAATCGCCTCGACCAAGTCTGGCGCCAGCAGCGTGAGCCGTAGCAGGGTGCCGAGATACCCCCGCTCAATCTTCTCCGCGGCCGCCATGTCGCTGATGCTGGCATAGCGGCCTTCATCCAGCAGCTTCTGATATCGCAAGGCCTTTGATGCTCTGCGTGATCGCTGTGACATAAGGCAGGCTTGCAAGCTGATGGTCGAGCTGTTGATGCTCGCCCAGCCTCGGCGCAATATCGGCCCTGTATGCGCGACCTGTTGAGCCGCCTTGTCCCGCTGCTCGGCGATGATCACAAACGGGACCGCGCAGGCCGCTGATAAAAGGGATTGCCGCCATGCTTGCAGTCTGCAATGTTAACCTTCGTAAGAAATGACCCGGTGGCGTGACCATCCGGGCAGCATGGAGGAAAAAGGACATGAATCGTCGCGACTTGCTGTTGGGCGCCGGCGCGCTCGCAGGGACCCACGGTATCCTCGGCAGCCAAGCGTCAGCGCAGACGCCGCTGCGCTTCCTGACACCGGAGACAGACCCGAGCCAAGTGCGCGTCTGGCAGGCCTTCGTCGAACAATATGCTACGGCCAATCGCGGTGTCTCGATCCGCCCCGAATATGCATCCTGGGATGATTTGGTGCGCAAGGTTTCGGCTGACCTGATGGCGGGATCGCCGCCAGAGGTGATCGCCGGCTCCAGCCGCGAGGGCTTCATGGCTACGGCGGCACGGCGGAACCTGCTGGTGGACCTGACGCCCGTGGTTGAGGAGATTGGCCGGGCCGACTTCCACGCGCCGAGCCTTGAGGCCTGGAAGATGAGCGGCATTCAGGCAGCGATTCCCTATGGCGTGCAATGGCCGGTATTGTGGTGCCGCACTGACCTGTTCCAAGAGGCCGGGCTGGCGCTGCCGACAACCTGGGATGAGTATCGCGCAGCGGCCGAGAAGCTTACCAATACGCAGCGCGGCGTCTTCGGCGCCTGCTTCCCTGCCGGGCGCACGTGGAATACGGAAATCCAATCCTGCATCGCCATCTGGCAGGCCGGCGGCACGATGTTCGATGACAAGCTGAACGTCTCGCTCGACACACCTGAAGTGCGGCGGGCCATGACCTACTATGCCGAGATGTGCCGCTTCTCACCACCTGACATCGGCCAGTACGGCTTCCGGGAAGCGTCCGCTGCCTATACCTCCGGCAAGTCGGCCTCGACCTTCTATTGGGGCCGCGTGCTGTCGCATCTCTACCAGCAGGCGCCGGAGCTGCTGCCGAAGACGCGCACCCTGCATTACCCGCGCGGCGCTAAGCAGGCGGTTCTCATCGGCTGGGACGAATTCGTCGTCTACCGCGGCCGCAATAGCCGGGCTGCGATGGAATACGTGAAGTGGATGCTGCAGCCGCGGCAGATGTTCATGATGATGGAACCAGTCATCGCGCATGTGGTGCCGACGCGGAATTCCGTAATGCCCATGGTGCAGCAACATGAATGGGTTCAGAAGCACCCCGAGATCGTGAACCCGCTGATCCAGCCGATCGACTTCGGGATTTCCCCTGTACGGGAGAGCGCGAGCCATCCCTTCAACTACAAGTGGGACGCCTTTCAGGCGCGCTTCATTCTCCCAGACTTGGTGCAGCGCATTGTTCTGGGCCGTGAGCCGGTTGCGCTGGCAGTGGAACGCGCTCACAAGGCCGCAGTCGACGCCACGAAGGATGTGCGGCAGTAAGCCAGAAAGGCAAAATTTCCCATGGCTTCTGACGAGGCGCGGCTTACTGACGCCCCCAAGCCGCGCGTGCGCGGTGAGGGGACGGCGGCTGCGGCGGCGTCACGCGGCGGCCTGTTGAGCGCGCTACGCGACCGCCATCTGGGGCTCGTGCTGCTGGCACCGAGCGCGTTGACCTTTTTGGTGCTGCTGGTCTTCCCGTTAAGCTACGGCATCTATACTAGCTTCCTGCAGCGCCACGTGCTGGAACCCGAAGGGATCTGGGTCGGGCTTGATAACTATACTTGGCTGCTGGGTAATACGGATTTCTGGCGATCCCTGATGATCTCCAGTTTTTGGGCGGGGGCCACGGTTGGGCTGCAGATCATCCTCGGCACGGCGGTGGCCCTGCTGCTGCACCAGCCCTTCAAGGGTCGCTCCGTGGTGCGAGGGCTGGTGCTATTCCCCTACATGATGCCGGTGGTGTCTGTGGTTCTAATCTGGATGCTGCTCTACAACGCGCTTTATGGCGTGGTGAACTGGCTTTTGGCGCAGGCAGGCATCATCGGGACCCCGATCGCCTGGCTATCACAGCCTGCCAGCGCCTTCTGGGCGGTGGTCTTTGTGGGGGTCTGGAAGTACTTCCCCTTTGTGGTCGTCATCGTGCTGGCTCGGCTGCAGGTGATCTCACAGGATCTTTACGAAGCGGCGCGCATAGACGGCGCCAGCGCCTGGTCGCGGTTTGTTGACATTACCTTGCCGCAGCTGCGGGATGTGCTGCTGGTAGTGGCGTTGCTGCGCACCATCTTCATGTTCAACAATTTCGAGATCGTCTTCCTGCTCACCGGCGGCGGGCCGCTACAGGCGACCATGACCCTGCCCATCATGGTCTATGAGCAGGCCTTCGGCGTCTACGAACTCGGCCGCGGATCAGCCATCGCCGTGGTGATGTTCGTCATCCTGATCGCCGTGATGTCCGTATACTTCACCTTCTTGCGCAAGGAGAATGACTAATGCCCCGTGACCCATCCCGGGAGGGAAGGTGATGCTGCGCGCCCTGCGCGTTTATCCGGCGGTACTGCTGCTGCTGATCTTCGTCGCCTTCCCGCTGTATTGGATGGCGGTGACCTCCTTTAAGCCGCAGACAGAGGTGTTCCGCACGCCACCCACCTTCTTGCCAGAAACCTGGACCCTTCGGCACTATGCGGAGCTTTTCTGGCTGACGGATTTCGGCCTGCTCTTCCTCAATAGCCTAAAGGTTTGCCTGCTCTCCACCGGGCTTGCGCTGATCGTGGGAAGCCTCGGCGCCTATGCGCTCGCGCGCTTCCGTGTGCCTGGCAAGGAGAGCTACGGGCGTCTGGTACTAATTGCCTACATGTTCCCAGGTGCGCTGCTGATCATTCCGCTCATGCTCCTATCCCGCAAACTCGGCCTGACCAATAGCCATCTTGGCCTCTCGCTCGCCTACCTTACCTTCTCCGTTCCGTTCGTCATGTGGGTAATGCGCGACTTCTTCGCCTCCGTCCCCGTTGACCTTGAGGAAGCGGCGCTGATTGACGGGGCGACACGGCTGGGCGCCCTGTGGGACGTGGTGCTGCCGCAGGCGGTACCGGGGCTGATCGCGACCGGCATCTTCGCCTTCCTTTTCGCCTGGAACGAATATCTTTTCGCGCTGATTCTGATATCCGACGAAGGGCTACGCACCCTGCCGCCAGGCATGATGCGCTTCGTCTCCACCACTGACACCAACTGGGGCCTCATCATGGCGGCGTCTACGCTGGCCACACTGCCGATGGCGATCGCTTTCGGCTTGGTGCAGCGCTACCTGGTCACCGGGCTCGGCGCCGGCGGCGTGAAAGGCTGAAGCATGGCTGGCGTGCACATCGAACGTCTGCACAAGGAATTCCGTAGCACCGGCAGCAGCGCGGTGCATGCGCTGGATGACCTCACCCTCGATATTGCCGACGGGGAGTTCATCTCCCTTGTTGGCCCCTCGGGCTGCGGTAAGTCCACGGCGCTACGCATCATCGCTGGCCTTGAGACGCCGACCTCCGGCCGTATCCTTTTCGACGGGCGTGACATCACCGCGCTCGAACCGCGGGACCGGAATATCGCCATGGTGTTCCAGTCATACGCGCTCTACCCGCACATGAGCGTGCGGCAGAACCTGGAATACGGGCTGAAGAAGCGCGGTGTGCCGGCGGCGGAGCGTGCGCGCGCCGTCGCCTCCATCGCTGCAATGTTGCAGATCGAACCAATGCTGGACCGCCGACCGCGCCAGCTCTCGGGCGGGCAACGCCAGCGCGTGGCACTCGGGCGTGCGCTGATCCGCGACCCCGAGGTCTTTCTGCTCGACGAGCCACTGTCGAATCTTGACGCCAAGCTTCGCGTGCATATGCGGGCGGAGCTCGGCGCGCTGCACCAGAAGCTGAAGACCACGATGATCTACGTCACCCACGATCAGCTGGAGGCGATGACATTATCTGACCGTATCGTGGTAATGAACCATGGCGTGATGCAGCAGGTCGGCACGCCGGAGGAGATCTACTCCCGCCCTGCGAACCGCTTTGTCGCCGAGTTTATCGGCACGCCTTCGATGAATATGATCGAGGGTGAGATTCGCGCAGAGGGTGGGATGCCCCACTTTGCTGCGCCTGGCGTCCATGTCGCGCTGCCGAAGGCGCCAAGCGCCAGCGGCCCCGCGACACTCGGTGTGCGGCCCGAGGACATCGCGTTGGTAGGGCGTGAGACACCTGGCGCGATCCATGCGCAAGTGACCGTCTCAGAGCTCGCCGGCGCCGAGCGATACCACTTCATCACCATGGGCAAGAGCCCAGTGATCCTACGCACCCCTGCGACCACCATCTTGCGTCCTGGCGAAACCATCGCGCTATCCCTTGATCCGCAGCGCCTGCATCTATTTGTTGGCACTGGTGAGGATGCCGCGGCCTTGCGATGATGACTGGCGGCTGCCATTCGTCAAAAATTGAAGACGATAACCGGGCGGTTGACGGAGTAGCTGGCTCACCGGAGTGGTAGTTAATACAACGTTTTGGAAATGCATCTCGCGGGGCTGCAATCCAACTGGGCTTATCATACCCAGCAAGCGAAGTGCCTTGATCTCGTCGCTGGTAGCCGGAAGGCCCGTATCACCAGCTAGGCGATGCTCTCCAGTTTCCGAGAACTTCTTCAACAGGGCGTCATTCAAGCTCTTGGCGATGGCATCGCGGCGGCCCTTCTGGATGGTTCGGATCTTGTCCTTTACGGAACGGTGCTTACGCTTGGCGTGGCGAATATCGCGCACCAGCTTTTCGGCTAGCACTCGGGCCGCGAGAGTGGAGGATTTCTCGCTCATTCTCACACGCCTGGGGGTGATGGTACCCCAGAATTCATCAATAGTTTAAATCAACCATTCAGCCCGATAGAGGCTGACGAGGGCAGTAAAGTTAAAAGGTCCTGCCCCCGTTGCCTCCAGGATGGGGCTGCTGCACTCATTAGGGCGAATACACAGCGGTGCGAGCAACCCACTACTCCGCCTGACGCAGATTATTCTCCTCAATGATGCGGCGGAAGGAATCGGAATCACGTGTGACGGTTGAGGCAAAATCACGCGCATTCTGGAAGGTGATGGGTGTCTGGATGCGTTCGTGACCCTCACGCATCGCGGGGGAGGCTACCGCGCGTTCACATGCGGCTTCATATCGCGCGATGATGGCGGGGGGCGTATTGGCTGGCGCAAAAAGTCCGTGCCAAATGGCAAAGTTCACATCATAGCCTTGTTCACGCATGGTGGGCACATCGGGGAAATCCGGCACACGCTCTGGATTCAGTACCGCAACCGCGTGAAGATTATTGGCGCGTAGGGATGAGGGATGGTCGTTGAAGATCTCAATATCCTTTGTCCGCATGGCCACCATGACATCACCCGGGCCGCGATAGGCAATGTGGTTCATGGCCACACCCGCGATGCGCGCGAAAGTAACCATGGAAAGATGCGGCGTGGTGCCTGGCCCGGTGCTGGCAAAGGGCATGGGGGCCGCAGCGGCACGGGCGCGCGCAACAACATCGGCCACCGTGCGCATACCAGAATCAGGTTGCGTCATCATGATAAGCGGCGCGCGATTTACCATGCAGATTGGTGAAAGATCACTCGCGCGGTAACCGGCATTGCGCATGAAGCTTGGCTGAATCGCGATCGGCCCCACAGGCGTGAACAGCATGGTCATGCCATCCGGGCGCGCGCGCACCACTTCATTGGTGGCAATTGTGCCGGCCGCACCGGTCGTATTTTTGACCACAAAAGGCTGTCCCAGCATGGGTTGGAACTCTGCGGCGATCAGCCGTGCCACGATATCGGCGGCAGACCCAGGACCAAAGCTGGTGACGATAACTACCGCGGATTGCGCGCGCGCTGTCACGGGGGCGACAAGCCCTGCTGCGATGGCCAACGTAAGCAAACCCAGGCCAAAGCTGCGGAGAAGAGTGAAACGCATGTTTTTGTTCCTCCCTAATCTGGAGCCGAAACAACATCGGCTGAGGGAAAAGCCTGCGCCATTTTGAAGAAGGAGGGAAGCCTGATTTGCACGGGCAGGCCGTTACCCCAAGGTCCGCGCAGATTTTTCCTTTAGAATCTGTAATATAGCGTCTTCCAATCCTTCCAGGTGGAAGACGTGCGCCTTCTGCCCTAAGATGATGGTGTGAGCATCATTGATCAATTTCGCCTGAACGGTCGCACAGCATTGGTCACGGGCGCACGCCGTGAAATCGGCCGAGCCATTGCGCTGACCCTTGCTGAGCTTGGCGCAAGGCTTGCCATTCACCATGCGGGAACCGCCGAGGAAGCCGCCGATGCCGACGCCGTAGTGCGAGAGATTGAACAATCAGGCGGGGTTGCGCGCGCCTTTGGGCAGGATTTTGGCTGCGATGATGCGGGCAGGCTTTTGGCTGCATCGGTCTCTACCTGGGCGGTAGTTGATATCCTTGTGCTCAACGCTTCCATAGAATTGCCGGAAGCTTATGAGGATATCAGCCGCGCGCATTTCGATCAGCAGATCGCGGTAAATCTGCGCACACCGCTTGAACTTTTGCAAAGCCTTGTACCGCCCATGGCGGAACGCGGCTGGGGGCGCGTCTTGACGATAGGAAGTGTCCAGCAGATGCGCCCGCATCCCAAGATGATGGTCTATGCCGGCACCAAGGCCGCACAGTGGAATTGGATGCGAAATCTTGCCCGGCAATTCGGCGGCAAGGGGGTTACCGTGAATAACCTGGCACCAGGCGCCATCCTCACGGCCCGAAACCGCGCCCAAATGGCGGTTGAAGGTGCCGCGCTGGTTGAGCGTATCCCTGCCGGCAGGCTTGGGCATCCGCATGATCTACGCGGGGCAGCGGCGCTTCTATGTTCCGATGCGGGCGCCTATATCAATGGTGTCAATCTTTATGTTGATGGCGGCAGGGCCGCGGTTTGAAGGGCGAACTCGCTTCACGACAAATCCACAAGTAACATCAGTCCTCATCGAAAAGATTGGCCAGGCGTCGCTTCATCTGATCGGCGATATACAGCGCCAGCGCTTGGATGGTGGAGGTTGGGTTCACACCCCCAGAGGTGACCCAGATACTGCCATCTACGATGAAGAGATTCTTGACATCATGGCTCCGGCCCCAGGCATTCACGACCGACCTTTCCGGATCATTTCCCATGCGACAAGTGCCGAGCAAATGTCCAGGACTGTTCAGTATCGTACGCGAAGTATAGATATTGCGCGCGCCTGCAGCCTCAAGAACCTCAGTCGCACGCGAAATGCCGTGTTCCATCATACGCGCCGTATTTTCGCTAATGGTGTAATCAATCCGTGGCGCAGGAATACCGTGGCTATCCTTCAATTCCGGGTCGATCGTCACGCGATTATGCTCTTCCGGTAAATCTTCGCACGCGATGCCAATAATCAGACGGCGATTGACGAGTCCGCGATAGGTTTTGTGGTGATCCCGTCCCCAAGGCAGGATGCCCGCAGCCGCGCTGGTGATGGCTTCATTGACCAGGCCGGTCGTTCTGCCGAATTGCATCGTATAGCCGCGCACAAATCCACGAGAGCGATCAGTTTCGTAAAACTCCTTACTCCAAATCACATTCATAGGCCCGCGATCACCATCCAATTCCTCCTCCACATGGCCGCGGATTTGTGGCCAGGGATGGAGCATAAGGTTGCGGCCCACCAGGCCACTGGAATTCGCGAGCCCCTGCGGAAAGCGCCCGGATGCTGAATTCAGCAAAAGGCGTGGTGTACCAATGCCATTGCAGGCCAGGATCACCACCTCCGCCGACTGGAAATGTTCCTTGCCATCAGCATCGTAATAAATGGCACCATTCGCCATGCCTTGCGCGTTCAGCGTAATCTCACGCACACGACATTGCGTGCGCAATTCCACACCGGCGCGCAGCGCTGCGGGCCAATAGGTGATATCCGCACTCGCCTTGGCGCCTTGCGCGCAGCCGGGCGTGCAATGTCCGAGATTGATGCATTTGCCGCGCCCATCATAATCCGTTGACGCAATCGCGGAATCGGATGGCCACCAATGCCAGCCAAGCTTGTTCATGGTCTTGGCGTAATGCGTGCCAGTCCGGCCAAGGGCGAGCGGCGGCATGGGTGGATGGCGCGGCGGCACGCTGGGATCGCCTGGCAGGCCTGAAACACCGAAGAAGCGATCATTCTGCTCAAAGAAAGGCTCAAGATCCCAGTAGTTGATTGGCCAATCATCAGCGACACCATCCAGGCTGCGGACACGAAAATCCGAAGGATGCATGCGCGGAAAATGTGCGGTCCAGAGAATCGTCCCGCCACCAACGCCATTGAAATTTGCGATCTTCATGACAGAGTTTTGTTCATTGATCGGATAGTCGGTGGGTCTGGCGCGGCGATTGGGGTGAATGTCGAAATCCGTGTAGCGGCGCGCTTCCCAATCGCGGCCATTCGCCGGATAGTCACTGGATTTGACCCAATCCCCTTGCTCCAGACAAAGGATCCGCATGCGCGTATCGGCCAGACTCCAGGCGATGGCCGCACCGGAGGCACCGGCACCGATGATGAGCACATCTACCATGTCATGTCGGCTCATGGATCATGCCTCACGATCATCACGCCAGAAGGGTTCTTTCTGTTTGACAACATCAAGCAGCGCCCAATCGCCTTGCAGCAAAATATGGCCCCTTGGAAAAGGCGCGCGCGGTTCCCGGCCATATGCCAGCATCACGCGATCATCACGATAATAGGCAGCAACCACAACACGGGAGAGCGCCTGTACCTCTGCCCGGCCGTCGCCGAGCAAGGCCATCGCCCTACGTTCAGCCTGATCAGCAGGCAAATCGAGAAAGCCAATGCGCATCAATTCAGCAAGAAGAATACGAATGGCCGCCGCGTCCCGCCCAAGACTTGCAATGCAATCTTCTAGGATCAAGGGGTCGTCGGCGGATGGCAGCGCCATTGCGGGATCGGCTGGAATCATGATGCCGATCAGGCGACGAAACATCGCACGTTCTTCAGCGCCCAGTGGTTCAGGCTTCAGATCGCCCATGCCTTGCGCCCCCCTATCCAATCCTTGAAATCGTCCACCGTTACGCTTGACCAGGGATCGGCGCTGTCGGCGCAAGCAAGCCTTCCGCACGCAATTCCTGCCATAGCGCAGCAGGAATCGTCTGGCGCAAATGGCCAAGATTTTGGTGTACTTCGCGGGCGGATAAGGCGCCCGGGATCACTGATGCGACGGCCGGATGCGCAAGCGGGAATTGCAGCGCGGCCGCGGCCAAAGGCACCTGGTGGCGCTGACACACAATGGCAATCCGACGCGCCTTTTCAATCAGGTGTCGCGGCGCAGCCTTGTAATCATGGGTCGCATGATCGGGCACATCACCCGCGAGGATGCCGGAATTGTAAGGCCCGCCAATGATCACGCTGACATTATGCGCTTCGGCATAGGGCAGAAACGCATCCAGCGCACCCTGTTCAAGCAGGGTGTAGCGCCCGGCCAGCAGCATGCAGTCGAAATTGCCGGCTTCGGCAAAGCGCAGACACATATCCGCTTCATTCAAGCCACAGCCAATGGCGCCGATGACCCCGGCGCTACGCAATTCATCAAGCGCACGATAACCACTATCCATCAGGGTGCGAAAACGCTGTTCAAGCAGGTCTCTGTCCTGGATGGTCCAGAAATCAATATCGTGGACCAACAGTATATCCATGCGTGAAATCCCAAGCCGCAAGCAGGATTGTTCAAGCGACCGCATGACACCATCATAGCTATAGTCGAATGCAGGGATAAACCCCGGCAGCCCGTTGCTGCGCAGATCGCCTGGTGCAGGTTCACCCGGGCGCTGCGGATGCATCACACGGCCAATCTTGGTGGAGATGATGAAATCCCCTCTCGGGTATTGCCGGAGGAAATGCCCCAGGCGCAATTCACTGCGGCCATAGCCATAAAAGGGCGAGGTATCGAAGAAGCGCACGCCGCCCTGCCAAGCGGCTTCAAGAAGCGCTTGCGCTTCTGCTTCGCTAATGGTGGCGCGAAAGCCACCAATGGGCGCGGCACCAAAGCCGAGTTCTGAGACGCTGAGTGCTGTGGTGCCGATCCGGCGGGCAGGAATGTGATCCATGACGTGCCTCCTCATTGGTTATTGGCGCGCTGATGGGGCCGGGCAAAAGACTGCCCCGCTTTGCTCGCCACAGGTTGGCGACAGTGCAGTAGAAGTTTGGATTAGAGAATGTTTCCCTTCGAACCGCAAATCTTTTGTGGTGGTTGTGGACGGCGCTGGATGCCGTATTCCGCGTCTATTTCAAGGGCGCCAGCCTCTGATCCAAGTGCTGGCGCCACCCCGGCATCATTACCGTTGCATGGCCATCTGGATTACGATAGCGTCATGTTTGAATGGGCGGATCAACCGACCATCTGGGGAAAAGAGGTCCAAAACATGTCTCATTCCACTCCGCTGAATCGGCGCACCGCGCTCGGCCTCGTCGCCGGCGGCGCGCTTGCCGTTCCCAGCCTCGCCCGCGCCCAGGCGGCGCGCGGCCCCGGCAATTGGCCGGAACGTCCGGTCAGCTGGATCGTTGGCTTCCCGCCGGGCGGCCAGACGGATTTCGCTGCCCGCATGCTGCAGGCCCCCTTCTCCCGCGCCATCGGCCAGCCAGTGCCGATCGAAAATCGCGGCGGTGCCGGCGGCAATATTGCGGTTGAGCAGGTGCTGCGCGCCAGGCCCGACGGCTATACCCTCACGGTCGCCAATGTCGGTACCCTCGTGCTGAACCCGCATACCATGCAGGGGGTAAATTTCGACCCGCTGGAACTTGTCCCGATCGGAATGATGTTGAAGTCGCCGGTGCTGCTGCTGGTACACCCGGATGTGCCGGTCCGGAATTTTCAGGAATGGGTCACATGGATGCGCAGCCAACAGCCGCGCGGGATAGACATGGGCACGACAAGCGCTGGCGGTATCGCCCATGCGATATCGGAAAAGCTGCGGGGCCGACTGGGCAACCCGGTATTCAATTTCATCCATTATCGCGGCAGTGGGCCAGCCTTGCCGGACTTCATCGCCGGCCGCTACCAGACGCAGTTTGAAGCGCCGTCGCTGGTGCACGGTTTCGTGCAGGAAGGCAGGCTGCGCCCTATCATGGTTACTTCCCCTACCCGACTTCCGGCCTTCCCCAATGTGCCAACGGCCGAAGAGTCCGGCCTGCCGAATTTCATCACCGGGGCTTGGGTTGGCCTGTTCGGCCCGCGCGGCCTGCCGGCCGATCTGGCGCAGCACATTAACGACAAGCTGAACATCGCCTGCCGGGACGAAGAAGCGCGTAACCGTATCGCAGAGCGGGGCGAGCAAATCGGTGGCGGAACGATAGAAGAATTCGCCCGCCAAGTACGCGCCGAGCATGCTGAGTGGGGCAAGATCGTGAGAGAGGCGGGCATCCGCGCCGAGTGACGCGGCCGATGAGCTAAGCACCGTCGGGGCCGGTGATTTGAACCGGCCCGCCGTGCATGCGCGGCGCTACGGGGGCGGGGTTCAGATGTCAGCGCCGCGTCCTGCGGCAGGCGCTGTGTCGGCCCGAAAATTGAGTAAAATTCGGGCGAAGTAAAACTGAAGCTGCCCAAAGATGCGTCAGAACCCATGCGCCAAGCTTTGCGAGCCATGCGGGCTGGGCTTTCCGCTGCGCGATATCCCGTTGGCTTTGACGGCATGGTTTTTGCGTATTACTTTCGTGAAAAATATGTTTGTCGAAATTGTCGCAATTCCGCCATAACGTGTTGAAAGCGCGTTTGAATGGGTTCCGGCATTTCTATCTTATGTCTTGCGTCTTGGCCGTGAAATGCACGGTCAAGGTCTGGACGGCAACGAACGGGAGATTGCTGCATGAAATCGGTTCAAAACCTTCCTTCAACTCGGCGTCGCGCGGGCTTTTTGGGGGCCAGCCTGCTCGCTGGTCTGGCCCTGATCGGCCTTGGCGAAACCGCCCAGGCGCAGCGCGCTGAACCCTGCATCGGCGCATCCTGGGAATTGACTGGGCCTCTGGCGCATACTGGCCTGCAAATCCGTTATGCAGTGGAAACAGCGATTGATGAAATCAACGCTGCCGGCGGCGTGCTTGGACAAAGGCTGCGGCTCGTGGCCTATGATGATCAGGGTGAGCCGGCGCGCGCGGTGGATAATGCGCGGCGTATCGGTGAACGCGACAATTGTATTGTGATGATGGGCGGCTTCCGGACGCCAAATGCGATTGCGCTCCGCGAACCACTTGATGAAATGGGCCTACCTTGGATGGGCGTGATTTCCGCCGGTACGCAGGTGATCGAACATCCCAATGGTCGCAACAAATGGATGTTCCGCGTTTCCATGAAGGATCGTTGGGTGGCGCCCTTCCTTGTGGATGCCGCGCGCGCGCGGAGCCGCAATGGGCGTATCGGCTTGGTGTTTGAAGGCACCGCCTGGGGCCAGGGCGCTGTGCCTGACGTGACTAATGCGATGCGCGCCGCCAACCTGACGCTGGCCGGGCAGGAAACCTACAATATCGCTGATCAGGATATGTCCGCGCAGCTTATTCGCCTGCGTGACGCCAATGTGGATACGATCATTCTTTATGGCGTGGATCGTGAGGCCACCAATCTTGTGCGTTCCATGGATAGGCTTGGTTATAAGCCACAAATCGTATCCGCCTGGGGCGTTGGAGTGCAATTTGCGCAAACCGCTGGCCCCTTGGCGGAAGGCGTGGTTGTGGCCGGCACCTTCACCTGGATGGGACAATTGTCCGAACGAGCGCAGGGCGTCCTGCAGCGCATTCAGGCGAAGTTCCCGCAGGTTCGCGGCGCGCAGGACCTTCTGCTGCCATCAGGCACAGCCAATGCTTATGATGCCACCTATATTATCGCTGAAACCTTGAAGCTTGCCGGCCGCATTGATCGTGAAGCGTTTCGTCAGGCGCTGTTTCGCGTGAATTACCAGGGCATTGTGACGAATTACGCGCCAGCTTTTGAAGCTCAGCAGGAAAGGCATGATGCTATCAAGCCGGAAGCCTATCGCCTGCTTGCCTTTCATAATGGGCAATTGGTCGCGATCGATCAGACGCCCTACGCCCAACCGCGGCGTTGAGGTTACTCCAGGAATAGTCTGACAGCTTGAGGGGCCGCCATTAATGCGGCCCCTCTTTCACGCTTGAAGGGGTGCAGGCTTCGTGGAAGCGATATTGCAATATGTGCTGACCGGCCTTTCCGTCGGCAGCGTCTACGCGATGATAGCACTTGGCTTCTACGTGATGTGGAGCGCGGCCAAGGCAGTGAATTTCACCTATGGCGATGTCTTCATGCTGGGTGGTGTGATTACGGTTGTTCTGGTGGAAATGGGCCTACCGTTGCTGCTGGCTGGTGGCGGTGCGCTTGCCATCGCGGCACTCGCGGGCGCAGTGATTGAACGTGTTTTTGTCCGGCCCTTCAATCGGGAAGCAAATGCGATTGGCTGGATGCTGACCACCATTGCGGTTGGCATCATGCTGGAAAGCTTCATTACTATAACTTACGGGCCGCTCGGCCGGCCTTTGCATACACCCTTTGTGGAACAGCCGCTGCGAATCGGTGGGGCCGGCATTTATCCGCAGGAACTGATCCTGCCAGTAGCGCTGATTGTCGTAACCCTGGCGCTTGAAGGGTTTTATCGCCGCACTGTTCTGGGCCGCGCCATGCGCGCCGTTGCCTTTAATCGCGTTGCTGCCGGGTTGGTTGGGATAGACGCGGATCGCATCACGCTTTTTGCTTTTGCCCTTGCCGGTGCGCTTGGGGCGCTTGCCGGCTTCCTGATTGCCCCTGTTGTGCAAGCAAGTTCCAGCATGGGCGTAGTGGTGGGCCTTAAGGGCTTCATGGTTGCCATTATCGCCGGCATTGCCAATGCCAAGGGCGTGGTGATTGTCGGTGTTTTCTACGGCGTGCTTGAGAAAATGATCGAAGGCTATCTTTCGACCGCAGCGCGTGACGCGATTGGCTTTACCATCATGATCCTGGCGCTGCTGATCTTTCCGCAAGGACTTTTTGGGCGGCGAGAGGTGCAGAAGGTATGAAGGCGCAGCGTTACGCCGGTTGGGCAGCGCTTTTCCTGCTTGCCTTCTCCATAGCGATTTTCCCATGGGTCGGTGATTTTATCGGCCAACGTTTCCCAACCAGCTATGAGCTGCGCTTGGTCATGCGTGCCATGATCTTAGCGATTGTCGTGATTGGGCTCAATCTGCTGGTCGGGCTTGCGGGCCTGGTCTCCTTAGGGCAGGCGGCGCTTTACGGGCTTGGCGCGCATGTGGCGGCGCTGCTTTCGCTACGGGCTGGATTCTCTTTCGCCGAAAGTATGGTTTTTGCCATCGCGATCCCTGCCATGATGGGCGCGATCTTGGCCTTCCCGACCGTGCGCGTGCGCGGCGTTTATCTTGCGGTGGTCACCATCGCCTTCGGTCTGATTTTTGTGAATATCCTGCGCGAATGGGTGGGGTTCACCGGCGGTGCCTCAGGCCTTGCCAATCTGCCGCGGCCGACAATGTTCGGCGAAAGACTGATGGCAACACGCGCGCAATCCTTCAATTACTATTACCTGATCCTTGTGTGCTTGCTGATTGCAGTATGGGTGCAATATGCCATCGCGAATAGCCGCTATGGGCGGGCCATGCGCGCCGCAGCGCAAAGCGAAAACGCTGCGCGTGCGCTTGGCGTGAATGTTGTTGCGATTCGCACCTTGGCATTCGCTATTTCTGCCGGTTTTGCCGGGCTAGGCGGCGGGCTGTTTGCGAACCTCGCGCTGTTTGTGAATTATGAGACCTTCACTTTCACCGCTTCGGTCGAATTGCTGCTGATGGTGATCCTGGGCGGTTCAGGCACCATGGCCGGTCCCTTGGTTGGAACTTCGGTTTTGTTCACCGCCACGCAGTTCCTGCAAGGCCTTGGGCAATGGCAGACCTTTGGCTATGGCTTCCTGCTTGCGCTTGTGTTGTTCGTTATGCCCAAAGGCATTGTTGGCTCACTCGCGGCACTTGGCGCTCGCCTTAGGACAACGTCACGCGCGCGCGAAACTGGGCCTTGGCCGAATGGAGAACCGAACTTCCCCGTGAGGAAGGATACGGTATCTTCCTCGGCAGAGTTTGCTTTAATCGCCAAGGGTGTGACGCTACGCTTTGGTGGGCTTACGGCAGTGAATGCGGTGAATATGTCGCTCAAGCCCGGTACAGTCCATGCGTTGATCGGCCCGAACGGTGCCGGCAAATCATCACTGCTCAACGTGATTTCTGGCTTCTATCCGGCCACGGAAGGTGAGGTGATGGTCTTCGGTCATCGGCTGAAGAATGATCCGCCTTATCGTCTGGCGCGGCTAGGCGTGGCGCGCAGCTTCCAGAATACTGAGTTGTTCGGACAGATGACCGTACTGGAAAATGTGCTGGTCGGCGCGCATACACATTTCCACGCTAGCTTCGCCGAAACCGTGCTGCGCCTGCCGCGCTTTGGGCGGGAAGAAAGAATGACGCGTATCGAAGCGCTGCGCCTGCTTGATTTCGTGGGCTTGTCCGATTTCGCCGATGAGGAAGCGCGCAATCTTCCCTTTGGTCATCAACGCCGCCTTGAAATTGCCCGTGCCCTGGCACTGCGTCCAAAGCTGCTATTGCTCGATGAACCGGCCGCCGGGCTGACGCATGCGGAGATTGAGGACCTCATTCGTCTGATTCGGTGTTTGGCTGACCATGGCATAACTGTGATCCTGGTCGAACATCATGTGGATATGATCATGGCGGTATCGGACCGAGTGACGGTGTTGGACTATGGTGAGGTGATTGCTGAAGGATCACCTGCCGAAATACAAGAAAATCCCAAGGTGATCGAAGCTTATTTCGGCCATGGTGCCCCAGCTTCGCCAATGGGGTCTGAGGTGCCGGCATGAACATGGCTGCATCACCGATCCTTTTTGTGTCTGATCTGCGCGTATCCTATGGCCGTATTGAAGCGGTGCGCGGCGTCACGCTCACCATCAAAAAGGGTGAATTCGTCGGCGTTATCGGTTCAAACGGTGCTGGCAAAACCAGTATGCTACGCGCCATAGCGGGCGTGCTGCGGCCTGCTGGCGGCAGCGTTTCCTTTGAAGGTGCTGACACAACGGGTGCCAAAAGCCATCAGATGGTGGCGCGCGGCCTTGCCATGGTGCCGGAAGGGCGCATGGTTTTTGCTGACCAAACCGTGCGCGATAACTTGGTGCTGGGCGCTTATAGCCGCATATCTTCGGATCCGCAGGGTGTGGAGGAGGATATCGAGAAGACCCTCGGCCTTTTTCCACGCCTCAAGGAAAGGATCAATCAGCAGGCAGGGACGCTTTCAGGTGGCGAACAGCAAATGCTTGCGATTGCGCGGGGATTGCTTTCCCGCCCACGTCTTTTGGTGATTGATGAGTTATCACTCGGGCTTGCACCCAAAATTCTTGATATGCTGTTTCCTGTACTGACCGATCTCAATCGCCAGGGACTTTCAATCCTGCTGGTCGAGCAGATGGCGAGCTACGCCTTGGCGGTGACTCACCGGACCTATGTGATGGAAAATGGCCGCGTGCTTTTCGATGGCGCCTCCGCCGATTTGGCCGGTGATGATCGTGTGCTTGATGCGTATTTAGGCCGTCGCGGTAAGCATTGATTCTGGCCGCAAAGCCGCAGACTGAACCTTTGGCTTCACGCGGCTGTCTCAGTCACCTGGGTTCTGACGAATTGGGCGCGCAAATGATCTCCGCTGGTGGTCGGCGGATAGCGTGGCTCCTCACCCGCCGCCACGGTTCCCGGAAGTGCGTTCACGGGTGCGTCATAATTGGGATTGTGGAAGAATACCAAGGAAAGCCTGCGGCTTACGGCTGCCTGGTCCGCCGGTGGGTTCACCACGCGATGCAGATTTGCCTTCCAGCGTCCATTTGTCCACCGCGCCATCAATTCACCGATATTGATGATGTAACTGTCGGGCGCGATCGGCACATCCACCCAATGCCCTGCGCTATTCATAACCTGTAGGCCTCCAGGTTTGTCTTCCGCGCGCAGGATGGTGAGTGAGCCGTAATCGCAATGCGCGCCGGCGCGAAGCTGCCCGGGCTTGGGCGGTTCCAGCGGCGCCGGGTAGTTGCGCACGCGTAGCCGGCTGATGTGACGGTCAATCTTATCGGCGAAGAAATGCTCTGGCAGGCCAAGTGCCAAGGCGAATAGCGCCATGAGGTCTTCCGCAAGCCCACCCATGGCGCGGAAATAGGCCTCATAAAGTGGCCGCAAAGCCGCAGGCGCAGCGGGCCAAAGATTGGGATGGAAATGCTTGCCTGCTTGCGGTCCGTGGAAATAGGAATTGCCAGGCGGCACATCCACCGGTCCGATCATCAGGCTTTCATTCAGATCACCGGGGACATCCACGCCCTGGCTGCGGCCGACACTTTCCGCTTCCAGAGGGATATAGCCCCGCGTCACATCCGGCGCGGGGCGAAGCACTGCCGTTTTATCAGCCATGGGCAGATCGAAAAACGCCTTGGACGCAGTTTGCATCTGGGCGATCAGGCCAGGATCAACCCCATGACCGGTGATGACCAGAAAGCCGATATCATTGATGGCGCGCCCAACTTCAGCGGCCAAATGCTGTTTCGCTGAGGCATCGCCGCCACGAAACGCGGCAATATCCAGCACCGGAACTTCAAGCAGCATGGCGATACCTCATGGGAAAGCGCGTTTCACGAAACACGTCCGCACTTACATGCAGGAATCTTGCCAAGGCTGCACTTCGAAAACGATGCGCAGCCCGGCAGCCACGCTCAGGCCACGCGTGCTGCCTTCAACCGCGCGCGCTCAGCCTCGGTTGCCGCCAGATTGACCGCGAGGGTTTCGTCTTCGATCTCCCCGGTGAACATCACGCCATAGATCGCGCGCGCCTTGTCGCGGCTTTCCCAACCTTCCAACACATCATGCAGCACGCGCTCTGTATCGCGCGTCAGCGGGTCACCATAGCCGCCGCCGGAACTGTCGCGTCCTCGCAAAGTCTGGCCCTTTTGCAGCGTGATCTGCACCACATTGGGCAGGCGTGATGCATCGCCATTATCGCCAAGCAGCCAGGTGGCGCCCGGTGTTCCCGCAAGGCCGCCCACCACACCGCGCGGCGGCGCATGCTGGCCATCGCAGGAAATCACGGCGGTGACGGGATTGCCGGTTGGCGTCAATTCAATCTGCTGCGCCGGTGCGCCGCGGTGCCTTCCCGCGCCGGCGCTATCCTGCACCAGTTCCAGCGCATTGACGCGGATGGGGTGCTTCAGCTCGTCTACCTCCACACTGTCACGATACATCAGGCCAGCGATCACGGGGATGGCATAATTCACCCAGCCATCAGCCACCGGTGAGGATGGCCCACCATTGGTCGAAAGCATCATGCGGTTCACAAAAGGCGCATCGCCGCGGCGGTGATCCTTGCCTGAAATCACTGCCATGCCGACACCAAGCCCGGTGCCGCCCTCACTCAACCCATGTCCATCACCAAGCTGGGCGAAGGCGGATTGGGTGATATTCACCAAGCGTTCGGATACATTGGTGGTGGCGACTGAACAGGAATGCGGAAATTTCGGCGCGGCCACGACGCTTTCTTCAGCGTAGGTGAAGCGTAGCCGGCGGAAACTGCCAGCATTGCGCGGCAAATCCTTGTCCAGCGCATTGAAGATGGCGCCAACAACCGCGGAAGTTGCTGCACCAAGGGATGTATTCAAGCCGACATCAACGCAGGGTGGGTTATCGGATAGATCAACATGGATCATCGCCTCATCGGGGTCTATTTCGATCTTCACCGTCAATTCCAGGCCGCCCGGTAGAATGCCTTCCAGCGGATCGGACTTGCCCTTATTGACCAGCTTGGCCTTGGGCATGCGGCGGATATTGTCGATCATGCGGCGTTCGGAGTAGTCGAACCAGTCACGCATAAAGCGCTTGACGGCCGGTACGCCATATTTGGCGCAGAATTCCTCAAGCCGGCGTTCCGCTACCCGTGCCGAGCCAAGCCCCGCCAGGTAATCGCCATACCATTGGTCTGGCACGCGAATGCGCGCGCGGCACATGCGCACAATGTCTTCGATATTACGAAAATCGCGCTGAATGCGCACGCCCGGAAACACCAGCGCGCCTTCGTGATACACATCGCGCGCCAGCACGAAATAGCTGGAAGGGATGGAATTGCCGATATCCGCCATATGACACTTGGCCACGCTGGTAAAAAGATGCTCGCCTTCATAGAAGATCGGCACCATGAAAGTATGGTCGGCAGGGTGTGTATTGCCACCATAGGGATCATTATCCAGATAGGCATCCCCGCGGCGTATATCCCCCGCGTGATAGCGGCGCATATTGGCGGTTTGGATATGGCAGCCGAAGATATGTACCGGTAGCCCTTCCGCGGGCGCGAGCAATTCATCCTCCCCCGTTACCAGGCAGCAGGAGAAATCACGCGCCGAGGATATCACGGCCGAACGTGCCGCACGCAAAAGCGTATTGGTCATTTCACGTACGATGCCATCAAGGCGATTGGCCATGACTGAAAGCAGGATGGGGTCAAGGCTTGTTGAGTGAGACATCACCAAATTCCTTCACGCGTCAGTCGCGATGGGTGCCGCAGGCACACAATGCAGGATGTAATTGCCGGCAGCGGACAAGGCCGCGGATAGGCCGGGGTAAACAACGATCGTGGTTGTCGGTTCCTCGATAATCGCTGGCCCGGCAATCTGCGCACCGGGCTGCAGCATGCTGCCGCGATAAACCGGCGTGGCAGCGCGGCCTGTTTCAACGAAAAAGCAAGGACGTTCAGTATCCGGTGCGGGCCGATAGGCTGTTGCCGTAACATCCGGCGGTGGAGGTGGCGCGAAAAGCCGAATGGCGATCCGCCCCTTCCAATTGACAAATTCCACCGGGCTGCCCTCATCGCGCACTGCATAGACCCTTTCATGGGTCTGATGGAAAGCCTCAGCCAAAGCAGCGATATCGGCGGCATCATTTATGCGGACCTTGGGCAGAACCGTATCAAGTTCCCAGACCTGCGCGCGATAACGCGCTTCCACCAGCAATTCGATGCGTGCCTCAGCGCCTTCGGCACCCTTCAGGCCACGACGGAAGGCGGCAAGCTCGGCCTCAATTTCCTCAAGTGCGCGATTGACGCCCGCGATATCGAAACTGCGATCATCACTGAAGCGGCTGCGCGTGGCTTCAAAGACAATATCGCTATATTGCATGCCACAGGCTGAAAGCGCGGATGCCAGGCGCGGCAGAATGACGGTTGCGCAGCCTAATTCGCGCGCAATCGGCATGATGTTGAAGCCGGCGGCGCCACCACCGGCCACCACCACACTCTCTCGCGGATTGACGCCTTCATTGACGGTGATTTCACCAATCGCCTTGATCATCAGCTCATTGGCAATGACCATGATGGCCGCCGCTGTTTCATCCGGGCTACGGCCGATTTCGCCAGCCAGACGCGTGATCACGCGATGCGCCGCTGCGGGATCAAGCTTCAACCGGCCACCATTGAAATACTGGGGATCAATGTATCCCAGGACCAAAGCGGCATCCGTCACAGTCGGCTGATCACCGCCGCGCCCATAACAGGCGGGGCCCGGGACTGAGCCCGCGGATTGCGGGCCGACGCGCAGCAAGCCACCGGCATCAAGCCAGGCGATGGAACCGCCGCCCGCGCCAATGCTCCGCACATCCACCGTGGAAGTTCCGATGATATCGCCAAGCCAGCGCTGCCCTAACCAGGAATCGCGCGTGTAGACAAGGTTGCCATCACGCACCAAGCCAACATCGAAAGTCGTGCCGCCCGTGTCGCAGACAATCGCATTGCCGCCGAGCTTTTCGGCCGCGCTATAAGCGCGCCCTGCCACAGGCGCCATCGCAGGGCCGGATTTCAGCGTATGGATGGGCCGCGCGATCAGTTCTTCCACTTCTTGGCAACCGCCGACTGAGGTGCTCACCAATAGATCGCCGACGAAACCGGCCTGCCTAAGATCAGCCGCCATTTCGCGCAGATGCTTCTGCATCAAGGGCTTGAGCGATGCGTCAATCGCGGTTGCTGAAGCGCGGCGATATTCGCGCAAAATGGGAACAAGCTGATGCGAAAGCGTATAAGGCACACCCGGCATGATTTCTTCAATCAGCGCACCGATGGCCAATTCATGCGTGGGATTGGCGATGGACCAAAGCAGGGAAACCGCCACCGCTTCAAAGCCGCGCTGCTTGAGCGTTCCAAGAACCTGGCGCACCTCGGCAAGATCCAGCGGCTGCACGACTTCCCCTTCGGCGCCGATACGTTCGGTCACTTCGAAGGAACGACGGCGGGGAATATAGGGATCGGGGTAATCATAGGAATAATCATGCGGCCCATGCTTGCCGCCTTCTTTCAGGGTCAGGGTATCCCTGAAGCCCCTTGTCGTCAGAAAGGCTGTCTTGGCGGTGCGCTTGGTGACCACGGCATTGGTGGCGCGGGTTGTGCCATAAATCAGCACATCGGTTGCGGCCAATAGCTTACCCAGTTCAATGCCAAGGTCCTCGGCAACCACGCCCAGCGCTCCGGCCATGCCATCGAAAATCCGTTCCGGCGTGGTGAGGGATTTGCCGATATGCAAGGCACCTTCTGGATCAAGTACGACAATATCCGTGAATGTTCCGCCAGTATCCACGGAAATCCTGTAGCCAGCCATTCAAACCCCCAATTAGGTGTACAAAAACCAAGGCGAAGAATTGCATTACATCGGCGCCTTAGGCAAATATCTGGCGGATGCATCAAAGGAGCGTTGAGCCATGGAAGACATCTATGCAGCGCGGGGCTATGGTGATCGCCCCGTCGGCTTTGGCGAGAAGCCTGGCGTGGTGGTGGTGGATTTCCAGCGTGGCTTCACTGACCCCGCCTTCCCGATGGGTGGAGCACCCTTGGTCGAGCGTGCCCTGGAAAACACCCTGCGCGTCATGCGTGCGGCCAAGGCCGCCGGCGCACCAGTAATTGCCTGCGCCATCGCCTTTGATGGCCCTAAGGGTGCACCTCATTGGAAGGTAGGGCCCGTACTTGATTTGCTCGCCGGCACAAAGGCAGTTGAGCTTGACCCACGAATCGCGGCGGAAGAACCGGATGTGGTGCTGGCCAAAACCGCACCCTCCATTTTCTTTGGTACGGCCGCCGGCGCGATCCTGACGCGCAATCGCGTGGATACGGTGATTGTCACGGGCTGCATTACGTCTGGCTGTGTGCGGGCCAGCATCATTGATGCCTTTTCCTTGGGCTTTCGGGTGCAGGTACCAGAAGATTGCGTGGGCGATCAGGATGAGGCGGCGCACCGCCAGAACCTCAAGGATGTTGAACGGCGCTACGCCGATATCATTGACGCCGATGCTGCCATTGCGGGCATTCAGCGCTGGGCGCAGACGAATAATCGCAGCTAAGCTGGCTTCGATAGTGTATAAATGAACGACTAGCCAAACATTGTCGGGAGAGAAAAATGGCAAAGGAAATTCTCTGCGCATTCAGCGTGCATTGTGATGCCGTGGCGGGCTGGCTCGGCAGCTATATGGGTGAGGATAGCCCGGGCGATATCAGCCGAGGCGTCTTCGCGGCCGAGGTCGGCATGCCGCGCCTGCTACGCCTATTTGACCGCTTCGGCATGAAGCAATCCTGGTTCATCCCCGGCCACACCATTGAATCCTTCCCCAAGGAGACTGAGATGGTCGCCAAGGCCGGGCATGAGATTGGCCTGCATGGCTATAGCCATGAAAATCCCCTGGCGCTGTCTCGTACCCAGGAAGAAGCCATTTTCGGCAAATGTATCGGCCTGATCGAGAAATACTGGGGCCGTCGCCCGGTTGGCTATGTCGCACCTTGGTGGGAAGTCTCTGCCACCTCCATCGAAATCCTGGTGGAGCGTGGCATCGCTTATGATCATTCGCTGATGCATCAGGATGCAGAGCCCTATTATGTGCGCACTGGTGATAGCTGGACGCCGATTGATTACAGCAAGCCCGCTTCTACCTGGATGAAACCCTTCACGCGTGGGCGGGAAACCGATTTGGTTGAAATTCCCGCTTCCTGGTATCTGGATGATCTGCCGCCCATGATGTTCGTGAAGAAGTTCCCGAATAGCCATGGCTATGTCTCACCCCATCAGCTTGAACAGATCTGGCGGGATCATTTTGATTTCATCTACCGCGAATATGATTACGCGGTGGTGCCCATGACGATCCACCCGGATGTATCCGGGCGGCCGCAAGTCTTGCTGATGCTGGAACGGCTTATCGGCCATATGCTGAAGCATCCGGGCGTGCGCTTCGTGACCTTGGAAGACATGGCGGCAGATTTCCGCAAGCGCTTCCCGCGTAAGGACGCTGGTAAAGGCAAGAAGGGCAAGTGATGCTGGTTGGTGTTGATGTCGGTGGTACCTTCACCGATTTGGTGCTGACGGATACCGCAAGCGGCAGCGTCACGATTCATAAGGTCTCCACGACACCTGCCGACCCTTCGATTGGGGTGGTGGAGGGTATTCTGGGCCTCTGCGGCAAGGCGGGGGTGGCGCCCGGTGCGGTTGGCCATGTGTTGCATGGCACCACAATCGCCACCAATGCCGCGCTGGAATATCGCGGCGCCGAATGCGGCATGATCACGACGCGCGGTTATCGTGATGTGGTACATATCGGCCGCCATCAACGCCCGGAACATTACTCCATTCAGCAACGCATCCCCTGGCAGGCGACCCCGCTTGTCAAACGCCGTCACCGCCTGGTGGTGAGCGAAAGGCTGATCCCTCCGCGCGGTGATGTGCTGATTCCACTTGCGGAAAATGAGGTGCGCGATGCGGCGCGGCATTTCAAATCCCAAGGCATTGCCTCAATCGCCATCTGTTTCCTGTTCGCCTACCTCAATCCCAGCCATGAACGCCGCGCACGGGAGATTGTGCTTGAGGAATATCCCGAGGCTTTCGTCACCACCTCTGCGGATGTGGCGCCGCAATTCCGCGAGTTTGAACGCTTCACCACCACTGCGATGAATGCCTTTGTTGGCCCCGCCGTCAGGGATTATGTCGCGCGGCTGGAAGGGCGCATGCGCGCGGGTGGCTTGCAGGCTGATTTGCACATTATGGGATCAAATGGCGGTGTCGCCACTGCGAAAATGGTCGCGGATCGCCCGGTGATCACGATGCTTTCCGGCCCAGCCGCCGGCGTTTTGGGCGGCATTTGGGCCGGCGCGCTCTCAGGGCGCGACAATCTGATCACTTTTGATATCGGCGGCACTTCCGCCGATATCGGCATTGTGACGGCGGGGCGCTTCGCTGAGGCAACGGCGCGCGATACCTGGATTGCGGGTTTTCCCTTGCTGACCCCGATGATTGATATCCACACCATCGGCGCTGGCGGCGGTTCCATTGCGCGCCTGGATGCGGGCGGAGCGTTTCGCGTGGGGCCCCAATCCGCTGGCGCTGTGCCTGGTCCCGCCGGCTATGGGCGCGGCGGCACACTGCCCACCGTGACAGATGCGAATATCATGCTCGGCCGCTTGGATCCCGAGAATTTTCTGGGCGGCGCCATGGCACTTGATGTGGCGGCGGCCAAGACCGTGATTGAAGGCTTCGCCAACGAGATTGGCCTGCCGCCAGACCGCGCGGCGCTTGGCATTCTCACCATCATCAACGCCAATATGGCCAATGCCATTCGCAGCCGTACGGTGCAGAAGGGCATTGATCCCAGGGGCTACGCGTTGGTGGCCTTTGGTGGCGCAGGGCCTTTGCATGCGGTGGAAGTGGCGCAAACGCTGGGTATCAAGGAAGTCATCATTCCGCCTGCGCCGGGCATTACCTCGGCCATGGGCTTGCTCACCACTGATCTGAAGTATGATGCGGTGCGCACCTGCTTCCAGTTTTCAAACGCGCCCGATCTTGCACGCATGACGCAAGATTTCACGGCGATGGAAGCGGAGATTGCCGCGCAATTTGCGGCCGACGGGCTTGATCCTGGCTCGGCGCGATATGAACGTGCTGGTGATTTGCGCTATGTTGGCCAGGGCTATGAACTGCGCGTCGCCTTCAATGCCGGCGCGGTGGATGCGGCCGCCTCGGCCGAAGCGCTCGCGCGTTTTCATCAGCAGCATCGCGCTGAATATGGCCATGCTTTCGCCGACAGCGTGATTGAAATCGTCAATCTACGGGTCACGGGTTTTGGGCCTCGGCCGAAGCTTGGCAAGCCGCCCCGGCCGGAAAAGGGCGGTAGCGTGGAAGCCGCCTTGGTCCGCCACAGCCCGGTGGTTTTTGCAGGAACGGGTGGCGCGCCCATCGCGCCGCCAACCGCGTTTCTCCGCCGCGACCTGCTGCCGATAGGCCTGCCCATTCCTGGGCCTGTCATTGTCTTGCAGACGGATAGCACCACGGTTGTCCCACCGGGCTGCACCATTATCGCCGATATCGGTGGCAATCTGATCATCGCGGTTTAAGGATCAGCCATGAACCAGCAGGTAGACCCCGTCACGGCCAGCGTCATTCAGGGCGCACTTGAAAACATTGCAGTTGAAATCGGCTATAAGCTGATGCGTATGTCCTATTCTTCCATCATTCGTGAAAGTGAGGATTTCGGCGCGGCGCTGGTGGATGAACATGGCAGGGGCTTAGCAGAATCAGCGCAATCCACGCCGCTGCAATCAGGCCCCATTCCAGGTTATGTGAAGCACATCCTGAAGACCTTGCAGGCGCGTGGTGATGCGGTGCGGCCTGGTGATGTGATCATGCATAATGATCCCTATGGCGGGGCCTCACACGGGCCCGATGTCGCCTTCATTGTGCCGGTATTCCATCAGGGGGAATTGGTCGGGTTTTCTGGCACCACCGCGCATCATTTGGATATTGGTGCGCTGACGCCAGGGTCTTGCGGCATTGTGGATGCGATTGATGCCTATGCTGAAGGTCTGCAATTCAAGGCCATCAAGGTCTATGATCGCGGCATCCGCAATGATGCTGTCTGGCAGATCCTGCGCGACAATATCCGCGCCTCTGACCTTGTGGTTGGGGATATGGAAGCCCAGGTTGCCGCAAGCCGCATCGGTGCAGAGCGGATGGAAGCGCTGATTGCGCAATATGGCCTACAGACCTTCCGCGCCGCGTGTGAATCCTTGATGGACCACGCCGAACGCCTGATGCGGCAAGCCATTCAGCGATTGCCGGAAGGGTCTTGGCGTGCGGAGACCTTCATTGATGGTTATGCTGATAGCCCTGATCCAGCCAAGCGCGATCTTCCCATTGTCGCCACAGTCACGAAACAGGGTGATCGCCTGATTGTTGACCTCACTGGGACCGCGCCACAGGTAAAAGATCGTCCCATCAATATGCCCTTCACCGGCACGGTAGATGTGGCGATTTGGCTCACGGTGCGTTCAGTGCTGCTTGATACCGCCGTGCATGGCCATATTCCGGTGAATGAGGGGCTGACGCGGCCAATTGAAATCATCGCGCCCAAGGGCTGCCTCGCCAATCCGGAATTTCCAGCACCGACCATTGCGCGTTTCTGCCCAGGTAATCAGGTGGCCGATACGGTAATGCGCGCCTTGGCGCAGGCCGTGCCGGATCAGGTTTGTGCGGGGATCGGCAATCTGAAGGTCATCGCGTTTTCTGGCCTGAAGGGCAATACGCATTGGGTGCATATGGAAATCTTCGAAGGCAGCTATGGCGGGCGGCCAGGTGCGGACGGCATGGATGCGGTGGACACGCTTTACGCCAATACCCGCAACAACCCGATCGAGGATATTGAAACCCATTTGCCCCTGCGCGTTGAACGCTATGAATTGCGCGAAGATGCCGGCGGCGCCGGCCAGTGGCGTGGCGGCCTTGGCAGCGTGCGCGAATTCCGGCTGCTGAGCGATGGCGGCGCCAGCGTTGAAGGTGAAGGGCACCGCTTCAAGCCCTGGGGCCTATTTGGTGGCCGTGATGGCGCAACCGCGAGGCTTACATTGCGTCGCGCCGAGACAGGGGAGAGCGTGGCGCTTCCTTCCAAGGTTCCCCATATGGAGACAAGGGCTGGCGATATCTTCATCTGCGAAGGACCTGCCGGCGGCGGGTATGGTGATCCTTTCAAGCGCCCAGCAGTGTCCGTGCTAGCCGATTTCCTAGATGGGTTGATTTCACGTGCGACGGCTGAACTTGAATACGGCGTAACGCTAACGGCGGGAGGTGAAGTGGATGTACAGGCAACAAATCAGCTTCGTCAGGATCGGGGCTGAGACTAAAGACTGAAGTTGGTATCCTCCACTATGGAGAGTTTGCAGTGATTTAAGAAGGAGTTTGTAGATTTTAGGAGTGTATGCGGTACGTTATCGGTAAACATGAGGTTGTTTGGGCGGAGAACACATCGTCGCTGTAAGTTGTTCCAGTATGCCTCGTGCATAGTGGTATCGCTGACGCCAAGGCGTCGCGCGGCTTCACGCGTGGAGGAAGTCAGTTCAGCCATGGCGGCGACCTCCCGCCGCGCGTTGGTAGGGGTTCAGAAGCGTCAGTGCGTGGCGCGGTGGCGCGCTGCGTGGAATGCGGCAAGGGCTCCTTGCCTGTCGGCGTCATGGGTAGCGCCGATGCGCTGCAGGGGTTCGAGCGTCACTTTCCGCCGGCTGTAGTATTCGCCATGCATGCGTGCGAGCCATCCGGAGATGCCCTGCGCGGCAAGGGCGTCGCTGGCGGCCATCACCTCCGCTTCGCTGGGTTCGCTGCGGCCCAGGGACACATGCCGGCCATCGGTGCCCAAGACCATCCATCGGGTTTCAGTTTCTATGCGCATCGTCACTCTCCGTCTCGCGTGACGGACGCTTCGCGCTGTGTTTCGTGCGAGCCAAGGCAATAAAGCGCCAGGGATCGCGATGATCCCTGGGCTATGCGCTGATAATCCAAACTGTGGCTGCGCAGCTTTCCTCCTGCCAACGCCGCGCAATCACATCGCAATAAGCGGGATTGACCGCCGACAATCAAGCTGAGAGAGCAGCGACAATCAGGATGAGAAAGCGCCATTGGGGGCGGACCGTAGGGAGGGCGTAGCCCGACCGGAGGGCTGCCGCCAATGGCGGTGGGCTTTTTTGATGCCTGACTTGCGGTTGGATGGGT
>CALRPR020000027.1:0-39339 GCA_943370125.1 Allobosea thiooxidans | reverse complement strand
GGCGCATCGCGCCCATGCCAGCACAGAAGGCGTCGCGCGGTTGCTGCCGGCCTATGCCGGGCGGCTGATGGAAGCGGAATTGAAGGCGCTGGATGCGGCGTTGGCTAATCCGGCGCGGCCAGTGGTGGCGATTGTGGGTGGTGCGAAGGTTTCGACCAAGCTGGAATTGCTCGGCAATCTTTGCAGCAAGGTGGATGTGCTGGTGATTGGCGGCGCCATGGCCAATACCTTCCTCGCCGCGCAGGGCCATGGCATGGGCAAATCGCTCCAGGAAGCCGAAATGCACGCAACGGCGCGCCAGATCCTGGAGCAGGCCAAGGCAGCGAATTGCGAAATCCTCCTGCCGGTTGACCTGGTGGTGGCCGAGGAATTCCGCGCCAATCCGCCAACCCGCACCGTGGGCGTGGATCGCGTGCCGGCAAACATGATGGCGCTGGATGTCGGCCCGGACACCGAGGCAGCACTGGAAGCGCGGCTCCGCACCGCTTCCACCCTGGTTTGGAATGGCCCGCTCGGCGCGTTTGAAACGGTGCCTTTTGACGCGGCGACGGTGGCGGCGGCGCAAACCGTGGCAGCACTCACGCAATCCGGCGCGCTGAAATCCATCGCGGGCGGGGGTGATACGGTGGCCGCACTGCGCCATGCCGGCGTGCTGGAGCGGATGAGCTATGTCTCAACCGCCGGCGGCGCCTTTTTGGAATGGCTGGAAGGCAAGGAATTGCCGGGGGTCGCCGCGCTCGGGTAAGCGTATTTTGCGCGGCTGATTCACGGCTCCAGCGATACCGCCTCCGCCGATCAGACGTGTGGTTTGCGCGGCTGATTCACGGCTCCGGCGATACCGCCTCCGCCGATCAGACGCGGGCAGGTTGACGCTGCCCGCCAAGGTGCAAAACTCGGTCTATTCAAAGGGCAGGAATAGACCATGCGGCAAATGCATCTTGTCGGCTTCATGCAGGCACAAAACTGCACCAATTACGCCAGTTCCTGGCGGCACCCTCAGTCGCGCACGGATTTCCTGACGGCGGATTTCTTTCAGGAAATCGGCCGCATCCTTGAAGCCGGAAAATTCGACATGGGCTTCTTCGATGACCGGCTTTCCATGCCCGATCGTTATGGCAGCGACCATCACCATACGGTGGAACACGGCATTCGCTGTGTGAAACTGGACCCGGTGGTGACGCTCACCATGATGGCCGCCGTCACATCACGCCTTGGCCTGGGTTCCACCGCCTCCACCACCTATTATGAACCCTTCCATGTGGCGCGCGCCATGCAGACGCTGGATCTGATGAGTGCGGGGCGCGCGGCCTGGAATATCGTGACATCACTGAATGATGGCGAAGCGGCCAATATGGGCCATGACGAAATGATGGAACATGACCGGCGCTATGACCGCGCCGATGAATTTGTGGAAATCGTGCTCGGCCATTGGGATGCCTGGGAAGATGATGCGCTGATTATTGATAAAACCACAGGCCGTTTCGGCGATGGCAATAAAGTTCATCGGCTGGATTATCGCGGCAAATTCCTGAAATCGCGCGGCCCCTTCACCGTGCCGCGCAGCCCGCAAGGCCGCCCGGTGCTGATCCAGGCCGGCAGTAGCGGGCGCGGCAAAAGTTTTTCTGCGCGCTGGGCGGAATTGGTTTTCGTCGCCTATCATGATGTGGCTTCTGGTGCGCGCGAATATGCCGAATTCAAGCACATGATTGCCGCTGCCGGGCGCAATCCGGATCATGTGAAGGTGGCGACCTTGATCTCCCCGATCTGCGCCGCGACCAAAGCCGAAGCGGAAGATAGGGCTGCGCTGATTGCCAGCCTGCCGCTTGAAATTGATGCGCTGTCGCTGCTTTCAGAAGCGCTGAATTTCGATTTCTCGACCAAAGGCATGGATGAGCCCTTCAGCGATGAAGAAATGGCCGGCATGCAAGGGCTGCAAGCCATTCGGGATCGTGTGGTGAGAAATACCGGCAAGAAGAACCCAACCGTGCGCGAATTCATCACCGGCAGTGGCCGAGGCCGGCCCAATATGAACATGGTCGGTGGCCCCAAGGAAATCGCCGATAAGATGGAAGAATGGTTCACTAAGCCCGCTTGCGATGGGTTTGTGGTGGCGGCGACTTATGTGCCGGATGGCTACCGCGATTTCGTGACGCATGTGGTGCCGGAATTGCAGCGCCGGGGGTTGTTCCGGAAGGAATATACTGGGCCGACATTGCGCGACCATCTGGGCCTGGCGAAATCCACCATCGGCGATTGGCGCCCGGCCAGCGCCGCCGAATAGGCGTTGATTTTTCCGGCGGGCCTGCGCCATCCTGCACCAAAGGCAGGCCTAACCCTGCCGGAACGATAGGAAGGAACCACCATGCGCGCCGCGATATTCCGCAAGGGCAATTTTGTGCTGGGCGATGTGCCAGACCCGCAACTCCAGCCCGGCCAGGTGCTGGTGCGCACCAAGGCCTGCGGCATTTGCGGCACGGATTTGCATGCGGCGCGCTTCACGCGCGAATTCGTCTCCCTCGCGCAGCGCAGCGGTGGGCGCTGGAATATGGATACCGAACGCGATGTGGTCTTCGGCCATGAATTCGTGGGCGAGGTTGTCGCGAATGGCCCAGGCACGGAAGGCAAATTCAAGCCGGGGGATTTGGTCACCTCCATGCCGCTCACCATCGCCGGCTCAACAATATTGGGCATGGGCTACAACCCGGATTTGCCGGGCGGTTTTGCCGAATATATGCCACTTGCGGAACGCATGCTGCTGGCGCTGCCGGCCAGGATGGAACCCGACCACGCGGCACTGACCGAACCCATGGCGGTAGGTATTCATGCGGTGGAACATTTCGGCGTGAATAATGCTGAAGTGCCGCTGGTGATTGGCTGCGGCCCGATCGGGCTGGCGACCATCGCGGCGCTCAAGCTGCATGGTCATGCGCCGATCATCGCGGCGGATTTCTCAGCCGGGCGGCGCGCCTTAGCCCGAAAAATGGGCGCAGATATCGTGATAGACCCCGCCGTTGAATCTCCCTACCAGGCTTTGGAACGCGCCATTACGCCGGATGGCTTTGATGCCAGCCGCTACGCCGCGCTTTTTGGCCTTGGCCCGAAGCGCCGCCCCACCGTGCTGTTTGAATGCGTGGGCATTCCCGGCGTGCTCGCCGCCATGATGGAAGGTGCGCCCACCGGCGCACGCATCATCGTGGTTGGTGTCTGCATGGAACCCGATGGGATCGAGCCCTTCTTTGGCATTGTGAAGCAATTATCGCTGCATTTTGTGCTGGCCTATAATGCGCAGGAATTCGCGGCAACGCTCGGCCATATCGGCGCCGGGCGGCTGGATGTGCGGCCCCTGATCACGGGGCGGATTGGCCTGGCTGAGGTTGGGCAGGCCTTCAAGGATTTGGCCAGCCCCGAAACCCATGCGAAAATTTTGGTGGAACCTTGGCGGTAAAGCGCCTCTTTCGGCTGTATCTGTCAATCAAATCGGTCTAGTCTGACTGTCATGGCTTCGGAGCATAAACGGGAGGGGGCTGCCGCTGCCGCGCTTCTAGCGCGGGAAGCAAAGGCATTGAGGGGTCGGCTTTACGGGCCGGTCCTGCTTGGCCTTGCGCTGGCCCTTGCTGCCGTGGCGCAAGCGCTGCTGATCGCGCGCCTGCTCGCCGCACTTTTGGGCGGGGCCGAGGCTTCATGGGCGGATTTCATCGGCGCCGGGGCGCTGGCACTGATTATGGCAGCACTTGGTATTGCGCAGGAACGCGCCCAGACCGCCGCCGGGGAAGAAGCCAAAGCGAGCCTCCGCGCCCGCATCTTCGCGCGGCTATTGGCGCAAGGCCCCGCGGATCAGCGCCCGGTCGGGGAGAAAAGCGCGCTGGTGGTGGAACGTGTCGAAGCCATGGAAGGCTATTTCGCGCGCTGGATGCCGGCTGCCATCATCGCTGTTGTCGCGCCGCTGCTGATCGCCGGCTGTGCTGCGTTCTTTGATCCGGTGAGCGGGCTTATCCTGCTGATCGCGGGCCTCCTGGTGCCGGTGGCGCAGGCAGTTTCCGGCATTGGCGCGGCGCAGGCCAGCCGGCGCCAATTCGCATCACTGCAACGGCTTTCCGGGCGCTTTTTGGATCGCATGCGGGGCCTGCCCGTGCTGGTGCTGTTCAATCAACAGCATGCGGAAACCCAAAGGCTTGCCGCGGCGGCCGAGGAATTGCGTCAGCGCACCATGCGCGTGCTGCGCGTTGCCTTCATTTCCTCGGGCGCCATGGAATTGATCGCCGCCGCCGCGCTGGCCTGTCTTGCCATTCGTCATGGCGCGGTGTTGACCGGCGCGCATCCTGATCCTGTGATGGCGTTTTTCGTCGTGCTGCTGGTGCCTGTATTTTTCCTGCCGCTGCGCTCCTTCGCCGCGGCCTATCATGAACAGCTTGGCGCGCGCGGCGCGGCGGCGGACCTCGCCCCCTTGCTGAACCAACCGGAAGAAACCGGGCTGCTGCTGGAAGAAGTGCCGCCCAAGGTCACGATCACCTTCCAGGATGTGCGGCTTTCCTATGACCCTTCGCGCCCGCCCGCCTTGGATGGGCTTTCCTTTCGTGTGTTGGCCGGTGAGACGCTGTTGCTGACGGGCGCATCAGGTGCTGGCAAAACTTCAGCGCTGCGTATCTTGATGGGTTTCGCCCGGCCCGAATCAGGGCGCGTTGCCATCAATGGCCAAGACGCCATGCTGCTGAAGCCTTCCGAATTGCGGCGCCTGTCATCCTATGTCGGGCAGCGCGCGCATTTGTTCCGCGCCACATTGCGCGAAAATATCCGCCTCGCGCGGCCTGATGCCGATGATGCCGCCGTGCTCGCCGCCGCTGAAGCCGCGCAAGTGATGGATTTTGTGCATGACCTGCCGCAGGGGTTGGATACGCTGATTGGCGAAGGCGGCTTTGGGCTTTCCGGTGGTCAGGCGCAGCGCGTGGCGCTAGCGCGCGCCTTCTTGCGGGATACGCCTTTGGTCCTTTTGGATGAACCAACCGCGCATCTTGATCCGGGAACCGAAGCTTCCGTGCTGGATGCGCTGCGGCGGCTTTGCGTGGGCCGCACCGCCATCATCGCAACTCATGCCAAGGCCGCGCGATCCTATTTCGGCCAAAGGCTGGAAATCGCCGATGGGCGAGCCCTGGGCAGTAGGCTCGCGGGGAATGATTAGGCCATGACCGCTGATCTTTTCCGCGTGCTGAGGCTTTGGCTGGAACGCTCCGGCTGGTTGATGGTGGGGATTATCGTGACGGTGATCTCGGCGCTTGCGGGCGTTGCCCTGCTGGCCTTTGCGGGCAAGTTGGTGGCGGCATCGGTGGGCGGGGCAGAAAGCGCGGCGCTGGCGACGGCGGGCGTGATTGCGCTGCTGTGGTTGCGCCCGTTAATCCTACTCAGGCCCATCATGCGCTATCTGGAACGGCTCGCGACGCATGAAGCGACTTTCCGTGCGCTGGCCGATATGCGTGTGTGGTTTTTTGGGCGTCTTGCTGAACGCCTGCCGACAGGGCTTGGCTTGCGTCGCGCGGGCGATTTGCTCGGGCGCCTGGTTGCGGATGTGGAAGCGCTTGATGGGCTTTACTTGCGCGCACTGGTGCCGGCGGCGGCTTCCATCGCCGTGGTGCTGGCCATTGCGCTGATCCTTGGCGCGGCGGACCCTTGGCTTGCCGTGGTAGTGGCACTGCCGCTGACGGCCGCTTTGGTACTGCCGCTGTTGCTGGCCCCGGATGCCGCGCGGACGGCAGAAGCAACTTCCCGCGCCCAGGGTGAATTGCGCGCCGCAACGGTGGACCCGCTGACCGGGCTTGAAGACACGCTGGCCGCGAATGGTGAAAAGCGCGCGCTGGCGCGGGTGGCCCAGGAAGGTCAGGCGCTATCTGGCGCGCAGCGCGCCTTGGCACGCCGCGCTGCCTGGGGTGGGGCGGCGGGCGCCTTGCTCACGCAAGTGGCGCTGTTGGCCGCCCTTGGTTGGACCATGCTGTCCGGGCAACCCGGCATGGCAGCGGGCGTTTTGGCCGTGTTCCTAGCCATTGCGGCGGCCGAGGCTTTGGGGCTGATGCCGCGCGCAGGTGCTGCGGTGGCGGCGGCAGCGGCAGGTGCGCGGCGCCTGTTTGAAGCGGCTGATGCGGCGGAACCTGTGCCTGATCCCGCTGCACCCTGCGCGGCGCCTGCGGGCCATGCGCTGGTGTTGCGCGATGTGGTGTTTTCCTGGGCACCGGATCGGCCCCTGGTGTTTGATGGGCTGGATCTTGATGTGCCGGAAGGTGCGCGCATTGCGCTGCTGGGGCCTTCGGGCACCGGCAAATCAACCTTGGCGGCGTTGTTGCTGAAATTCGCCGCACCCCAGCACGGCAGTATCACTTTGGGCGGTGTTGATATCGCGAGCCTTCCTGCGGCGGTACTGCGCGATCGTATCGCCTGGCTCACGCAGGATGCGCGGTTGTTTGATGACAGCATCGCCGCCAATCTGCGCCTTGCCGCGCCGGATGCGGATGACGCCGCACTTTGGCGCGCGCTCGACCGCGCGCGCATTGGCGATGTGGTGCGCGCCCTGCCGGAGGGGCTAGAAACCCAATGCGGCGAAGCGGGCGCACGGTTTTCCGGTGGTCAGGCGCGGCGTATTGCACTGGCACGCGCGCTTCTTTCGCCCGCGCCGGTGCTGATTTTGGATGAACCCGCCGCCGGGCTGGATGCCGCGACGGAACGCGCCTTCATGGAAACGCTGGACGAAGCCACTGCCGGACGCAGCGTGATCCTGATTCTGCATCGGCTGACCGGCGTGGAACGGCCAAGCCGCATTCTGCGCCTGGTGGGTGGCAAGGCTATTTCTGCGACGGGGTGAAGCGGGTCAGGCGCTATTTCTGCATCCCCGCCAGATGCGCGACACAGCGGGCAAAACCCCGCAGGTCGCACCAGCGCGCGGCGTCTTCAACCGGGTTCACCACAAACACACCACCGGCCGCAGCGATGCCGCCATCAAGCATGAGGTTATCGGTCAGGCCGAAATCCTCCACCTCCATGCCATCGGCATCTTCCCAGGCGCCTGATGCGCGCCGATGCACCGCGCCGCGTAAATGCGCGAGGCTGCGCATGGTGAAATTTCCTGGCGCATTGCTGTAGCCCAGCACCGGCCGGCCAAGGGCGCGCATGAAGCCAAGCTCATAGGCCGTGCCGGGATCGGCTGAGGCGCCACGAAATGGGGTCAGATTCGCAATCAGCGCATCGCAGCTTTGGATATGCGCTTCATTGCCGAGATAAATCCGCATCCAATCGGTTGCGGCTGGCGGCGCGCCCGGCGCGGGGTCGGTCGGGAAAACGCCAATCATCCCGTGCTGGGCGCAAATGGCCTTCTTTTCCGCCGCAATGGCGTCTCGGTCCGCCAGAAACACCTCCGGTCCCGCCAGATATACCCGCATCGCCCCGCCTTGCCTGTCATGGCTTTCCTATGCGCAGATAGGCGCATGGATGCTGAACGGGAATACAATAATCGGGCCCGCGTGCCCGAAAGCGCCGAAATCATCGCCGGCTGGGCGCGCGATGCCGCTGCCTTCCGCGAAAGCGGGGTGCAGGCAGAGCTGAACCTGGCCTATGGCGCGGGAGAACGGGAGAAGCTTGACCTATTCCTGCCGCCCAATGCCGAAGCCGCGCCGACCGCGCTTTTCATCCATGGCGGCTATTGGCAGGCGCTGGATCGGTCCTTTGTCAGCCATTGCGCGAGGGGCCTGTTGGGCCAACGGGTCGCGGTGGCGGTGCCTTCCTATGACCTCTGCCCCGCGGTGACCTTGGGCGAGATCGCCGAGCAAATGCGCCGCGCCGCGGCCTTTCTGCACAGGCGCCGGGGCGGGCGGCTGCTGGCGGTGGGGCATTCCGCCGGGGGGCAGCTTGCAGCGCTGTTGCTGGCAACGGATTGGCCCGCCTGGGAACCGGGGCTGCCGGTGGGGATGGTCGAGGCAGCGCTGCCCGTCTCAGGCGTTTTCGAATTGGGGCCGCTGAAGGGCACCAGCATTGCGCAGGCTTTGCGTCTGACGGGGGCCGATATCGCCACGCTATCGCCGCGCCTGCTGCCCCCGCCAGCGCTTGAGGCGCTGCATGTGGTGGTGGGCGGGGCGGAGAGCGATGAATTCATCCGCCAAAGCCGTGATTTCGCGACCCATTGGGGCGGTAGTTTTGAAGCCTTGCCCGGCGCCAATCACTTCACCGTGCTGGACCCCTTCACGGACCCTGCCCATCCCTTGATGATTCGTGCCGGCAATATGGCGCACCGCCTTGCCTTGCGCCCGGGCTTCGCGCAGTAAGAAGAAAGAGGCATTTCAACCGGGGAGGCTTAACAATGAGCTCTTTTTCACGTCGTACCGCCATGGGCGGCGCCTTGGGGCTGCTGGCAGCGCCCGCCATTCTGCATGCGCAACCCTCGGGCGGGGTGAAGATCGGCCTGGTTGCCGTGCAAACCGGCCCGCAGGCGGCACTTGGCACGCAATTGCGCGATGGCTACCTGATGGGGCTTCGGCATCTGAATGGCCGGCTTGGTGGGCTGACCGCTGAGACCGTGATGATTGATGATGAATTGCGCCCCGATGTGGCGGTGACCAAGGTGCGCACCGCTTTGGAACGGGACCGCTGCGATTTCATCGTGGGCGTTGTGTTTTCCAACATTCTGCAAGCCATCATCCGCCCGGTGACGGAAGCCAATACCTTCCTGATCAGCACCAATGCCGGGCCTTCCACCTTTGCCGGGCGCGGCTGCAATCCGTTTTTCTTCACCACTTCCTACAATAATGATCAGGTGCATTCCGTGATCGGCCAGGTCTGTGAAGACCAGGGCTATAAGCGCGTTTTCGTGCTGGTGCCGAATTACCAGGCCGGGCGCGATGCGGTCGCCGGCTTCAAATCCCGCTTCAAGGGCGAAGTGGTGGATGAGGTTTATGTGCCGCTCACGCAGCTTGATTTCGCCGCTGAGCTCGCGAAGATCGCTGCCGCGCGGCCGGATGCGATTTTCACCTTCATGCCGGGTGGGCTTGGTGTGAATTTGGTGCGGCAATATCGTCAGGCGGGGCTCGCGCATATCCCGTTCCTGTCCACCTTCACGGTGGATGAGGCGACATTGCCCGCGCAGCAGGATGCGGCGGTTGGCTTCTTTTCCGCCGCGACTTGGGCGCCGAATATGGACAATGCAGCCAATCGCCGTTTCGTGACTGACTTCGAAGCCGCCTTCAATTACGTGCCGGCCAGCTATGCCGCGCAGGCTTATGACAGTACGATGTTGCTTGATTCAGCCATTCGTCGTGCGGGCGGCCGCTTGGCCGATAAGGATGCGATTCGTGCTGGCTTGCGCGCGGCGGATTTCACTTCCGTCCGTGGCAATTTCAAATTCGGCGTGAACCACTACCCGGTGCAGGATTTCTGGCTGCTTAAGGTCGCCAAACGCGCCGATGGCAAGTTCCAGACCGAAACGGTCCGCAAGGTGCTGGAAAACGACGTGGACCCCTGGGCCGCCGAATGCCGCATGCGCTAAACTTTGCGCCTGATCCGCGAAGGTGGAACCACCGGAGCGGTGAATCAGTCGCTCAAAGGAAGTTAGGGGATGATCTGCTAAGACGGATCATGCCCTAACGTGAGCACCGGTCTTTTCCTAGTGCAGGCCTTGAATGGCCTGCAGCTTGGCATTCTGCTTTTCCTGGTGGCGGCGGGGCTCACGCTGGTTTTTGGCGTGATGGATTTCATCAACCTGGCCCATGGGGTGCAGTATATGTTGGGGGCCTATCTGGGCGCTGCCTTTGCCGCAGCGACAGGTTCCTTCTGGTTTGGGCTATTATTGGCATTACCGGCAGCGCTGCTATTTGGCCTGCTGCTGGAAGTGTTGGTGTTCCGGCACCTTTATGATCGTGATCATCTGTCGCAAGTGCTGGCGACTTTTGGCGTCATCCTGTTTCTCAATCAGGCCGTGAAAGCGATTTGGGGCGCGGCGCCGCTGCAAGTGCCGGTGCCTGCGTTGCTTGAAGGCGGCGTGGTGCTGATGCCGGGGCTGCAATATCCGCTGTATCGCATCGCGGTGCTGGGCGCTGGCATCGCCACCGCGCTTGGCCTTTGGTTTTTGGTGGAGCGCACGCGCCTTGGCATGTTGGTGCGCGCGGGGGCGACCAATGCGCCCATGGTATCCGCGCTTGGCGTGGATATTCGCAGGCTTTTCATGCTGGTGTTCGCCTTTGGCGCCATGCTGGCGGGTTTCGCCGGTGTGCTGGCTGGGCCGATATTTTCGGTGGAGCCCGGCATGGGCGATCACGTGCTGATCCTGGCCTTCGTGGTGATTGTGATTGGCGGCATTGGGTCCATTCGCGGCGCCTTCATCGCGGCGCTGATCGTGGGGCTTACGGATACGCTCGGCAAATCGCTGATGCCGGATTTGATGCGGCTTTTCCTGGACCCCTCTGCCGCGCGACAAACCGGCGCGGCGCTCGCTTCCATGCTGGTCTATATCGCCATGGCGGCGATCCTCGCCTTCCGCCCGCGCGGGCTTTTCCCGGCCAGGAGTGGTTAGCATGCCGCGCCTGCGGCTTGATGTGGCGCTGACGCTGCTGGTGCTGGCCGCATTGGCGCTGGCACCCTTCATGGGCTTCGACGCCAATCATTATCTGACGCTATTTACGCGCATCATGATTTTGGCCGCTGCCGCCGTTTCGCTTTCCTTCCTTGTGGGTGGCGCCGGACTCGCCAGCCTTGGGCATGCGGCGGCGATGGGTGTGGGCGCTTATGCCGTTGCCATTCTGGATGCGCATCGGCTGACCGATATCACAATTGTGCTGCCCGTCGCGATTGCCGCTACCGCGCTGTTTTCCCTACTGACGGGCGCGATTGCGATCCGGACTGAGGGCGTGAATTTCATCATGATCACGCTCGCCTTCGGGCAGATGGCGTTTTTCACGGCGTCGTCTCTCGCGGCCTATGGCGGGGATGATGGCTATACGCTGTATGACCGTACCGAGATTTTCGGTTCGCGGCTGATGGAAAACCGGATTTTCTTTCATTACCTGTGCCTCGGTTTTCTGGTTTTTTGCTGGGGGCTTTGCGCCATGCTGCTGGCATCCCGCTTTGGGCGCGTGTTGCGCGCGGCGCGGGAAAATCCACTGCGCGCCCAGGCGGTGGGCTTCGCGCCTTATCCGTATCGGCTTTTGGCCTATGTCATTGCCGGCACGCTGGCGGGGCTGGCGGGGGTGCTGTTTGCCAATGCCACTGAATTCGTCGCCCCCGCTTACATGAGCTGGCAGCGTTCCGGCGAGTTAATATTCATGGTGATCCTGGGCGGTCTTGGGCGGCTTTCCGGCGCCATCTTGGGCGCTGTGTTGTTCGTGCTGTTGGAGACCTGGCTGCCCAGCCTGACCACGCATTGGAAAATGATCTTCGGCCCGCTGCTGATCCTGGCGGTACTGTTTATGCGCGGCGGCTTGATCGGCTTTATGGGGGCGCGCCGTGGCTGAGGCGCTGCTCAGCGTTCAGGGTTTGCGCAAGCATTATGGCGGGCTTGCGGTGACGAATGATGTCAGCCTGGAAGTGCTGCCTGGCGAAATCCACGCGCTAATCGGCCCGAATGGCGCCGGCAAGACGACGCTGATCCACCAAATCACCGGCACCGTCGCGCCTGATGCGGGGCGCGTTGTTTTCGCCGGCAATGACATCACGCGCTTTTCCCTGCCGCGCCGTGTGCATGCGGGCCTCGCGCGCAGCTTTCAGATCACCAGCATCGTCGCCGGCTTTTCGGTATTGGAGAATGTCGCTTTGGCCGCACAGGCCAAAAGCGGGTCTTCCTTCCGTTTCTTTCGCGCCGCCGCTTCGGAAGAAGCGCTGAATGATGCCGCGCGCAATGCCTTGGCTGAGGTGGGGTTGGCCGATCGCGCGGGCATCACCGCCGGCGCCCTCAGCCATGGAGAAAAGCGCGCCTTGGAGATTGCGATCGCTCTCGCCACCCAGCCGCGGCTGCTTTTGCTTGATGAACCACTCGCCGGCGCGGGGCCAGAGGAAACTGAACGCCTAATCACGCTACTGCGTCGCCTGAAAGCGCGTTACGCCATCCTGCTGGTCGAACATGACATGCAGGCGGTTTTCGCACTGGCGGATCGGATTTCGGTGCTCGCTGAAGGGCGTATCATCGCCAGCGGCAGCACCACCGAAATTCGCGCCAGCGCCGAAGTGCGCGCCGCCTATCTGGGCGAAGAAGAAGTGCCATGCTGACGCTTGAAGCCGTGGTCGCCGGCTATGGCGAAAGCCAGGTGCTGAATGGCATCAGCTTTGGTGTGGGTGCGGCACAGGTGGTGACACTGCTTGGCCGCAATGGCATGGGAAAGACCACCACGGTGCGCGCCATTATGGGCCTGATCCAGCCGAGTGCCGGGTATATCCGCTTTGATGGTCAGGATATCACCGGCGCCGCCCCCTATCGCATCGCGCAGCGCGGCATTGGCCTGGTGCCAGAAGGGCGGCAGATTTTCCCGACCCTGAGCGTTGAAGAAAATCTTGTCGCCACCGCCGCCAATCGCGCGGGCGGTGCAGCGCGTTGGGATTTGACGGCGATCTATGCGTTATTCCCGCGCTTGGCGGAACGGCGCCGCCAATCTGGCGCGAAGCTTTCGGGCGGCGAACAACAAATGCTCGCGATTGGTCGCGCGCTGATGACCAATCCGCGCTTGCTGGTGCTGGATGAGGCGACCGAGGGCTTAGCACCGCTGATCCGCGCGGAGATCTGGCAGGTGATGGCGAAGCTGCGCGCTGAAGGCCAGGCGATCCTATTGATTGACAAGAACTTGGCTGCGGTGATGCGCCTGGCCGATTGGCATGTGGTGATCGAAAAAGGCCGCGTGGTCTGGCAGGGCGATAGCGCGGCACTCGCCGCCGCGCCCAAAATTCGCGATACTTATTTGCATGTCTAGAACAGGGAGCTTCAGGAAATGAGCATGACAGCAGGTGTGACCCCAGCCGGCACGGGCGAGGGTGGAGTGGTCTGGTCCATCCTTGGGCAGACTTACAAACCCGTGGCGCACAGCGAAAGCTGCTTCGCTTTCGACACACTCTTCCCGCCTGGCACCTTCGTGCCGCCGCATATCCACACGACTCAGGATGAATTCATCCGCGTGCTGGAAGGGCAGTTTGATCTTTTCCTGGATGGGCAGGCCGCTACCGCCAAGGCCGGCGATTTGATTCGCCTGCCGATGGGCATCCCCCATGGCATCTTCAACAAAACCGAAGCGCCAGTGCGCGCGCTATTCTGGGTGAGCCCAGCGCGTGGGCTCTACACGCTGTTCACCCGCATCCATAACGTGCCGGACCCGGGCGAAGTGGTGCGTATTGCGGCAGAGCATGAGGTGAATTTCCTGCCTCCGCCGGGCTGAATTCAGCGCTTCTTTTTGCGCGCCTTCTGTTCTTCCAGGAAGGCGCGCATCATGCGCTTGGGTTCATCCGTCTTCCAGGATGCAGCGAAGGCTGTGATGCCTGCAGCGATAGCCTCACTAATCGGGCGATCTTCCCATTGCCGGATCAGCGCCTTCTGCGCGCGAAGAGCCTCCGGCCCCGCTGCCAGCAGATTGCCGATCCAGGCTTCGATGCGCGCATCAATGCGTTCGCGATGCGCTACTTCTTCCAACAACCCCCAGGCAAGCGCATCAGCGGCGGAGATGGTCTCGGCCAGCAACAGCAAGCGTCTGGTGCGGCCCCAGCCGATAAGGCCCGGCAGTAATGCTGCTTCCACCACGGAAGGAATGCCAACGCGCACTTCCGGCATGCTGAATTTTGCGTCCCGCACGGCGATGCGCATATCGCAAGCCGCCGCCACTTCCAGCCCAGCGCCAAGGCACCAGCCATTGATGCGCGCAATCACCGGCACAGGCAGGTCGCGAATGGCGGCGCAAATGCCATGAACACGGCGGATGAAGGCTTCAGCTTCTGCCGGCGTTTCAAGCGCCGCCATGGCGCCAATGTCAGCCCCGCCGATGAAGGCGCGTTCGCCTTCGCCGGTCAGCACTGCCGCGCGCAGGTCAGGGTGCTTTGCAAGATCACGCAGCGCCGCAATCGCTGCATCCAAAAGCGCCGGGTTCAGCGTATTCAGCTTGGCGTCATGCGCCACCGTCAGCCGCGCCACACCGCGCGAATCCACAACAACGTCAAACTTTCCACTCATGCCCGTTTCCCCGCCGCAAACCCGGCCATTTGCGCATAGCCGCCGGCAATGGCGGCGAGTTCTTCGCGCGAAATCACATCTTCCAGCCGCGCAAACCCATCTGGCGCGCGCGCGCTGACTTCATCCACCACGCGCTCCGGCCCGCCCTTGCGATTGGCGCGCACAATCTCGGCCGTCTTCGGCAAGCGTTGCGCCGAATAAGCCGCAAGTGCTGCTTCCGGCGCTTGTGTCGCCAGCAAATCCGCAAGGCAACGCGCATCCAAAACGGCTTGCGATGCGCCATTTGATCCGACCGGATACATGGGATGCGCAGCATCACCCATCAGCGTGACGCGGCCTTGCGTCCAGAAGGGTAGGGGGTCTCGGTCACACATCGGATATTCCCAGAATTCTGGCGTTGCACGCACCAGCGCAGCAACATCCAGGAACGGAATACGAAACCTGGCGACATGCGCCAGCACTTCATCAAGCTGGCCAGGGCGAGACCAATCTTCGCGCCGAGGCGGTGGCTTGCTGGCATCACCAATCTGCGCACAAACCACCCAATTCGTCAGCCGCATGGCAGCGGAAGCACCGGCGCCGATCGGGTAGAGCACCAGCTTTTCCTTCATATCGCCGGCAACAATCATGGTGTCGCCACCTTCAAAGGCAGGCCATTCCACCGCGCCACGCCACATCTGAATGCCATTCCAGCGAATGCCGCCATCATCCGGATGCAGCGCGGCGCGAATGATGGAATGAATGCCATCCGCGCCAATCAGCACATCCCCGGAAAGGCTGCGCCCATCCGCCAAATGCGCTGTGATGCCATGTGCGTTCTGCGTGAAATTCTGCAGCCGCGCATTGCGGCGCAAAGCGCCCTCCGGCAAGCGCGTTTCTGCTGCCTGCCACAGCACCTGGTGCAAATGGCCGCGATGGATGGAAAATTGCGGCACCTCATGCCCAGCCCAAATACCGCGCGGTTCCTGCCAGATTTCCTGGCCGAAGCGATTCAAATAGCGCAATTCACGCGTGCGAATGCCAACCCCATCCAGCGCCGGCAGCAGATCAAGCGCGGCCAATTCGCGGATGGCATGCGGCAGGGTATTGATGCCCACGCCAAGCGGCTTCACCTCTGGCGCGGCTTCCAGCACCGTGCAGCCAATGCCGCGCTGATGCAGCATAAGCGCCAGCGCCAAGCCCCCAACACCACCACCCGCGATCAGCACATGCACCGGTGCCACCGTTACGCCGGCAGAGTCACGGCAATGCGGCCAACGGCCTTGCCATTGCTATCCGCGATATCGCCTTCCACCGCCTGCACCAGCGCTGCCGTGCTGGCTGCATCCAGTAGTCCAAGCCGGCCAAGCAATGCGGCGAAAACCCCCATCTTTGCGCGCGATGCGCCATCGGCGAGTTTCACCGCAATCCCCAAACCCTGATCCGGCACGAAGCCCACCACAAAACCTTCTGCGCCGCCTTTCAGCAGCACGCGGCCATTGGTGGCGCGCACAATACGGCTGGTCGCCTGATCACGGCCGGAAAGATGATCCGGATACTTCGCAATAGCGGCCTGCAATCTTTCAATCGCGGTGCGCCGCGCGGGGCTTGCCACTTTGCGCGCCGCCCAGCGCGCCGCTGCACCCGCCATGGCTTCCATGGAAAGCGCCAAGGCAGGCAGGCCACAACCATCAACGCCGGCCTGCAAACGCCCTGCATCACTGCCGAGCAATTCCGACAGGATTTCCAGATAAAGCTTCTGCGTCGGATGCGCAGGATCACCATAGCCCGCGACTGGCGCGCCGAGCTTCTGCGCCACACTCAAGAATCCGCAATGCTTGCCGGAGCAATTGTGGTATATGCGGGACCGATCACCGCCCGCGCGATAAATCTTCGCCTGATCCGCCGCCGCGCGCGGCATATCCGGCCCACACACCAGCGCAGATTCAGAAAGCCCCATACGCGCCAGCCAATCGCGCACCAAAGCCACCTGAAATTCCTCAGCACTATGAGACGCGCAGGAAAGCGCGAGGTGTTCCTCGCTCAGCCCCAAAGCATCCGCCGCACCGGTTTCCACCAGCGCCACCGCCTGATAGGGCTTCAGTGAGGATCGCGGAAAGGTGACGAAGGCGGGATCACCCATCGCCAGCACCTGGCGCCCGTTGCTATCCATCACCACAGCGATGCCATGATGAATGCTTTCCACCGCCGGGCCGCGATGGATTTCCGCCAATTGCACAAAGGGGCTTTGCATTGTCACTACCTTGTCACGGCCCTGCGGGCCTCAAAAATCTTCCAGCACAACCTTGCCAATCATGCCGCCGCTTTCCACCAGCGCATGCGCTTGCGTCAGATTGGCCGCGGTTATCTTGCCCAAGTTTCGTGTCATGGTGCCGCGCATCCGGCCGGCTTCGATCAGCCCCGCAACCTCATTCAATAGCCGGTGCTGTTCGATCATGTCGGGCGTATTGAACAGGGGCCGCGTGAACATCAGTTCCCAATGGATCGAAATCGATTTCCGCATCACATCGCGCGCATCCACCGGCGCCTGGCTTTCAATCAGTAGAATGCGGCCTTGCGGCGCCACCGCATCCACCATGGCCGCCCAATTCTTTGCAGTTGTATTGGCGGAATAGATGTAATTGGCGCCGCGCAAGCCAAGCGCCTTCATCTGCGCCGTGATATCACCGTGGTGATCCACCACATGATGCGCGCCCAGATCCCGGCACCATTGCACGCTCTCGGCGCGCGATGCCGTCGCCACCACGGTCAGCCCGGTCAGCGCGCGCGCCATCTGGATCACCATGGACCCCACGCCGCCGGCGCCAGCAATCACCAGCAGAGTCTGCCCCTGCCCGCCGCCCTGCGGCACGCCAAGGCGATCAAACAAACCCTCCCAGGCGGTAATCGCGGTCAGCGGCACGGCCGCGGCTTCGGGGAAGGTCAGGTTGCGCGGCTTCCGCCCAACAATGCGTTCATCCACCAGGTGCAATTCAGCATTGGTGCCGGAACGGTTGATCACGCCAGCGTAAAATACCTCATCACCTGGGCGAAACAGCGTGCAATCGGGCCCGACAGCGCGCACCACGCCGGCGCCATCAAAGCCAAGGATGCGCGGCGCCTCGCCGGGATCATCGCGCTGGCGCACCTTGGTATCAACCGGGTTCACCGATACCGCGTGGATTTCCACCAGCATGTCACGCCCGCTTGGCGCAGCGGGGGCCGCGATGTCCAGATCAATCAGCGCATCCGCCTGATCAATCGGCAGGCATTTCCGGTATCCAACGGCTTTCATGGCAATCCTCGATCCTTTTGCTTTTCAGCCCACACGCAGCAGGGCCGGGCCTTCTTCGCGCAGCCAGGTCTCTGCCTCATCCCGATGCGGGGCCAGCGCTGCCACATGCGCCCAGAAGCGCGGAGAATGGTTCAGCTCACGCAGATGCGCGACCTCATGCGCTACCACATAATCCAGCACCGCATCCGGCGCCATCACCAGTCGCCAGGAAAAGGCGAGCGTGCCATCCGGCGCGCAAGACCCCCAGCGGCTTTGCGTATCCTTCACGCGAATGGCCTTGATGGCGACACGCAGCTTCTCGGCATGGATCGCAGCCAAGGGAATGATACGCCGCTTCGCCTCAGTCCGCAGAAAATCGCGCAAGCGCCGGGGTAGGAATTCCGCCGCACCGGTCACGATGATGGCGCCATTTTCCACAAAGGCACCGCCATGCCGTGATGGATCATGCAGCACGGGATGCGGCAGACCGCCCAAAGGCACTGCCGCGCCATGCGCGAGCGAAATGCTCGGCGCTAGGGCCTTGATGCGCTTCAGCACCCAGGCGGCATGCGCCGTGAGAAGCTCCAGCCCCGCGCGTCGGCTTGCGCGCATTGGCAGTGTCACCACCACATCGCCGGCGCGTGGATCAATGCGCAAACTGACCGAACGAGCACGCTCCGAACGTCGCCACCGCACTGGGCAAAGTTCCGGTGGACCCAGCAAGCCAGGGCGAAGCGGCACCATTTCCGAATCGGGCAGGGACATGACCGCACAATGCCTTCAGAAGGCTTCAATTTTCAACCGCTTGACACTCAAGTGGTTTCACGCGCGAGTGTTGCCATGCGTTTCGCCCTCAGCGCCATCCTGCCCCTTTTGCTGCTTGGCACCATTTGGGGCGCCACGCCGATTTTCGTGAAGACATTGGGCGGCATGGGCTGGCCGCCTTTGATGATCGCGCTCGGCGCTTCGGGCTTCAGTACCATTACGTTGCTGGTGGTGTGTTTTGCGCGGCGCGAAATCCCCGCGCTCAGGCGCCCCTATCTGATTCATTATGGCGTTTCGGGGCTGACGGGACTGGTGCTTTCCAACCTGTTTGGCTTCACAAGTTTGCAGCATATACCTGCAGGGTTCTTTTCCCTGCTGATCCCACTATCCCCCATGCTGACGGTGGTTGGCGCGATGCTGCTCAGGATGGAAAAAGTATCCTGGCGGCGCATTGGTGGCAGCATTTTGGGGCTGGTCGGCATTGGCATCGCCATGGCACCAGGGGCGGCGCTGCCAGACCCAGAGGCTCTCCCTTGGGCTTTGCTCGCCGCCTGTACGCCGGTTTGGTATGCGGTTGCGAATATCGCCGGCGTCAAGCTCGCGCCACGCGGGGCGGCGCCCTTGGCGCTGGCGGCGGGCACCTGCGCTGCGGCAGCGCTGATGATGGCGGTGATTGCGTTCTCAACCGGGCAGATACGCTCCGTGGATTTAGCGGGGCTACCGATCACCATGGCTCAAGGCGTACTGCTCGCGCTCGCTTATCTGATCTATTTCCGATCGCTCGCCACACAAGGCGGCGTGGTGACATCGCAGGTGGGCTATATCGTCACCATCACCGGGCTGATCTGGGGTTTCGCGATTTTTGGCGAGGTGCCGGGCTGGCTGACGATCCCCGCCGCGGCTTTGGTGTTTGTCGGGCTCGCGATGGTGACACTGCCCGGCAAGAAAATCACCCAATCAAGTGCTTGAGTTCGGTTTCCACGAAGGAAAGCGGCGCAGTGCCGGCATTCACCACATTATGCTCAACACCGGCAGCGCGCGCATAAGCCACGCCGGCAGTTAGAGAGGCCGTTGCGGTCTCACCGCCTGGCAATTCCAGAAGAAGACTGCCATCCGTCACTGGCACCACCACATAAGCCATGCCGTGGCGATGCCAGCCGGTTTCTGCGCCAGGTTCAAAATCCCAGCGCGTGACCCGCACATTGGCATCATCAATCTGGATGGTCGCCACTGCCGGCGGGCGGCAGCGCAGCGGTTCCTTCACGGCTCTATTCCGCTGCCTTGGCGGGCGAAAGCCCGGGCAGAGGCAGCGCACCCGCCGCCCCCCAGGCAGCCCAAACCGCTTCCGCCTGCGCGGCATTCAACGGCAGATGCGGCGGGCGAATGGTGCGCCAACCGGCATCACCCGTGCTGCGCGCAATAATCTCACGCAGGCCCGGAATCAGGGGCACGGAAGTCGCGGCCTTGCGCGTGGCATTCAATACGGCCTGCGCCGCATCAGCCTCAGCGCCTGTGCGCTTGGCATAGACAATGCCGCCCCAATGCGAATTGCCGTTGGATGCGGCGGTGATGCAGCCAGCGCCACCTTCAGCGAGGATCCTTTGCAGGAATTCATCGCTGCCCGAATAAACCTCAAACCCATCCTTGGCGAAGGCCTGGACCATGGCCTGCATATTGGCGTAATCGCCAGATGAATCCTTCACACCCTTGATGGTGCCGGGGAAAGCCTTGATCAGGCGTTCCAGCAGCGCAAGGCTGAAGGGTACCGCCGATTGCTGTGGGAAGTGATAGAGATACACTTTCACACCGCCGCCAATGCGGTTCAGCACTTCGGAGAAATAGGCGAACAGCCCATCATCGGAAGGACCCTTATAGTAGAAGGGCGGCAGCATCAGTACGCCAGGGCAGCCGGCATCGCGCGCATGCTTGGTCAGTTCCACGCTATCCATCAGGCTGGCGCAGCCTGTGCCTGGCATCATGCGGGCCGCCGGAATGCCGCGCGCAATCAACCCTTCCAGAATGGCCTTGCGTTCGTGCAGGCCGAAGGAATTTGCTTCACCGGTCGTGCCCAGCACGCCAAGCCCGGTGCAGCCATTTGCCAGCAACCATTTGGCGTGCGCCGCCATGCGATCCAGATCGGGGGTCAGATCGGGCTTCATCGCCGTCAGCACGGCAGCATTCACGCCGCCATAAATCGCGTCCTTCATCGGGGCATCCTTCGCAAAGCTTGTGGGGGCTTCGTCGCGCGGAACGCGCGCTCCGTCAATCAAGCAGACTGCGCGCCCCGTCAATCAGGCACTTTCACCTTCCGCGGCATCATCCCTGGCCAGCGCACCACATGATCTTCCAAGGCCCCCGCCTTGCGTTCATCAATCGCGCGCCCGCGCACGGAAACCCCCGCACGATGCACGCTCTCCGGATCGCCCGAGACCAGCGGGTGCCACCAGGCCAAATCCCGCCCTTCCGCCACCATGCGATACGCGCAGCTTGGCGGCAGCCAATCAATGGCTGCGAGCTTCTTGGGGGTGAGTTTCACGCAATCCGGCACGCGCTTCTTGCGCCCGACATAGTCAGAACATTGGCAGCTATGCAGGTCCAACAACCGACACGCCACTTCCGTATAAGCCAGCGCATCCGTTTCCTCATCGCGCAACTTATGCAGGCAGCAACGCCCGCAGCCATCGCACAGGCTTTCCCATTCTGCCCGAGACATCTCGGCCAGCGTTTTGCTTTTCCAGAAAGGCGTTTTTTCAGTCACGCCGTGTTGCGGATGGAAAGAAGCCCCTCAACGCCGATTGGCCGGCGGCGGCGCCAGGTTTTCCGTCTGCACGCGGCCCGGCGCTGCACTGCCCGAGGTGGTCCCACCAGATGGCGCCGGCGCGGCAGCGCTACCACCACCACTTCCGGCCGCCCCCAGGCGCATCAGCGCGCCGCGCAGCGGATCACTGCCGGGGTTATGCACTTCCATCGCCACCACCACCTGCCGCGCCGCCACGTCGCGCCCGAAATAGGCGCGCATCCTGGCACTATCAGCGGAAAGCAGCGCGCCATCCAGGGTGATGCCGGCAAAAAGCCCGCGGGTTCTGCCAAGGGTGACAATATCCGCCCCCACCGCCGCCGTTGTCGCGCCTTGAATGCTGCGCCCAAGTGTTGCGAAAGCAAGCCCCGCTTCGGCGCCGAATTTGAACTGGCTATCCAGAACGGCGTTCAGCCCCTTTTGCGTCATGATCAAGGAAATCACCTGGGCATCCTGCAAACCCGCCTGAAACCCGATACTGCCGCCCGCCAGGCTGTAAAAAGCAGGGGAAGACCAGGAACCGCCGCCGTCACGCGCGGACAGCACGCAATCACCAAACTCGCCACCGATAATGAAGCCGGCGCGGAAGATGCGCGGGCAGATCAACACGGCCTTGGCGTTGCGCAGCAGCGCCCGCGCATCGCCGGTATTATCCGCCGACCCCATCATTTCCTGGAGCGTGAGCGTGGCGCGGTCCACCAAAGCCTGTTCTTCGACCTGGGCGCGAGCGTTGCCGGAAAAGCCAAAAACGGCAAGGAGTAAGGCGCTGAAGAGCATGAAAGGGCGCATGAAAAACATTTCCCAACCCGTTGTTTCGACAGACTCTACACCAAGGTTTCGCGTCGGGGGAAGGGTTTCTTCAGCCTTTGGGTCAAACCTCTGCCGGTGGCGGGGTCCAGGGTTCCTCATTGACCGAGGCCACGCGCCAATCGAGCCAGTGCTTTTCAATCCGCGTCAGGGACAAGTTCTTGATACTGAACACCAAAGCCTGGTCAGGCGAAAGCCCCATGGCATGGGACAAAGCAGCGCGGATGGACCCGCCATGGGCCACAATCACAATATCCTGGCCTTCCAAAAGCGTCGCCAGGCGTTCCAGCACGGCGGCGACGCGTGCCTGGACCTCGCGAAAACTTTCCCCGCCGGGCGGGTGTTCTTCCCCGGCATGGGGCCAAAAGGGATGCGCGGGGCGCGTCAGCAGCGCGGGCAGGGCCTCATGCGGAATGCCTTGCCACTCGCCCAAATGCTGTTCGGCGAAATCGGGTTCCGCTTCCAAACCTGCATCCGGATAGCCCGCTGCAAAAACCGCTGCTGCGGTGGCGCGCGTGCGGGAAAGATTGGTGACAAACCAGCGCGCTGGCTGTGGCAGCCGATGCGCCAGCCAGCGATAGGAAGCCGCTTCTTCCTGAAGTGCCAGGTCACAGAGCGCCACATCCATGCTGCCATAAAGCACCGCACGGGCCGAGGGTTCCACCAGCGCATGCCGCACCAGGAAAAATCGCGTGGGCGTCACGCTGGCGCATCCACGGCATGGGAAATCAGATCATTCAGCGTGCAGATTTCCAAGGCCGCTTCATGCGTTGCTTCCAGCAGCACGGGCGGTGCGAAGCCCGCGCGGCGCGCTTCTTCCCAGCGCGCGGCACACAGGCACCAGCGATCTCCGGCAGAAAGCCCGGCAAAACCATATTCCGGGCGCGGCGTGGAAAGATCATTTCCCGCTGCCTTGCTGAAGTTCAGAAATTCGGTGCTGACTTCGGCACAAACCACATGCAGCCCGATATCCTCGGGGCCCGTATTGCAGCAGCCATCACGGAAAAACCCCGTCAGCGGTGCCACCGAACAGGGCAGCAAAGGCCCGCCCAATACATTGCGCTTGCCGGCCTGATTTGAGGCCGGCTTCAGCCAATCGAAGCTACCACTCATGCCGCGGCACGAATGGCGGCCGCCTTCACATCCTCACCCACTGCATCGGCATAGGCGGCAAAATTCGCCTCAAACCGCGCCACTAGGTCACGCGCCGTGCGATCATAGGCGGCCTTATCGGCCCAGGTATCGCGCGGGTTGAGCATTTCACTCGGCACGCCATTCAGCGCCTTAGGCACCATCAGGCCGAAGAAGGGATCGCGCACGAATTCAACGCGGGCCAGGCTGCCATCAAGCGCCGCACGCAACAGGGTGCGCGTGACACCGATGGGCATGCGATTGCCGGTGCCATAGCCGCCACCGGTCCAGCCGGTATTCACCAGCCAGCAATCCGCGCCATGGCGCGCCATCAAATCCGCCAGCATTCGGCCATAGACTTCCGGCCGACGTGGCAGGAAGGGCGCGCCGAAGCAGGTGGAGAAAGTTGCCTGAGGCTCCTTGCCCATGCCCTTTTCCGTGCCTGCAACCCGCGCGGTATAGCCCGACAGGAAGTGATACATGGCCTGCGCCGGGGAAAGCTTCGCAATCGGCGGCAGCACGCCAAAGGCATCCGCGGTCAGCATCACCACATTGCGCGGCAGGCCGGCGGCACCGCTTTCCACGATGTTCGGAATATAGGGCAGCGGATAGCAGGAACGCGTATTTTCCGTGAGCTTGCCATCATTCAGGTCAAGCCGGCCCGCTTCATCGGCGATCACATTTTCCAAAACGGTGCCGAAGCGATGCGACGCATCCCAGATTTGCGGCTCGGCTTCGCGGCTGAGTTTGATCACCTTGGCATAGCAACCGCCTTCGAAGTTGAAGACGCCGGCATCAGACCAGCCATGTTCATCATCACCAATCAGATTGCGTTCCGGGTCAGATGACAGCGTGGTCTTGCCCGTACCGGAAAGCCCGAAGAACAGCGCGACATCGCCTTTATCGCCAATATTGGCGCTGCAATGCATGGGCAGCACGCCCTTGGCGGGCAGTAGCCAATTCATGACAGTGAAAATGCTTTTCTTGATTTCCCCGGCATAGGATGTGCCGGCGATCACAATGGTTTTGGCCGCGAAGGAAAGCGCGATCACGGTTTCAGACCGGCAGCCATCGCGCGCCGGGTCCGCCTGGAATTCCGGCGCATGCAGAATGGTGAAATCGGGCTGGAAGCCCGCCAATTCCGCTGGCGCCGGGCGGATGAACATGTTGCGCGCGAATAGAGCATGCCAGGCATTGGTGGTGACCAAGCGCACCCGCACGCGATGCGCGGGATCGGCCCCGGCATAAAGATCCTGCGTGAAAAGCTCGGCCTTCGCGCCCAGCCAGCCGCGTACGCGGGCAGCAAGGTCAGAAAAGCGTTCCGGCGCCATGGGCTGATTGATCTTGCCCCACCAGATATCGGCGCGCAAATCGGGGTCTTCGACCACGAATTTATCCTGCACGGACCGGCCAGTATGGGTGCCGGTCACGGCAATAAAAGCGCCATCGGCGGAAAGCCGGCCTTCATTGCGGCGTAGAGCCTGCGCAATCAGCGCCGGCGGGGTGAGATTCGCGTGAATGGTTTCAGCCCCGGTCACGCCAGTACCGGCCAAAGCTACTGCAGCAACATTCATTTAAAGGACACCCCTCCAACCAACCTTCGATAACGCCGCTACTGCGGCTTACGCGCGCTCTATCAGGGCTGGTCGCGGCAGAATTGCGGCAGGCTCAGGGGGCAACAAGGGCCGCCCGCCCCTCCCGCGCTGCGCGAATCAGCGCCATACGCACGGCGTCCGCATCGCCCAACGGGGCGGGGAAGGCAAGACGGCGGGATGCCTCGCCGTCCGAAATATCGCAGCCATCGGGGTCTACCGTCACCAGGCGCCAGGGGCCGGGGGCGCCCCCCAGCAGCCCGGTCGCAATCGCAGCCACGGCATCGGCGTGGTCTTCATTCACATGGGCGATGATCTCGGCCTCGGCTGCCGCCACGGCCGCAACGGCGGCTTCATCGGGCGCCAGCGCGCTGGCCTTGAGCCTTACCGCCCGGGCAAAGCCCCCCACCAGCAAGGCGCCGCCGATCGTCACGCGCCAGAGCGCGAAATCGCCAAAATCCGCGTAAAGCGCGGCATAGGGGTGCACGGCCAGCCAGCGCGCCTTCAGCGCCGCCACCTGATCCGCCGGCACAAGCTCGGCCACGCCAGTCACGGTCACGCGGGGCGCGGTTTGCGGGTTGGGGCCGGTCGGCGCGCCAGTGATCAGCAGGGCGCAGCGCGGATCGGCCTGCAAATGCCGAGTGTGTTCGGACAGCGAGGATAGCAGCATGAGCGGCGAAAGATCCGACGCGCTGGCCGGCGTGACCAGGCTTGCGAAGGGCTGGCCGGCCTGGCCGGTGGCGAGGCTCGCCGCCCGCCCCGCGCGGATCAGCCGCCGCGCTTCCAATATGGCATCATACTGTTCCATCGCCCTTCTCCGGCCCGGCTCCTGCCACAATTCAGTGGCACTATAATCTCTGTCGCGGCAAAAGGATGTTTCCGCCGCGTCGGAGTAGCACAGCAATGCCCCAAACCATCGCCCTTGTGGATGATGACCGCAATATCCTCACTTCCGTATCCATGACCCTGGAACAGGAAGGCTATCAGGTGCGCACCTATACGGATGGGGAAAGCGCGCTGCAGGGCCTGCTGGCCAAGCCGGCCGATCTGGCGGTGCTGGATATCAAAATGCCGCGCATGGATGGCATGGAATTGCTCCAACGGCTCCGCCAACGCAGCAATATGCCGGTGGTCTTCCTGACCTCCAAGGATGAGGAAGTGGATGAGCTGATGGGGCTGCGCCTTGGTGCGGATGATTACATCACCAAGCCATTTTCGCAGCGCTTGTTGCTGGAACGCATCCGCGCCTTGCTTCGCCGGAATGAAGGTGCGCGGGCGGAAGGTTCAGGCGCGCCGCCCGGTGGCGTGCTGGGGCGCGGCGATCTGATGCTGGATGAGACGAAGCACACCTGCCTGTGGAAGGGCAAACAGGTGCAATTGACCGTCACGGAATTCCTGCTGGTGAAGGCGCTGGCGCTGCGCCCGGGGATGGTGAAGAACCGCGACCAGCTTATTGATGCCGCTTATGGCGAGAATATCTACGTGGATGACCGCACGATTGACAGCCATGTGAAGCGCATCCGCCGCAAATTCCGCCATACGGATGGGGATTTCGACCAGATCGAAACCCTTTACGGCATCGGCTATCGCTACAAGGAGAATTGAGGGGCCTGAGCATTTTCAAGCCAAGTGGCTACACTTGGCGACTCGTAAAACGCGACCAGACAAACAATCATTTTCAAGCCAAGTGGCTACACTTGGCGGCTCGGAAAATGCGACCAGACAAACAAGCATTTTCAAGGCAAGTGGGCACTTTTGAGGGTTCCCACTCACCCCAACGTAATTCCAGCTTCGCGAACAACGCGCGCCCATTTTTCACGCTCGCTCGCAACCAGGGCGCTGAAGACTTCGGCACCAGCAAAGCGCGCCAACAGCCCTTGTGTCTCCAGCCGGGCGGGAAGGTTTGTCTCACGCATCACCCAGCCGGCGGCGGCCTCAAGGCGTGCCAAGGCCGTTTGCGGCATGCCTGATGGCCCGGCGATGCCGATCCAGCCGGTTGCCTCCACCCCCTCCAGCCCCGGCGTCTCCGCAAATATTGGCAAGTCAGGGCGGCCCGGAAGGCGCGCCGAGTGCAGCGTCGCCAGCGGGCGGATGTGACCGGCCTCGATACCCGGGCCAAAGCTCACCAGGGTATCAATGCCAATTTGCAGCCGACCACCCATCAATTCGCGCGCGACCTCTGACCCGCCGCGGAACGGGACATGCGTGATATCCAGCCCGCCGGCGCGCGTTTTGAGCAATTCCAACGCAAGATGCTGCAGCGATCCGACACCTGGCGTACCGGCATTGAGCGTCCCGGGACGTTGCCGCGCCAAAGCGATCAGCTCGGCAAGAGATCCCGCTGACAGATCAGCGGGCACGACGATCACATAGGGAACTGTCGCGATTTGCGCCACGGGTTGCAGGTCGCGTGCGGGATCGAAGGGCAAGTCGCGCTGCAGCGCGGCATTGACCGCGAGGTTCTGTACATTGCCCATCAGCAGCAGGTGCCCATCCCGCGGGGGCGCCGCGCGGGCGACCGCTTCGGCGGCGATATTGCCTGTCGCCCCGCTCCGATTCTCGACGATGAAGCTTTGTCCAAGCCGTTCGCTGAGCCGCTCAGCCAGGGCGCGGGCGACAAAATCGAGCGGCCCGCCGGGTGCAAAGCCGACCAATAGGCGAACAGCGCGGGTCGGGTAGGCCGTATCCTGCGCCATTGCGGCGCGAAAGGCGCCGCCCGCCATGCCAAGACCAAGGGCCAAGCCTGATCGACGCGTCATGCCATTCATTGGGTGTTCTCCCGACTAAGCGGGTTTCGTAGATCTGCATACCGGGCGGGGTCGCCCGCCCATGCGCTGTCGCGGGCGCTGGGTTCCTGCATCATGGAAGACCCTCGGCAATGCTGTTTGGCGATTGTACATCGGGCACACGACCCTTCACCGCCCAAGCTGTCGCCGCATAGGAGCGAGGACCATCCGGATCGCCGTCCAGGTAGGCGCGGCGAACATGTTCGCGCAGCTGGGCAATCATGGACGCGTCGAGGGTGGCCACATACGCGGCTGCCGGCCCCTGACCACCGATGAGCGGCCCCCAATAATCATCAAAATCTGCATATTCCATGCGGATCGTCAGCATGGTTTCACGAATGTTCAGGAACCCGGCTTCGCGCCAGGCAGCAGCTAAATCGCCGGGGCGCGTGGTGGGCCTTGTTAAATTCTGGGCGCGCAGCGCATCGGCCTTTGGATCGAGCATCGCGGCCGTATCCGCGAATATGCGCTGCGCGACGACACCGCCACGCGCATCCCACGAAGCGGCAGCGACCACGGCACCAGGCCGCGCGACGCGACGTATCTCTGCCAGCGCATCGGCCGTGTTTGGCACGAAGGGGAGAACCAACATGGAAAGCACATGGTCAAAACTGGCGTCGGGGAAGGGCATGGCGCAGGCATCGCCCACGTGGAATTCGATGCGCGGGTCGCTGATGTATCGCCGCGCGTGATCAGTATAAGCGCTTGAAGCATCCAGTCCGACAATCCGGCTGGTGGACAGCCGGCCCGCAAGGGCGAGCGTCAGGCTACCGGTGCCACACCCAAGATCAAGAATTTGTCCGCCATCGCCAAGCGCTGCAAAATCGAGAAAAGGCTCTGCCAACCGTCGGCTCCAGCGGCCCATTTGCTGTTCGTAGGCAGCGCCATCGGTGGCGGAGAATGTCGAAGATGAGATCATCTAGCCCTCCAGCGGCGGCGGCGTTTCGCTTTCTGGGGGTGGTATGGCGATCAACGGCTCATGCGGTCCAATATAAGTTTCTTCTGGTAACTGATGCCGGTTCGGCATAAACAAAAAGGATGGATCTGCGCCACGTCAGGACATTCGTTACCATTGCCGAACTGGGCACGGTCTCCCGCGCGGCGGAACACCTGCGCATCGCGCAGCCGGCGCTGTCCCGGCAGATCGGCGACCTTGAGAAGGAGCTTGGGATCAAGCTGTTTGACCGCGTCGGTCGCCGCCTGCTGCTGACGGGGGAAGGCGAGCAACTGCTGACAGACTGCCGGGTACTCCTGAACAGCGCCGCAGCGATCAGGGAGCATGCGCGACAGCTCCAGGATGGGGATGCGGGCGTGCTGAAGGTTGCGTCATCACCACAGATGATCGAGGGCGCGCTTTCGGCTTTCTTGCTGCGCTACAAGGAAAGATATCCGAAGGTACAGGTGAAGCTGACCGAGGTGATGGGATGGGCGGTAACCGCCGCGCAGCTTGAAAGCGGCGAAATCCACCTGGGGCAAAACCTGATGGGGGCCGTGCCGCCCGACGATGCACGCTTCGCCTGCCATCCGCTTGAATCGATCGAAATCCTGGCTGCCTTCAGCCCAGGCTTCAGGCCCAATGCAGGCGGCAGTATCGAGATTAGCGAACTTGCCGCGCACCCATTGCTCGTACTCGGCACCGAGTACATCTTCCGCCGGAATTTGGACGCCGCCTGCCGCCTTGCTGGCATTCAGCCGAACATCGCCTATGAAAGCCGCACGCCGCATACGCTGCTTGCCATGGCAGAGAGCGGGCATGGGGTCGCCATTATTCCGTCACCCCTGCGAACCGACCGATACCAACTGCAGGTTGCCGCGCTCACTTATCAGGGCGATCCGCTACGTGAGCGCGCGGCGATCTATTGGGACAGGCGTAGGCCGCTGCCGCGGTATGCGGTGGCGTTCTGCGACATGTTCAGTGCTTACATGCGGGAGGTTTTCCTGATATCTCATCCGATCAAGCCCGGCCAAACGCCGCGACGGGCAGATGGTGAGCCGGGCTAAAGACGCAGCCTGGGCCGCTGCGCCGCGCCTTTTCCTTAATGCAACCGCGCCGAAGGCAGATGCGGGCTGTCCAGGCTGAAGAGCTTTTTGATCGAACCATCCAGTCAGGCGAAGCATTTCAAGGCGGGGCGGAAATTCTCGCCATGACATAGGCGTCCACGTAACGACCATCCCGAAGTGCATATGCTTGATGCGTTCCCTCGACGACGAAGCCAAAGCGCTTATAGAGATGCACGGCGGGCGCATTATCCACATAGACCGTCAATTGTATGCGGCGGATGCCGAGCCAATTATCGGCGGCATCCAGCAACGCCACCATGAGCGCCGTGCCAACGCCGCGCCTTACCCAATCATCGTGCACGCCCATGCCCAAATAGGCAGAGTGGTGCTGGCGCCCACTGAGCCTTCGCAACCCGGCCTGTCCGATAATCTGGTCCTCAATCGCCGCGACAAGCTCAAGATTCGAGGATGGCGTATTTTGAATCCAGTTCGCAACCTCATCGACAGAATGAAACGGCACACGCATTGTCCCGTAGCGATACCCGGGAAGATTGACTAATTGCGCTAGCCCCTCGGCATCGGATGCCCTGCGTGCCCGAATGACGAAGCGATCATCAGCACCGCTCATGTATTCTCTCTGCGTTTCGGATCGGAAAAAGCGATCAGGAAATCAGCCTGTCCGATGCGCGCATGCGCATCAGGCAGGTTCTAATGCAGCCGCGCTGAAGGCAAATGCGGGCTGTCCAGGCTGAAATCGGGAATGGCGACATCAAACGCCTCACCCGTTTCGCGCACCACCATGTGATAGGCGCCGCGCATGAAGCCCGATGGTGTGCCCAAAGGCGTGCCAGAGGTATATTCAAACCGGCCACCCGGTTCCAGGATGGGCTGTTCACCGACCACGCCCGCCCCTTGCACCTGTTGTGTGCGCCCGGTGCCATCCATGATCTGCCAGGTGCGGCGGATAAGCTGCACCGTCTCCGGGCCCAGATTGGCGATTTCCACCTGATAGGCCCAGACGAATTGAGCACTCTCAGGCATGGATTGCTCAGCCAGATAAAAGGCGCGCACCGCCACCCTTATCCCCCGCGTCGTCGCGATGAATGAATCACCTTTAGTCATTTTTGCCTTCCTCGCCGCCAATTCAGCACAGCAATCGGGCTCTTTGTAAAGTTTTTTATGAGCTTGCCCTCATGAAGCCGCAGCATCCAATGCTTCGGCCAAATCGTCAATCAGGTCGGCCACATCCTCAAGCCCCACGGAAAGCCGCACCGTGCCATCGGTAATGCCAAGCTTGGCGCGTTCCTCAGCACCCACCCGCATATGGGTGGTGGTGGCGGGGTGGGTCGCCATGGATTTCGCATCGCCCAAATTATTGGCGATATCAATCAGCTTCAGCGCATCCATGAAGCGGAAACAGGCTTCCTTGCCGCCCTTGATGTCGAAACTCACCAAGGTGCCGCCGGCCGACATTTGCGCCATGGCAAGCTTCTGCTGCGGATGATCCGCCCGGAAGGGGTAGAGCACGCGCGCAACTTCCGCCCGTTGCGCCAGCATATCGGCAATGGCGGAAGCGCTGCGGCACATGGCGGGAACGCGCAGATGAAGGGTCTCTAACCCCTTCAGGATCACCCAGGCATTGAAGGCGCTGATGGAAGGGCCGGTATTGCGGATGAAGGGTTGCAGCACCTCATCCACCCATTTCTTCGACCCCATCACGCAGCCGCCCAGCACGCGGCCCTGGCCGTCAAAATGCTTGGTGGCTGAATAGACAACGATATCCGCGCCGAAGCTCATGGGCTTTTGCAGCAAGGGCGTGGCGAAGACATTATCCACCACCACCAAAGCGCCGGCCTGATGCGCCAGATCGCACACGGCGCGGAGATCCACAATTTCCAGCATGGGGTTGGAGGGCGTTTCCAGCAAAACCATGGTCGCCGGGCGCGACAGGGCCGCGCGCCATTGCGCCAGATCGCTGCCATCCACGAATTCGGTTGAGATCCCATAGCGCGGCAGCAGGGTTGAGACGATCCAATGGCAGGAACCGAATAGCGCGCGGGATGCCACCACGCGGTCGCCCGCCTTCAAATGGGAAAGCATCGCCGAATGCACCGCCGCCATGCCGGTGGCCGTCGCGCGGCAGGCTTCCGCCCCTTCCAAGGCAGCCAAGCGGCCTTCCAGCATGCTGACGGTTGGGTTGCCGAAGCGCGAATATTGGTAATGGGTTTCCGTGCCCGCAAAAGTCGCTTCCGCCTGGGCTGCGCTGTCATAGACAAAGCCCGAGGTCAGATACATCGCTTCCGACAGCTCATCGAAGTTGGAGCGCATGAGCCCACCGCGGACAAGCTGCGTCGCGGGGCGAAGGGGGCGAGAATTTTTCGGCACGGCTGGAACCTCTCACACAATGATGGCGTCCAGCCCCTAACGGGAACGGGGCATGATAACCCCGCGGCCCTTTAGCGCGTTTGTTTTCGCGGATGTCGCCATCCACGCCCTTTCGAGACCTCGCCGCAAGAAGACCGGACAAATCGCGAGGATCAGTTTTGCAACTGATAATTGAGTCATAGGGCGTGATGCGTCCGCAGGTCAAGAATGCAGGATGGCTTGCATCGCGGCCGCGCCCATGGGTTCATCGCACCCGGAGGAAATTACTATGGCCAATACTCGTGTCACCCTGATTGTCGGCGCCAGCGGCGCCGCCGCGAGCCGCGTCATGGAAGCCGCGCAAGGCGATCCAAGCTTCACGCCCATTGGCCTGACCAGGCGCGACCCGGGTGCGGGCATTCCCTGGATCACTGCTGATCTTTGGGATGGGCCAGCGCTCACGCGCGCCATCGCGGCGCGGCCTGACATTACGCATATTGTCTATGCTTCCCGCGCGCCGCATGGCGAAACCGGCGTTGAAGATGTGGCCGGCAATGCCACCATGCTGCGCAATCTGCTGGACGCGGCCGAGGCATCGCTGCCGCGCTTTCAGCATCTGCACATGATCCATGGCGGCAAATGGTATGGGCTGCATATCGGCCCCTTCCGCACCCCGGCGCGGGAAGATGACCCGCGCCATTTGCCGCCCAATTTCTATTATGAACAACAGGATATGGTGGCCGAACGCCAGCGCGGCAAAGCCTGGTCCTGGTCTGCAAGCCGGCCGAATTTTGTGCTGGATGTGGCGCCGGGGCGGGCGCGCAACATGGTCTCGACCCTTGGCGCCTATGCCGCGATTTGCCGCGAACTCAGCGTGCCTTTTGACTTTCCGGGCAAGCCCGGCGCCTTCACGGCGCTGCATGAGGTCTCGGACGCCAAATTGCTGGCCGAGGCCATTATGTGGATGCTGGGCGAACCCCGCGCCGCCAACCGTGCCTTTAATGTCACGAATGGCGATGCCTTTCGCTGGTGCGACATGTGGCCCCATTTGGCCGGGCTGCTCGGCGTGGCGCCGGGCGGGGTAAGGACCCTTTCGATGGCACGCTGGATGGCGGATAAAGCGCCGATCTGGGAGAGGATCCGCGCCCGCCACGGCCTTATCTTGCCGATTGAACAAGTGGCTAGCTGGGAATTCGCCGATTTCGCGCTCAACATGGATTACGATGTGCTGGCTTCCATGACCGCGGCCCGCCAGGCGGGCTTCACCGGCTTCAAGGATAGCTGGGCCATGTTTGCTGAGCAGATTGAGGGCTATCGCGCCGCGCGGGTCCTGCCACCGCGCTAAAGATAATGGGGGGTGGCTGGCCTGCCCTGCCTTGACCCCGCCACACCCCCCTGCAATACGCGCTCCGCCCTGGGCAATCCTGGGCAGAGCATCGTTGGGCTAGACCGACGAATCCCGCGACAAGAGGCCGAACCAAGCCATGCGCGATACCGGCGAATATCTTTTCACCTCGGAATCCGTTTCCGAAGGCCATCCAGATAAGGTGGCGGACCGCATTTCCGATACGGTGCTGGACGCATTCCTGACCGCTGATCCCTATTCCCGCGTCGCCTGCGAAACGCTGGTCACCACCAATCGCGTGGTGCTGGCGGGCGAAGTGCGCGGCCCCGCGGAAATCACGCCGGAATATCTGATCCATCTGGCGCGGCTCGCCATTCGCGATATTGGCTATGAACAGGAAGGCTTTCATTGGCAGCATGCCGATATCGCCTGCCATCTGCATGCCCAATCGGCGCATATCGCCCAGGGTGTGGACGCCGCCGGCAATAAGGATGAAGGCGCGGGCGACCAGGGCATCATGTTCGGTTATGCCTGCCGCGAAACGCCGGAACTGATGCCGGCGCCGCTGTATTATGCGCATGAAATCCTGCGTCGCGTGAACGAATTGCGCCACGCCAAGGACAAGGCAGCGGCTGGGCTGCTGCCGGATGCGAAAAGCCAGGTGACGTTGCGCTACGTGGATGGCAAGCCGGTTGGTGCGACTTCCATCGTTGTGTCCACGCAGCATGAAGAAGCGCTGGAACAGGCCGAAATCAAGCGTATCCTGCGCCCGATTGTAGAAGCGGTGCTGCCCAAGGGCTGGATGTGCCCGGATAGCGAATTCTACGTGAACCCCACGGGCAAATTCGTGATCGGCGGCCCCGATGGCGATTGCGGCCTGACCGGGCGCAAGATCATCGTGGATACTTACGGCGGTGCGGCGCCGCATGGCGGTGGCGCATTCTCCGGCAAGGACCCGACCAAGGTGGACCGTTCCGCTGCCTATGCCGCGCGCTATGTGGCGAAGAATGTGGTGGCGTCCGGGCTGGCCGATAAATGCACCATTCAGGTCAGCTACGCGATTGGCGTCTCAAAGCCGCTATCGGTCTATTTCGACCTGCATGGCACGGGCAAGGATGTGGATGAGGCGAAGCTCGCGAAGGTGATTGACGGGATGGTCAATCTCTCCCCGCGCGGCATTCGTGAACATCTGAAGCTGAACCGCCCGATCTATGTGCCGACAAGCGCCTATGGCCATTTCGGCCGCGTGCCAGATGTGGCGAAGGGTACTTTCACCTGGGAAATGACCGATCTGGCCGATGAGCTGAAGCGCGCTTTCGGGCGCTGAGACGCTGATCGGATTATCTTTGAGGCGGTGGGTGTGAGCCTGCCGCCTTTTTCTTTTCAGGGCAGTGAATGACCGCTGATCGTCCCCCCTTGGCTGATGGTGTGCCGGACCGGCTTTATGGCAGGCGCCGAGGCCACCCCTTGCGTCCGCGCCAGCAGCGCCTGTTGGAAGAAACACTACCGCGGCTGCGCCTGACCCAGGCACAAGCGGCTGATCCGCGCGGGGCCTTCGGTATGGGCGATGTGCCGGTCTGGCTGGAAGTGGGGTTTGGTGGGGGCGAACATACGCTTGATCAAATCGCGGCGCATCCTGAGGTTGCTTATATCGCCTCGGAAGTATTCGAGAACGGGCTTTGCGCTTTGCTCACGCGCCTGGTGCCGGAGGAGGCGGAGGCAACCGGTGCGCTGCCGCGTAATCTCAGGCTTTGGCCGCAGGATGCGCGGCATTTGCTGCGCGCTTTGCCGGAAGCGGCTTTGGACCGGCTTTTCCTGATGTTCCCCGACCCCTGGCCCAAGGCGCGACATGCCAAAAGGCGCTTTGTGCATCCGGAATTGCTGCCCATGGTGGCGCGCGCCATGAAGCCGGGCGGGGTTTGGCGCATTGCGTCTGACGATCCGACCTATCAAGCATGGGTGCGGGAATGCATGGGCGCGCAGCGCTTTTTCATTTTGGGAAACCTTGAGCAAACGCGCCCGCCAGGCTGGCCACCGACACGCTACGAGGCCAAGGCGCTGCGCGAAGGGCGCCAGCCGCTTTATTGGGAATGGGTCAGGCGCTGATTAGTGTCCGCGCCACATAAGCCGCAATATCGGCAGCCCGCGCCGGTGGTGATGAATTGCCATCACCCCATGCCCCAGCGCTAACACCACCAAGCCCCAGGCCGCGCCCTGATGCAAAGGCCGCAACACATCATACAAGGCCTGATCCGGCGGGAAGGGGTGCGGAATGGGCAGGATCAGGAAGAACACTGTCTCAACGCCAATCGGTGCCGCCGCCGCGCTCAAAAAACCCAGCACCGGCACGGCGATCAGCAGCGCATAAAGCACCGCCTGGCCAAACCGCGCCGCACCCTGCTGCCTGGCAGTCAGCGCCACAGGTGCCGGCCGGCCACGCCGCGCCAATAACAAAAGCCGCCAGACCCAAAGCGGTATCAGCAAAAGACCGAGGCTTTTATGCAATTGATAGGTTAGAATTTTCGCCAAAAGCGCCGAAAGCGGCAGCGCCACCATCACCAGCGCCAGCAGGAAGTTCACAAAAACCAGGGCCGCCATGGCCCAATGCAGGCGCCTTTGCGCCGCCGACCACGCCGCCTGCATTCGCCTATCCAATCACCAGACTGACCGATACCGCCAATTGCACGCGATCTCCTGTGGCCGCCATATCTGCTACCATGCCGAAAGCCGTGCGGCTGATCTCGCCGCGCGCGGTGCAATCCACAATCTCCGCCCCCGTCGCGGCATCGCGCCGCCGCCGTGCAAGCTTCGCCTGCAGGGTGAAGGGCTGCGTCACGCCACGCATTTCCAAAGGCCCGGCCAGGTCAAAGGCATCAATCCGCCCGCCGGGCAGGGCGCTTCCGGAAAACCGCGCCAACGGCCAGCGTTCCGCATCAAAATAGGTCGGTGAGCGCAGCAAATCCGCCGCCCCCGGATAGGCATGGGTGATGGAACCGGTTTCCACCTGCACCGCCACGCGCGCGGTCTCCGGCCTTTCGGGATCAAGGATCAATTCGCAGGAAAAGCGCGAAAACTGCCCCGTTGAGGTCAGCACCATCAAATGCCGCGCGATGAATTCAAGCTTGCCTTGGCTTTGGTCGAAGCGAAACACACGCGCTGCCCGGGCCGGCAGGGGCGCCAGACCCAGCAGGGGCAGCACCGCGCCGGCCAAGGCGCGGCGCGGCATCAGCAACTGATTGGGCTTCATCATCATGCGATCCGATCCTAGCCTTTATATGGCGAGCCCCCATCGTTTTCCCAAATTTTTCGTTCAGCCCTTGCTTTTTGGCCGCATCGGCGGTAGAAAACGGTCAATCTCACCAACTAAGCTAACGGGGGGTGGCCTTGAAAGAGGCCGCCTTTTTTGTTTTTGCAGCCTGATCTGCCTCATCACGAAGGGCTTGAAGCCCGCATCGCGGAAGCGATCCTGCCAAGCCTCACGCAGCTTGGCTATGAACTGGTGCGCGTGCAGGTTTCCGGCAAGGAACGCCCGGTGGTGCAGATCATGGCGGAACGCGCCGATGAAGCGCCCTTCACCGTGGAAGATTGTGAAGCCATCAGCCACGCCGCAGGCGCTGTGCTCGATGTTGCGGACCCAATCCGCGGCGAATGGATGCTTGAAGTATCCTCCGCCGGCATTGATCGCCCGCTGACGCGGACCAAGGATTGGAACCGCTTTGCCGGCCATGTGGCCACGGTGGAACTATCCATCCCGTTTGATGGTCGCAAGCGTTTTCGTGGCATCGCGCTTGGCGCTGATGACCAGGAAGCGCGCCTCAAGCTGGATGATGGTACTGAATTGGCGCTGCCGCGCGGCAATATCCGCCGCGCCAAGCTGGTGCTGACCGACGAATTGATCGCGGCGACGGCGAAAGCCGCTGGCCCAACAACAGTGACCCATTAAGGAGAATGCGCCATGGCCGTTGACATCGCCATTGCCCGTCCAGAATTGCTGCAAGTGGCCGAAGCCGTCGCGCGCGAAAAGATGATCGAGCGTGAGGAAGTGCTGGAAGCCATGGAACAGGCGATCCAGAAAGCTGGCCGCGCCAAATACGGGCTTGAGAAGGATATCCGCGCCACCATTGATCGCAAGGATGGCCGCGTGAAGCTGGAACGCTTTACCGAAGTGGTGGAAGCCGAACCGGTTGAAAGCGAAGCGACGCAAATCCCTTTGCGCATCGCGCAAAAAATCAAGCCAGGCATTCAGCTTGGCGAATTCATCGTGGACCCTTTGCCGCCGATTGATTTTGGCCGCATCGCCGCACAAACCGCGAAGCAGGTGATTGTCCAGCGCGTGCGCGAAGTGGAACGCCGCAAGCAATTCGAAGAATACAAGGACCGCGTTGGTGAAATCATCAATGGCACGGTCAAGCGCACCGAATACGGGAACCTGATGGTGGAACTGGGCCGCGCCGAAGCGCTGCTGCGGCGTGATGAAACCATCCCCCGCGAAGCCTTCCGCAATGGCGATCGCGTGCGCGCCTATATCTATGATGTGCGCGAGGAACCGCGCGGACCGCAGATTTTCCTCTCTCGCACGCATCCTGGTTTTCTGGCGAAGTTGTTCGCGCAGGAAGTGCCGGAGATTTATGATGGCATCATCGAAATCAAGGCCGTGGCGCGTGACCCCGGCAGCCGCGCGAAGATGGCGGTGATCAGCCGCGACAGTTCCATTGACCCCGTCGGTGCCTGTGTTGGTATGCGCGGCTCCCGCGTGCAGGCGGTGGTTGCTGAATTGCAGGGTGAGAAGATTGATATCATCCCCTGGTCGCCCGATCAGCCCACCTTCATCGTGAATGCGCTCGCCCCTGCTGAAGTCAGCAAGGTGGTGCTGGATGATGAAGGCCGCCGCGTGGAAGTGGTGGTGCCGGATGATCAGCTGAGCCTGGCCATTGGTCGTCGCGGGCAGAATGTGCGCCTGGCGTCGCAGCTTACGCGTTATGATGTGGATATTCTGACGGAAGCCGAAGAAAGCGAACGCCGCCAGGAAGAATTCCGTCGCCGCACCGGGCTTTTTGTGGAAGCGCTGGATGTGGATGATGTGATCGCGGGGCTTCTGGTGCAGGAAGGCTTCGGTTCCATCGAAGATATCGTGCAGGCACCGGATGAGGAATTGGCCGAAATCGAAGGCTTTGATGAAAGCGTCGCCGCCGAATTGAAGCGCCGCGCTGAAACCTTCATTGAAAAGCGGGATGCGGAAATGGATGAAAAGCGCCGTAGCCTGGGCGTGGATGATGTGCTGATTGATGTGGGCGGCTTCACGCCGGCCATGATGGTCACGCTTGGCGAGAAGGGCGTGAAGTCCTTGGAAGATCTGGCCGATCTTGCTGGTGATGAGCTGGTGGAAATCCTCGGCGCCGAAGCGGTGGATGAGGAAACGGCCAATGCCATCGTCATGGAAGCTCGTCGTCGTGCCGGTTGGCTCGGCGATGAGGCATGAGGCATAGCTCTGGCCGAAGCCCTCGCCCTGCCGGAGGAAGATGAGCCCGAAAAGGGCCCGCTTCGCCGTTGCATTGTTTCGCGCGAAAGCCTGCCCAAGGCGGAAATGATCCGTTTTGTGCTGGGCCCGGGGCGAGAAATCGTGCCGGATTTGGCCGAAAGGCTGCCTGGGCGGGGAATGTGGTTGAGCGCGCGGGGCGATGTGCTAGAAAGCGCCATCAGCCGGGGGGCTTTTACGCGCGCGGCGCGCGGTCCTGTGGTTGTTTCGCCCGGTCTTCCGGCGTTGCTGCACCAGGGCCTCCGTACCAGGATTGCTGATCTGCTGGGGCTTGCACGCAGGGCAGGGCAGGCGGTGGCGGGCTGGCAGGCGGCGCGGGAATGGCGTAGCGCTGATCGTATTGCCCTGTTGGTGCAGGCCAGTGATGGCAGCCCAGCAGAGCGTGAACGCCTCTCGGGCGGTGGTATTGCGGCAGTGATGCCCTTGACCGCCGCTGAATTGGGGCGCGTTTTTGGGCGTGACCACATTGTTCATGTGGCGGTTGCGCCGGGCCGTTTGGCGGAAGCCATCCGGTGCGAGGCGACCAGGCTTTCGGGCCTTGGCTCGTTGGAAGTGGCTAAATCCTAAGGGCTGCCGGATGTTTCGGCGGCTCCATGCGTAACAGAGATCGGGTTCGAAGCGGCGAATGAGTGACCAGAACGAGCAGGACGCGGGTAAAAGCAGGCTGAGCCTTCGGCCCGGCGGACGCCTCGAGCTTGGCAAGACGGTGGATGCGGGTAGCGTCCGCCAATCCTTCAGCCATGGCCGATCCAAGACCGTACAGGTCGAGGTTGTGAAGAAACGCGTGGTGGCGCCAAG
>CALRPR020000026.1:0-39560 GCA_943370125.1 Allobosea thiooxidans | reverse complement strand
CGGGATTATGGATGGCGATACCGTCATCATCTGCCGCACCGACACGGCCGAAAACGGAACCATCGTCGTCGCCTTGGTGGATGAGAATGAGGTCACGCTGAAGCGGCTGCGCCGGCGCGGCAATTCCATAGCGCTCGAACCGGCCAATGCGCGGCATGAAACCCGCATCTTCGGCCCGGATCGCGTGCGCGTGCAGGGTAAGCTGGTGGGCTTGCTCCGCCGGTATTGAGAGCAGGGCGCGGGGGATGCCCGCGCCCACCCGGCCTCAATCCACCTTCACCACCAGCTTGCCGAAATTCTCGCCCTTCAGCAGGCCGATGAAAGCCTTGGGCGCATTGGCCAGGCCCTGCACCACATCTTCGCGCCAATGCAGCTTGCCTTCCTTCATCCAGCCCAGCATCTCCGCGCGGAATTGCGGATAGCGCGGCCAGCCCGTGTCACTCACGATAAAACCCTGGATGTGGAGGCGCTTGCGCACAATGGGGCCAAGATTGGGGCCGGGCGGTGCGCCAGCGGCATCAGCGCCGGGCGCTTCATTATATTGCGCGACCATGCCGCACATCACCATGCGCCCGAAATCCTTGAAGCGCGGGAAAACAGCGGCCTGCACGGCGCCGCCCACATTCTCCCAATAGACATCAATGCCTTCCGGCACGGTTGCATCCAATTGCGCGTTCAAATCGCCGCGATGATCAAGGCAGGCGTCAAAGCCCAATTCCTTCACCACGAAGTCGCATTTCTTCGCACCACCCGCGATGCCAACAACCTTGCAGCCGCGTATCTTTGCAATCTGCCCGGCAACCTGCCCAACAGCGCCAGACGCCGCGCTGATCACCACAGTCTCCCCGGCTTTGGGCTGGCCGATATCGGCAAGCCCGGTCCAGGCCGTCAGCCCCGGCATGCCGAGCACGCCAAGGCTTGAGGAGATCGGCGGATCAGCTTCCGGCACTTTGAACAGGCGCTCCGGCCCCACCACCGAAAAGCGCTGCCAGCCAAAGCCGCCGAGCACTGTTTCGCCTGGCTTGAAATCCGGATGGCGGGAAGCGACCACCACGCCGGCAGTCTGGCCTTCCATCACGGCGCCGAGTGCCACGGGCTTGGCGTAGCTTTTCACATCGGCCATGCGCCCGCGCATATAGGGATCAAGTGATAAGTACTGCGCGCGCACCAGCACTTGCCCTTCGCCGGGCTCGGGCACCGCCGTTTCGACAATGTCGAAATCCTCCGGCACCGGGGCGCCGACGGGGCGACGCTTCAACAGGATTTGCAGATTGGTTTCGGGCATGGGGGGTCTCCTTATTGCGTTGTTCTGGCACGGACGGCGCGAAAGCGAAAATAGCCCGCTGACAAACGCGGCCTTCTGAAGCAGTCTCCGCCGCCTGAATTTGGAGAATAGCCATGCCCCTGCCCGAAACCGAGACCCTGCAACTCGAAAGCCCGGAACCGCATATCCAGATCGTCCGCCTCAATCGGCCAGAGGTCTCCAACGCCTTCAACACGCAAATGGGGCGCGATTTGCACACGGTTTGGTCCGCGCTGATCGCGGAGCCCGGCGATATCCGCTGCGTCATCCTGACCGCAACTGGCGGGCGCGCTTTTTGCGCGGGCGGCGACCTCAAGGAACGCAAGGGCATGACAGATGCCGCCTGGCGCCATCAGCATGAGATTTTTGAGCGTGCCTTCTGGACCATGCTGGATTGCCAAATCCCGATTATCGCCGCGGTGAATGGCCATGCCTATGCGGGCGGGCTGGAATTGGTGCTGGCGTCAGACTTCGCCTATGGCGTGGCAGGCACGCGCTTTGCGCTGACGGAAGTGACAATCGGCATCATGCCAGGTGCCGGCGGCACGCAAACCCTGCCGCGTATTGTTGGCGAACGGCGTGCGAAAGAAATCATCCTGACCGGCAAGCCCTTCACCGCGGAACAGGCGCTGGAATGGGGCATTCTGAACCGCGTTTGCGCGCCTGAGGAGGTGTTGCCCGCCGCGCTTGAGACCGCACGCGTGATCGCCGGCAATGCGCCGCTTTCCATCCGGCAAGCCAAGCGTTCGATGCATTTCGGCTTGCAGATGGATTTGCGCAGCGCGCTGCGTTTTGAAGTGGAATGCTACAACCAATTGGTCGGCACGGAAGACCGTCAGGAAGGCATTCTGTCCTTCAACGAAAAGCGCAAGCCGGTGTTTAAGGGAAGATGAAACGCAAAAGGCCCGCGCCAGTTTCCCAGCGCGGGACTTTCACGGGCGAATTAGTCACCCAGCGTCGTTGAAATCCAGCTCTTCAACTGACCCTTCGGCAGCGCGCCCACCTTGGTATCCAAAGGCTTGCCATCCTTGAACAGGATCATGGTCGGAATGCCGCGCACCGCATATTCATTCGGTGTCATCGGATTCTCATCAATATTCACCTTGGCGATGGTGAGCTTGCCGGCATATTCCGCCGCAATCTCATCCAGGATCGGCCCTACCATGCGGCAGGGGCCGCACCATTCGGCCCAGAAATCCACCAGCACCGCGCCGCTGGAATCGAGCACATCAGCCTTGAAGCTCTCATCAGATACGGCCTTGGTCAGATCACCCATGGGAGTCTCCATCGAATCGCGGGCGGCGAAATGCGCTGCCCTTCTTGCCTCTAAAAATCGTGTCTCATGGCCCCCGGGTCAAGACGGGGGGTGTTGGGCGGGCTTCACCGCCTGCCCCATGCCAAGCATGGCCTTCAACTTCTCCCGCATGCTTTGGAAGGTCACATACAGCATTGGGATCATGAAAATACCGATGGTGGAGGCCGCGATCATCCCCCAGAACACCGGCGTCCCCACCGCGCGGCGGCTGATCTGGGATGCGCCTTCCGCCACCACCAGCGGATAAAGCCCCAGGATGAAGGCGAAGGATGTCATCATCACCGCCCGGAAGCGCAGCTTGGCACCCAGCACCGCCGCTTCCTGGATGGATTTGCCATGCAATTCGCGCTGTTCCTTGGCGAATTCAATGATCAGAATGCCGTTCTTGGCGGCAAGTGCGATCAGTACCACAATCCCGACCTGAGCATAGATATCCAGCGAAAGCCCCGCGGCACTGATGGATGCAATCGCCCCCAGCACCCCGACCGCGACCGAAAGCAGCACGGGCACGGGGATGGTCCAGCTTTCATAAAGTGCCACCAGGAACAGGAAGGCGAATAGCACCGCCAGGCCCAGGATCATGCCTGTTTGCCCGGCAGCGGCTTTTTCCTGATAGGCCGTGCCGGTCCATTCATAGGAAAAACCCTGCGGCAGGGTGGTCGCACTCAGCCTTTCCATCGCCGCCAGCGCATCACCACTGCTGCGCCCGGCAGCCGGTTCGCCATTTATCGTCAGGCTGCGGACGTTGTTGTAACGCACAATGCTTTGCGGGCCGAATTCCACGCGAATATCGGCAATCGCGCGGATTGGCACCATTTGCCCTTGCGCGTTGCGCACATGCACGCGGAAGATGTCTTCAACCGAAGCACGGTCCGCTTCCTCGGCCTGAAGGCTCACGCGCCAGCTTCGGCCAAACAGGTTGAAGTCATTGATGTAATAGCTGCTCATGGTCGCTTGCAGCGCGGCGAAGACATCGCTGATCGAAATGCCAAGCACCTGTGTGCGGTCGCGGTCCAGGTCAAGAAAAATTGAAGGCGCAGCAGCCGAATAGGTGGAGAAGACGCGATTGAGCGCCGGGTCCTGATTGGCGGCAAAAACCAGGCCGCGCATGACCGCCGCCATTTCCGCCACAGGGCGCCCTTCCAGATTCTGCAACTGGAATTGGAAGCCGCCGCCGGTTCCAAGCCCGATGATCGGCGGCAGGTTGAAGGGCACCACCAGTGCCGGCACCTGCGCCGTGCCGCGCGCAACAGCCGCGAGCAACGCATTCACCTTGGCCTCAGGCGCAGTGCGATCCGCAAAGGTTTTCAGCGTCACGATGAAGAAGGCGCTATTGGATTGCGCAAGGCCATTCAGCATCGAATAGCCAGACACACTCTGCACCGCTTGAATGCCAGGCAGTGGCTGAATAATCGCAGCCACCTGCTGGCTCAATTCCCGCGTACGGTTGAGCGATGCGCCATCTGGCAATTGCATTTCAACGAAGAAGGCACCCTGGTCTTCCTGCGGCAGGAAGCCCGTTGGCGTGCGGCTGCCAATGCCATAAATCCCGAAAGCAATCACGCCCAGCAGCACCAGGCTGAACGCCGAAAGCCGGACGAGGCGCGCGACAATCGCGCCATAGCCATCACGCACCGCATCAATAAAGGCCGAAACCCTTCCCATTATTCCGGTTTTCGGCCCGTGATGCGGCTTCAACAATATGGCGCACAGCGCTGGTGAAAGCGTCAGCGCATTGATCGCAGAAAACAACATGCCGACACTGACGGTCACCGCGAATTGGCGGAACAATTCGCCGGAAATACCAGGGATGAAAGCCAGCGGCACAAAGACCGAAAGCAGCACCATGGTGATCGCCACAATCGGCGCGGTGATGCCTTCCATGGCAAGCTTCGTTGCCTCGGGCACTGAAAGCTCCGGATGGTGTTCCATGGTGGCTTCAACATTTTCCACCACCACAATCGCATCATCCACCACAATGCCAATCGCGAGCACCATCGCCAGCAAGGATACGGTATTGGCCGAATAGCCCATGGCACTCAGCACCGCGAAGGTGCTGATCAGGCTGACCGGCACCGCAATCAGCGGAATGATGGTGGCGCGGATGGACCCCAGGAACAGGAAGACCACAATCACCACCAGCACAAAGGCCTCCAGCAGCGTCTTGATCACCTCATGGATCGTGAGTTTGACAAACAATGTAGTATCGTAAGTGACCTCATAGCCAAGCCCGGCGGGGAAACGCGTGGCAAGCTGGCGCATGGTGGCGCCAACACTATCCGCAACACCCACCGCATTGGCCCCGGGTGAGAGGAATATCTGGATCAGCAGCGCCGCATCGCCATTAAGCCGCGTCTCCACATCCTGATTCCAGGCGCCGAGTTCAAGCCGCGCCACATCGCGCACACGCAGAATACTGCCATCCTGATTGGCGCGGATGATGATGGCGCCGAATTCATCCGTGGTGACCAGCCGCCCCGTGGTGGTGATATTGAGCTGATAGGACGCGTCCTGGCTCATTGGCTGCGCGCCCACGCGCCCAAGCGGCGCCACCTGGTTCTGCTTCTGGATCGCGCCGATCACATCCGCCGGCGTCAGGCCAAGCGCGGTCAGCCGATCCGTCTGGAACCAGATGCGCATGGAATAATCGCGCGTGCCGAACATCTGCGCGTCACCCACACCCGGCACGCGGCGCAAAGCATCCAGCACATTGATGGTCACGTAATTGCTGATGAACAGCGGATCGAGTGACCCATCGGTGGACCGGATCGTGATCACCTGCAGCATGGCCGATGATTTCTTGCGCACCGTCAGGCCAAGGCGCTGTACTTCCTGCGGTAATTGCGCCAACGCCAATTGCGCGCGGTTATTCACATTGGTGGTGTTTTGATCCGGGTCCGTTCCCACGCGGAAGGAAACATTCAGCGAATAGGAACCATCATTGCCGCTGGTGGATTGCATATAGATCATGCCATCCACGCCATTGATTTGGCTTTCCAAGGGCTGCGCCACGGTCGCTTCCACCACCTCGGCCGAAGCGCCGGGGAAATTGGCGGTCACCTGCACCTGCGGCGGCACAATATCGGGAAATTGCGCCACCGGAATGCGCAGCAGCGAAATCAAGCCGGCTATCGTTGTCAGGATCGCGATGACAATGGCGAAGCGCGGGCGATCAACGAATAATTTTGAGATCATGGCGCGTCAGCCCCGCCTTGGCGCTGTGCCAGGCATCGCGCCACTCGGCGTGTTAGGTGCTGGTTGAGGTGCAACCGTCGCGCCGGGGCGGGCACGTTGCGCGCCTTCCGTGATCACCAATTGGCCAATCTCAAGCCCTTCGGTCACTACAAGCTGGCCACCCAAGCCCCGCGTGGTCTTCACGCGCTTGACCTCTACCTTGTCCTCGGCACCGACAATCAGCACGAAGCTGCCGGCCTGATCTATCTGCAAGGCGGATTGCGGAATGACGATGGCTTGTTCAGGGTCACCCGTTTCCACCACCACCGTCACCGCCTGCCCATCCACCAGATATTTTTGCGGATTGGGGATCATCGCCTGCACCAGTACGGAATCGGTCGCGCGATTGGTGGTGACATCAATGAAGTCAAAACGGCCGGTGCTATCCAGCATGGTGCCATCAGGCAGACGCACGCTTACCTTGATGCGATCAGACGCGCCGGCACCGCCTTCACGGCGGAAATTCAGCAATTGCCGCTGCGTCACCGGGAAGCTGATGCGGATTGGGTCATCGCGCACAATCGTGACCAGCGTGCCGCTGCTTGGGCTGACGACATTACCGGGGCTGAGCGGCGAACGCCCCGCGCGACCATCAAAGGGCGCGCGGATTTCGGTGTAGTCGTAGTTGATTTGCGCCTGCTGCAATTGCGCTTCTGCGGCTGCGACCTTGGCCTTGGATTCCGCTTCGGCAGTGATGCGGTCATCCAGGGTTGCTTGCGGGATGGCATTGGTTTTCACCAATTCGCGCCCGCGTGCGACCTGGGTGGTGGCATTGGCCAGATCGGCGCGCGCGCTATCCACTTGCGCGCGGCGGAGCGAAACCTCAGCCGCGAAGGGTGGCTGTTCCAGGGTGAACAGCAATTGCCCGGCTTTCACCGCATCGCCTTCATTGAAATGCCGCGTCTGGAGAAAGCCCGTCACGCGGGCCATGATGTCAACCCTGTCTATAGCTTCCACGCGCCCGATGAAATCAGCCCCGCGGCTGATTGCCTGGCGTTCGACGCGGGCGACAAACACCGCGGCTGGTGGCGCAGCGGCTTGCTGGCGGGCGGGGGTGGTTTCTTCCTTGCAGCCGGGCAACAGGGGCAGGGTCAGGGCCAAAATCACCGGTAGCGCAAGGCGCGCCGCGTCCTTCTGGTTACGCAAAGCCATGTTGGTCATTCTCCCTCAAACCCTGGGCACCAGCAGGCGGCCCCTCGCGTCTTACTGAAAAACTAACACAGCTTGCGCCGACCTGGGTAGCGGTGGCCCGGGCCTGTGTGGCGTTTCACACTGCCCGCAATCCGCGCTACAGCAGCCGCGATGATGCGCGAAGCCCATCCCCAATGTTCAAGCGGCTGATCCGCCATCCTTCTGCCCAGGCGCTGCTCGCCTGGCTGGTGGGGCTGTATCTGCGGCTGATCTGGTCCACCACGCGCTGGACTTTGCTGGGCGCCGAACACGCCAATCTAAAGTCCGGCGGCCCGATGATTCTGGCCTTTTGGCATGAATGCCTGCCGCTCGCCGCGCAGGGCTGGCGGCTGATCGCCCGTGAAAATCCGGCGCCCCCCGGGCGCAGGGCACAGGCGCTGATTTCCCGCCACCGTGATGGAAGGCTGATCGCCCGCGCCGTGGCACCTTTTGATGTGGAGGTGGTGCATGCCTCATCCTCGAAAGGCGGGGCGGCGGGGCTGCGTCAGCTTCTGCGCGTGCTGGAAGGCGGCGGAGTTGCGGTGATCACGCCCGATGGCCCACGCGGCCCGGCGAGGGAAGCCGCGCCCGGTATCGCCCAGCTTGCCGCCTTGGCGGGGCTGCCGGTGTTGGCCTGCGGGGCGGCATCGTCGCGCATGCGCCGCGCCCGATCCTGGGACCGGATGCGCTTTCCGCTGCCCTTTGCCCGTGCCGTGGTGGTGCTTGAAGCGCCCATCACGGTGCCGCGTGATGACCCGGCCAGCGCCTTGCCAGCCATCACCGCGGCGCTCAACCGTGCGACGGAACGTGCCGATCAGGCGGTGGCGCGATGATGCCACAAAGCCTTTCAGCACAAATCCTGGCCGCGCTTTGGGCGCTGATTGCCAGCCTACTCGCGCCGCTTTTGCCGTTTTACCTCCGCCGCCGCGTCGCCAAGGGGAAGGAAATCGCCGAGCGTCTGCCCGAACGCCAGGGCCGTGGCGCCGCGCGCCCTCAGGGGCGCCTGGTCTGGTGCCACGCGGCCAGCAATGGGGAGACGCTGTCCCTGCTGCCGCTGCTGGAAGCCTTGGCGAAGCAGAACCCCGCCTTGTCCTTCCTGGTCACCACCGGCACCGTCACTTCCGCGCGCCTGCTGGAACAAAGGCTTTCGCCCGAATTGGCGCCGCGCACGCAACATCGCTTCCTGCCCTTGGATGTGCCGCGCTGGGTGGCGCGGTTTCTGGAAGACTGGCGGCCTGATCTGGCCGTGATCGTGGAATCGGAGCTTTGGCCGAATATGCTAGCGGAGGCTGACCAGCAGGGCGTACCGCTGGCGCTGATCAATGCGCGCATGTCAGCGCGTTCCGCCCGAACTTGGGGCTGGGCGCCGGGTTTTGCGCGGGGCTTGCTTGGGCGTTTTGGGTTGATCCTGGCACAGACGGAAGGGGATGCCGCGCGCTTTGCCGCACTCGCCGGACGCCCCGTGCCTTGCTGGGGGAACTTAAAATATGCCGCGCCGCCCTTGCCGGCTGATCCGGCCGAGCTTGCACGCCTGACCTCGGCCTGGGCGGGGCGGCCGGTCTGGCTCGCCGCCAGCACCCATCCGGGGGAGGATGAAATCATCCTGGCCGCGCATCGGCTACTCGCCCTGGATCACCCCGGTTTGCTGACGGTGATTGTACCGCGCCATCCACAGCGTGGGCCGGATATCGCGGCTTTGGCTGGGGATTTGCCCGTCGCGCGGCGCGGCGCTGGGCAGGAAGCCGGGCCGGGGGTCGCGGTTTATGTCGCTGATACGCTTGGCGAATTGGGGCTTTTCTATCGCCTGGCGCGCGTCGCGCTGATTGGCGGGTCCTTGGTGCCGCATGGCGGGCAGAACCCTTTGGAAGCCGCGCGGCTTGGCTGCCCCATCATCACCGGCCCGCATCACTTCAATTTCGGTGAAATCGTCACGCGGCTGCGTGCCGCCCATGCCTTGGTAGAAACCCCGGATGGGCCAGGGGCGGCGGAAGCCCTGGCCGGAAGCATCGCGCGCATCCTGGCTGATCCCGCAGCCGGACAGGCCATGGCGGCGGCCGCGGAGGCACTTGCCCAGGACCAGGCCGGCCTGCCGGGGCGCATCGCGACAAGCCTGTTGCCCTTGATCCGCCCGGCGCGGTAACATCTCCCCGTCCGGGGACGACCAATCCACAATAATCTCGGGGGCCTTACCGCAAAGACGGCGAAGCCGCGCGGGTGGGAAAGCCCGAGGCAAGTAATCCCAGCCCTGCACGCCTGTTGCGCGATGCGGGCACCATGGAAGGTTTGAACGGTTTCATCTGATGCGATCGCCTGGATTCTGGAGCGATAAGCCTGGTGTGGCGGCAGCTTTGCTCTCGCCCATTGCGGCGCTTTACGCGGCCACAACGGCGCGACGCATGGCGCGCCCGGGGCAGAGCTTGCCGCTGCCCGTGATTTGCTGCGGTAACGCCACGGCAGGTGGCGCGGGCAAAACCACGGTGGCACTTGATCTCGGCGAAAGGCTCAAGGCACGAGGGCTGGCAGCGCATTTCCTGCTGCGCGGCTATGGCGGCAAGCTGAAAGGCCCGGCGCGGGTTGACCTCGCCAGCCATGACAGCCGCGCGGTGGGTGATGAGGCTTTGCTGCTGGCCGCCCTTTGCCCCACCTGGGTTTCCGCCAATCGTGCAGCGGGCGGGGCGGCGGCGCAGGCGGCCGGGGCGCAGGCGATCATCATGGATGATGGGCTGCAGAACCCGACACTCGAAAAGTCACTGTCCCTGCTGATCATTGATGGGTCCTATGGCTTCGGCAATGGTCGCGTGATCCCCTCTGGCCCCCTGCGCGAACCAGTTTTTGCCGCCGCGGCGCGCTGCCAGGCGGCGGTGCTGATCGGTGAGGATGAAACCGGTGCCTTGGCGCAGCTTCCGCCCGGCCTGCCCGTGCTACGCGCCCGGCTGGTGCCCGGCCCGGAAGCGGCAGCGCTTGCCGGCAAGCCGGTGGTGGCGTTTTGCGGCATCGCCAATCCGCGTAAATTCTTCTCCACCTTACAGGAAGCCGGTGCCGTTTTGGCCGCGCGCCATCCCTTCGCGGATCACTACCCCTTCGATGACCAGGAAATCCGCGACATCATGGCCGAGGCAGAAAAGCTCCGCGCCACCCCGGTCACGACGCGCAAGGACATTGTGCGCATCCCGCTGGCACTGCGCACAGGCATTCAGGTGGTGAGCATTGCCCTTGCCTGGGATGACCCGGCGGCGATTGAGGCGCTGCTGGATACGGCCTTAGCACCGCAGGCTTGAAAAACCGTCCGGACGGTATAGTTGAGGGGGTATGGATGGACATGCACCTACCGTTGATGCACCGACACGCATTCTGGATGCGGCTGAAAACCTCATCATCGCCCGCGGCGTCGCTGCGCTGACGTTGGAAGCCGCCGCGCGGGAAGCCAGGGTTTCCAAGGGTGGCTTGCTGTACCACTTCGCTTCCAAGGAAGCGCTTTTGGAAGCGCTGCTCGGCCGGCTTTCTGCTTTCATCGCGCAGGAATTCGCGGCTTGCGTGGTAGCACAGCCGGAAGGGCCGGGGCGGGTTGCGCGTTCCATGCTGGAATGGGGCTTTGGCGAAGGCGAAATGGCTTGCAATGAACGCCATCAGCGGGCCGGGGCGGTTTTCCTGGCGGCCTTTCACCACGACCCTGCGCTTTTGGCGCCGATGCGCGCCGTGATTGCGGAAATGCGCGCTGCTGTCGCAGCTGATGGCCTACCGCCCGGCCATGGCGCGGCCATCATGGCCGCCGGCGATGGGTTGTTCATGGCGCGGCTTTTCAGCCTTTACGCCCCAAGCTCGGCCGAGTTGGCCGAAATGCGCGCGGCACTTTCTGGACTTTTGGGGGCGCGGCCATGACCAGGCGCGGTAAGATCATTGCTGGGCTTTTGCTACTTGGCATTGGCGGGGCAGCATTTTGGCAGATGCGCCCAAGCACGCCACCGCCCGCAACCCCTGCACCTGTCGCCGCCACTGGCCCGATTGGCGTCGGCGCGCTTGGGCGCGTGGAACCGGCATCACGCATTCGCCGGCTCAATCAGCCAGGCGGCATGGCGGTGACGCGGCTTGATCGACTGCTGGTCGCCGAAGGCGCGGAAGTGGCGCAGGGCCAATTGCTGGCCGAATTCGCCGATACCGCCATGAAGGACGCTGCCGCCGCCCAGGGCGAAGCCGCCGTGGCGGAGGCCGAGGCGCAACTCGCCCGGCTGCGCGCTGCCGGCCGCCCCTCAGAGATTGAGGCGCAGCGCGCGCGGATCGAAGCTATCACAGCGCAGGAAGAAATTGCGCTACGCGATGCTGAGCGGGCAGAACGCCTGGTGCCAACCGGCGCGGGCGCCGTGGCGGCAGCGGATCGCAGCCGCGCCATTGCCATAAGGCTGGCCGCCGAAAGGCGTGAAGCCATGGCGGCCTTGGATACGCTGCTGTCTTCCCGGCCTGAGGATATCGCGCTTGCCGAAGCGCGCCTTGCCGGCGTGCGGGCGGCGGCGGCGAAGGCGCAGGCGGATGCCGAATTGGCCCGCGTACGTGCGCCCATCGCGGGCACCATTCTGCGGATATTCGTCCGCCCTGGCGATCAGGTTGGCGCGGATGGGGTTTTGGAAATGGCTGATCTTTCCAAGCTTGAAGTGGTGGCCGATGTCTATGAGACCGATCTACCGCGCGTGCGCCTTGGTGCTGCGGCGGAAGTGGTCGTGCCCGGCGAAGCGCAGCGTTTCGCCGCCCAGGTAAACGCCATAGGCTGGACCGTGCGGCGCCAAACCCAAGCCAGCAATGACCCAGTGGCGGCAGTTGATGCGCGCACCGTCGAAGTGCGCCTGACGCTGGATGAGGCCGGCGCGGCGGCTTTGCGGCGGCGGTCCAATATGCAGGTGCAAGTGGCGATCCGGCCGTGAATGCGCTGACGGAAAATCTGCGCGCGCCGCAAGGGACTTCCGCGCCGGCGCCGCTCGGCAAAGGCCGGGTTTCGCTTTTTGATTGGTTCTTGCTGCCTGCGCGGCTGGCGACACGTCAGCTTTTCTTTGAACGCGCGCGGTTGTTTTCCGCCATCGCGGGCGTGATGTTCGCCGCCGTGCTGGTCTTTATGCAGCTTGGCTTTCGCGCTGCCTTGTTTGACAGTGCCACCCGGCTTTACGCTGCGATGCAGGCAGAACTTTTTCTGATGAATCCGCTGACCATGGCAAGCTTCCGGCCGGAGCACGTGCCGCGCATCCGCGCCCATCAATCCCTTGCCCTGCCGGAAGTCGCACAAGCCGTGCCTGTCTATTTGACGCAGGCTTCCTGGCGCAATCCGGAGACCGGCGCCAAGCGCGCCATTCAATTGATCGGCTTTGATGTTGAAGCGGGTGCGATGCGCTTTGAGGGTCTGGACAAGATATCCGATGCGCTGCGGCAGGTGGATGCGGCGGGTTTTGACGTGCGCTCCCGCCCAGAATTTGGCGATGTTGCCAAGAAACTCGCCGAAGGCGGGCCGTTTGAGGTGCAAATCGGCAATCGCATGATGCGCATTGTGGGCATTGTGGAAATCGGCCCTTCCTTCGGCGCCGATGGCAATCTGGTGATGAGTGAGGTGAATTTCCGCCGTGTGGTGCGCGGGCGAGATCCCGCCAATGTTGACCTGATTGCCATTCGCCTGGTGCCGGGCGCCGATATTCAGGCTGCGAAGGAAAGGCTCAAGGCGTTATTGCCCGGCGATGTGCTGGTGCTGACCCAGACTGAATTGGTGGCGCATGAACGCCATTACTGGGAAACCGCGACCGCCATTGGCTTCATCTTTGGCTTTGGCAGCATTATGGGCCTGATTGTCGGCATGGTGATTGTCTATCAGATCCTGTTCAGCGACATCGCCAATCACTTGCGCGAATACGCAACGCTGAAGGCGATTGGCTATTCGAATTTCTATCTCGCGCGGGTGGTCATGGCATCAGCGCTGATTCTGGCGGTGCTTGGGTTTGTGCCGGGGTTTCTTGCCTCCATCTGGATGTATGATTTTGTTGGCGCCGCCACCTTCCTGCCGCTTGGCATGACATGGGATCGGACAGTCACCGTATTCCTGATGATTTTTGGCATGTGCGCGCTGGCGGGCTTGCTTGCCATGCGCAAACTCCGTGATGCCAATCCAGCGGATATGTTTTCCTGATGCAGGCTGAACCCATCCGGATTGAGGCGCTGAATTACGCCTATGGCGAAGGCGAATTGCGCCGCCCCGTGCTGCGCGATGTCGCCTTGCAGGTGGGTGTGGGGGAAGTGCTGTTGCTGACCGGCCCATCGGGTTCGGGCAAGACCACCTTGCTGACGCTGATTGGCGCTTTACGCGCCATGCAGGAAGGTTCCTGCGAAGTGCTGGGGCAGGAATTATTCGGAGCGTCCGAAAGGGCGCGGGTTTCGCTCCGCCAACGCATTGGCTTCATATTCCAGAACCATAATCTGCTGGGCGCGCTCTCGGCACGGCAGAATGTGGCCATGGCTTTGGAGGTTGCGCCGCGCCTTTCGGAAACTCAGCGCCTGCACCGCGCCGGGGAGATGCTGGCGGCGGTGGGTTTGGCGGAACATACGGACCGCCTGCCCGGCAAGCTTTCCGGCGGGCAGCGCCAGCGTGTTGCCATTGCCCGCGCTTTGGCCGCGCAGCCCGGCCTTGTTTTGGCCGATGAACCGACGGCGGCCTTGGATAAGGTCTCGGGCGCTGAGGTTGCGCATTTGCTGCGCGATTTGGCGAAATCCCGCGGCGTGCCGATTTTGATGGTGACGCATGACCCGCGCATTCTGGACATAGCGGACCGGGTGGTCACGATGGAAGACGGTCGGATTGTGGAGAAACAGTAATCTTTACGGTCCTGCCTCGGTTTTGATTGACACGGCCCGGATGCGGCGGTGAATTGGCAGCACTTCAACAGGAAAGAGGCCCCCCATGCGTAAATTCGGCTTGAAAGCCGCGCTCGCTGCGCTTTTCGCGACCTTCGCCACCCCAAGCTTTGCCCAACCCTCCGCCAGCCCCACGCTTGATGCCATCAAGGCACGCGGCACGCTGGTTTGCGGCATCCATAATGGTGTCGCGGGCTTCGCCCTTCCCGATAGCCGGGGTGTTTGGCAGGGCTTCGATGTTGATCTCTGCCGCGGTTTGGCGGTGGCGATTTTCAACGATGCGTCAAAAGTGCGCTTCGTGCCGCTTTCATCTTCCACACGCTTTACGGCGTTGGGCGCGGGGGAGGTGGATGTGCTGTTCCGCACCTCTACCCAGACCATGCTGCGCGACACCACGCTCGGCCTGCGTCATGCCGTGACCTATTTCTATGATGGCCATGGCTTTATGGTGAAGGCGGATGCCGGCATCAACAAGGTTGCTGAGATGCGCGGCGCAACGATTTGCCTGATTCAGGGCACGACAAATGAACAGGTGACGGCGGATTACTTCCGCAGCATCAATACGCCGTTCCAACCTGTTGTGTTTGAACGCACCGACCAAGCGGTCGCTGCCTTGCAAGCCGGCCGCTGCGACAGTTTCGGCACGGATGCATCCCAGCTTGCCGGCGTGCGGTCTGCCATGCCGCGACCTGCGGATTGGACCATCCTGTCGGAACGGTTCTCCAAGGAACCTTATGGCGCCTATCTGCGCCGTGGTGATGACCAATGGTACGATATTGTGCGTTGGTACACCTATGCGGTGATTGAGGCCGAAGAACAGGGCATCACCCAGGCCAATGCCGAAGAACGGCGCCGCACCAGCACCAACCCCAATACGCGCCGTCTGCTGGGCGTAACGCCGGAACTTGGCCAATCGCTGAAGCTGGATCCCGCTTGGGCCTATAATGTCGTGCGCGCGATCGGCAATTATGGGGAGCTTTATGAGCGTACCATGGGCGACAAGAGCCAGGTGCAATTGCCGCGCGGCCCGAACCATCTTTGGACCACGCCGGGCGGCTTGATGTACGCGCTTCCGCTGCGCTGAGTTTTTTCGCGACGATTGGCGAGACCCTTGATCAAGGGTCTCGCCTTTTTTGTGTCCGGCCGGCGTCGCGTATCCGGCGTTATTTCACAATCGCCACGCGCAGCGCATTCGTCGTCCCCGGCGTCCCAAAGGGCACCCCGGCGGTCACCACCACTTCATCCCCGCTTTTGGCGAAGCCTTCATGCTGCGCGGCGCGCGTCGCACGCGCTACCATTTCCGTCATGGAATGGATTTCATTCACCTCCAACGGATGCACGCCCCAGATCAGCGCCATGCGCCGTGCTACGCCCGCGCTGGTGGTCAGCCCCAGGATCGGACAATGCGGCCTTTCGCGCGCAACCCGCAATGTGGTGGACCCGGTGGAGCTGAAGGTCGCGATCACCTCGGCCTCGATCGTCTCGGCCACCTGGCGCGCAGCGGTGGCGATGGCGCCGGCGCTGGAATGTTCAGGCGGCGGGCGCGCGGCATCGGTCAGGCGGCGCCAGTCTGTGTCTTGTTCCACGCGTGCCACAATGCGGTCCATCATATTCACCGCTTCATAGGGGTATTGCCCGGCCGCGGTCTCAGCCGAAAGCATCACCGCATCTGCGCCATCAAATACCGCAGTGCCAACATCCGAAACCTCGGCGCGCGTTGGGCTTGGCGCGGTGATCATGCTTTCCAGCATTTGGGTTGCCACCACAACAGGTTTGCCGAGTGCGCGGGCGGCGCGCACGATGCGTTTTTGCGCGAGCGGCACTTCTTCCGGTGGTAGCTCCACGCCCAAATCGCCGCGTGCGACCATGACGCAATCGGTCAAAGCCATGATGGCATCAAGGTTCTCCAAAGCCTGGGGCTTTTCCATTTTCACCATGATCCAGGCGCGCCCGGCGGCGATTTCCTTGGCCTCCGCCACATCTTCCGGGCGTTGCACGAAGGACAGGCCGATATACTCCACGCCCTGATCCAGCACGAAGGCGAGGTCCGCGCGGTCCTTTTCTGTCAGCGCCGGGATGGGCAGCGCCACATCGGGCACATTCACGCCTTTGCGGTCTGACAACGGGCCGCCGACCACCACCTGGGTTTCCAGATGGTCCGGGCGCTTATGGGTTACTCGCAAACGCAGTTTGCCGTCATCCAGCAGCAGGGAAGTACCGATTTCCGCGGCGCTGATGATTTCCGGATGGGGCAGGTTCACGCGGCGAACATCGCCGGGGGTGGGGTTCAAATCCAGCCGAAAGCTCTGGCCGGTTTGCAATTGCACCCGCCCTGCCTGAAACCGCCCAACGCGGAGTTTCGGCCCCTGCACATCGGCCAGGATCCCGATGGGCCGGCCCACCTTGGCCTCCACGGCGCGGATGGTGGCGATGCGGGCGGCGTGATCCTCATGGCTGCCATGGGAAAAATTAAGGCGGAAGATATCGGCGCCGGCGCGGTGGAGCTTTTCGATCATCTCCGCACTGCTGCTGGCGGGGCCGAGGGTTGCGATGATTTTGGTACGGCGCCGGCGGCGCAGAACGGGGCGGGCCACCATGCGGGGCGCTCCTATCATTGGTTCAGAATGGGGTGGGGTGGGGGCCAGATCAGGCCGCAGGCTTTCGGGCGGTAAGTTGAGCGCCTTGGCGATGTCCGGAACACGATCTTCCGGAATACGCTTCCATTGGGAAACGGCGGCGGTGGAAATGCCCAAGGCGGCGGCGATCTGCTTGACCGTGCCGCGCCGGGCGAGGAGGGCTTCAAGGGCTGGGTCGCGCATGGCGGTATCTTAGCAAAATTAAGTTAAAATACTACCCAAAACCTGCGCGACTTAACTTTTAAAAGTTAAGCAACCAGCAGCGCCCGAAAATCATTCACATTGGTCAGAGTCGGCCCCGTCACCACCAGATCGCCCAGCGTCTGGAACAGGCGGTAGCTGTCATGCCCGGCCAGTAGCGCGCGGGGATCAAGCCCGGCAGCGCGAGCGCGGGCCAGCGTGTCCGGGGTGGCGATGGCGCCGGCATTGTCTTCCGACCCGTCAATGCCATCCGTGTCGCCCATCAGCGCCCAGATGCCCGGCGCCCCAGCCAAAGCAAGCGCGCAGCCGAGCAGGCATTCCCCATTCCGCCCGCCTCGGCCGGGCTTGGGGTTGCGGATGGTCACCGTGGTCTCACCGCCTGAAAGCAGAATGGCCGGGCCGGGCAGCGGGTTGCCATGGGTCGCGGCGGAACGGGCGATGCCGGCGAGCGCGGTGCCCAATTCCCGCGCCTCACCTTCCAAAGCATCACCCAGGATCAGGGGCGTCAGGCCCAACCCGCGCGCGGCAGAGGCAGCGGCTTGCAAAGCCATGGCCGGGGTCGCGATGAAGCGGTAATCCGGCGTGCCCAGGCGCGGATCGCCGGGTTTTGGGCTTTCCTCCAGGCCTGCTTCCAGATGCGCCATCACCGCTGAAGGTAGCTGCATCCCGTAATGCGCCACCAAGGCACGCGCATCGGCGAAGCTGGACGGGTCCGGCACGGTGGGGCCGGAGGCAATCACGCTTGGGTCATCCCCCGGGACATCGGAAATCGCCAGCGTCACAACGCGCGCCGGATGCGCGGCTGCGGCCAGCCGCCCGCCGGAAAAGGCGGAAAGATGCCGGCGGATGCAGTTCATTTCATGGATCGTGGCGCCGGAAGCCAGCAGCGCCTTATTCACCGCAATCAGATCGTCCAATGTCAGCCCGGGGGCCGGCAGGGTGGTCAGCGAAGACCCCCCGCCCGAGACCAGAAACAGCACCAGATCATCTGCGCCCGCACCGCGCGCCACTTCCAGCAATTCTGCCGCTGCTTTGGCCCCGGCGGCATCCGGCACCGGGTGGGATGCTTCCAATACGCGCACCCGCCGCGTGGGGTAGCCATGGGCATAGCGGGTTACCACCAGGCCCTCAATCGGGGCATCGGGCCAGGCGGCCTCCACCGCCGCGGCCATGACGGCGGCGGATTTCCCCGCCCCCAGCACAATCACCCGCCTGCGCGGGCGTTCCGGCAAATGCCGCGCCAGCACCTCGCGCGGATCGGCGCTGGCAATGGCGGCTTCGAACACCTGGCGGAGCGCGGCGCGGGCGGATGTATCGGTGAAGGCCATGGCGAATTTCCTTTGTAAGACCAGTATGGCGAAGTCGCGCCAGATGGGCCATCTATAGCTGCATGATTCAGGAGGCCCCGATGCCCGAATTCGACAAAGCAACCCAAACAGAATTGGAAGCCGCCGCTTTCCGCCGGCTGGTGGAACATCTGCGCGGGCGAAATGATGTGCAGAACATCGACATGATGAACCTGGCGGGCTTCTGCCGGAATTGCCTGAGCAAATGGTACCGCGCCGCAGCCGAGGAAAAGGGCCTGCCGCTGACCGACCCCGAAGCGCGGGAGATCATCTACGGCATGCCATACAAGGAATGGCAGGCTCAGCACCAAAAGGAAGCGTCGCCTGAGCAAAAGGCGAAATTCGCGGCTTCCGGGCAGGGGCAACATTGATGGCCGGCTCCCCCAAGGCTAAAGCCTCCGGCCTTCACACCGAGGAACGCAGAATGGCTCAGGCCCCCAGCACGAAAGAAAATACGGAAGTCGGCGGGATTGCGGGCGAAAGGCTGCGGTCCATTGTTGAACGCATCGAACGCCTGGAAGAAGAAAAAAAGGCGCTGTCGAGCGACATCAAGGACATCTTCGCGGAAGCGAAATCAGCCGGCTTTGATGTGAAGGTGCTGCGCGCGGTGATCCGGCTGCGCAAGCAGGAACCGGCGGAAGTGGAAGAACAGGAAACCCTGCTCGATCTCTATCGCCGCGCGCTGGGGATGTGATCCAATCAGGTAGAGCTAGCGCGCATCCGCGCGCCGTTGCCCGGCTGCGTTTCGGCTGCGCACATAGTAATCCGTGCCCGTGCCGGGGTTGTTGATGTAGAACTCGTCACGCGGGAAAACATCGGTCAGCGGCGCTTCTTCGCGCTTCTGCCCGGGTAGCCATTGCAAAGGCGTGCCGGCAAATAGGCTGGCCCAATCACTGAATTCCCGGTTGCCCGCGCGCAAATGCGCCAGATGCGCGGGCTTGGCGAATTCTGCCGCAAGCCTTGCCTGGTCAAAGGGGATCGGATCATTCGACCCGATCATGACACCCGCCGGCATCAGCAACAGCGCATGGGGGAAGACGGCCGCGAAGGTTTCCACCGCGCGCTGCGTCGGCACCCATTGGATATACATCCCACCAGGTGCCAGACGCCGGCGCGCCTGTTCAATGAATTCGGCGCTATACAGCAGGCCGGAATGCGATCCCTGCGGTAGAATCGCATCGGCTTCGATGATGTCGTAAAGAGTTTCTTCCTTGGCCAGCGTCCGTCGGCCGTCGCCATATTCCATATCCCAGCGCTGATCCTTGAACATGCGCGCGATGGGGCCATCCGGGTAATGCCGGCCGATTTCCTCAAGCGCCGTTAGCACCGGTGCCACCAATTCAATGGCGCGAATCTGGCTTTCCGGGCGAATGCCCGCCGCCCAAGGCGTGCCGCCACTCCCCACCCCAATCACCAGCACATTCTTCGGATTGGGGTGCATCAGCGGCCCAACCGCGCCCAGGAACTGATGGATCGACAGGAAGGGAATGCGCCCCTGGCTGAAGCCCTGGATAAAGAAGGGGCCTTCCGCCACACCATCCGAAGCTTTGCTATCCCGGAAAAACGCGATGCCCGAGCGATCTTCTGCCCAGGCGACCATATGGCCCGGCCCTTCCGCATGCATGCGTGACCAAAGCACAGCATTGCCCGGCATGAACAAAAGCGCGAGGGCCGACGCCAGCGCCAACCCCGCTTCTACCGGCCGGCGCCAACCGCCATGCCAAAGCCAACCCAGCAGCAGCAAAAGCGAAAGCGTGGCCAGCAGCTTGAGCGTGCCGGCCGTGCCCAGGAAATGCAGCGTAATCAGCCCGGTGAAAATAGACCCCGCCGCATTACCGGCGATATTGGCCAATTGCACCCAACCAACCCGCGTGCCGACACTCGCCAAATCCTGCTGCACCGCGCGCTGCACAAAGGCGAAGGTCATGCCGATCAGGAAGGAAGGCGGCCCCACCACGACCACGGCCAGGAAGATCATCATCGCCAGCGCCCCACCATGCAGGCGCGAATGATCCACCGCCATCAGATCAGCAATGGGCCAAAGCGGCATGGCGAGCCAAAGTGCCGCCAGCAGCAGTGTTGCCAATACAAAGCCCGCGCCTTGGGTTATGAAAAACGCCGGGCGCGGGTCCTTCAGGTGCCGCACCATGCGTGCCGCCACCGCCATGCCAAGCCCATCGGCCAGCAGGAAAATCCCAAGCACGGTCGGGAAAAGATAGGCGTGGTATTGCCCCACCTGGCCCATGATGCGGACCCAGAGAATCTCCAGCGCCACAATCACATAGCCAGACAGGAAAACCAGAAAGCACCATAGCGGCAGGCTGCCGAAAGGCGCATCACCCGCCTTGGCGGCAGCGCTCGGCGCGGGCAAAGGCAGGCCACGCAGTTGCGGCAGCAGGGATAGTGCGACCACCGCCGCGAAAATCTCCAAGCCTGCCGCCAGCCAAAGCGCGCCGACAAAGCCAAGATTGCCAACCAGAAACCAACCGCCCAGCAGTGCGCCAAGCCCCGCACCGAAGGTATTCAGCCCATAAAGCAGGCCGATACGCTCTGCTACTGTGTCAAGCGCGGTCGAGACAGCGCGGGCCAAAAGCGGCAGCGACGCCCCCATCAGCGTGGTTGGCAGCACAAGCCCCGCGAAGCAGAGCGCGAAGATCATCGCCGGGTCATCCACCACCCCGGCCAGATCCATCGCCAGCCAATCATACAAGAATGCTTTGGACAGCAGGGCAAATATGCCGACGCCGATTTCCGCGATGGCAAAGCCAATCAGCGCCCGCGCCGGCGTGATGCGGTCAGCGATCTTGGCGCCAATGATCGAACCAATGCCAAGCCCGGCGAGAAAAGCGCCCACCACAAGCGCGGCAGAAATCGTGTCAGAGCCGGCGAAAATGCCCAGCATCCGCTGCCAGACGATCTGACACAGCAGCGCGGCAAAGCCCGATGCGAAAAAGGCAACGGCCAAACGAGGCATTTACCCCAAGCTCCCCCAGACAGGCGGCGTTTGACTGCCGCGTTATCGTTTGTGGCGTCTAATTACGACGAAATTACCGCATGGCAAGTGCCCATCTTGCCCGAAGCCGCCCCTCGGCGCAGGCTGCGCCCCATAACGCCAAGTGGAGAGTCGGCAATGAATGGTGCAGAAAGCCTGGTCCATACACTCATAGGTAGTGGGGTTGATGTGTGTTTCTCCAACCCCGGCACGAGTGAGATGCATTTCGTGGCAGCCTTGGACCGGATTCCGGGCATGCGCTGCGTACTGGGTTTGCAGGAAAATGTCGTGACCGGGATGGCGGATGGCTATTGGCGCATGGCGGAAAAGCCCGCCTGCACGCTGCTGCATTGCGGGCCCGGTTTGGCTAATGGCTTGGCCAATCTGCATAATGCGCGTCGGGCACGGTCTGGCATTGTGAATATCACCGGCGATCACGCCACCTATCACCGCCCCTATGACGCGCCGCTGACCGCCGATACCGAAGGCTTCGCCCGCGGCGTTTCCGCCTGGGTGCGCACTTCCACCGATTCAACCAAGGTGGGCGCCGATGCGGCCGTTGCGGTGCAAGCGGCACGCACCTCGCCAGGCCAGATCGCGACCCTGATCCTGCCCGCCGATACCGCCTGGAATGATGGCGGCGTGGTGGCGGCAGCCCTGCCGGTGCCATCGGTGCCTGAGGCCGACCCGCATGCGATCCGCAATGCCGCCCGCATCCTGCGTGAGAAGAAGAATGTGCTGATCCTGCTGGGCGGCCCGAGTCTCCGGGAAGGCGCGCAGTTGCACGCCTATCGCATCGCTGAGGCAACCGGCGCGCGGCTGCTGGCCGAGGGCTCAAACGGCCGCACCCAGCGTGGGCGCGGGCGCATCGCCCTCGAACGCGTGCCCTATTACGTGGACCAGGCGATTGATGCGCTGAAATGGGTGGAGCATCTGATCCTGGTGAATGCCAAGGCGCCGGTCGGCTTTTTTGGCTATCCGGGCAAGCCTTCGCTGCATTACCCGCCCAATGCCGAAGTGCATGTGCTGACGCGCTATGAACAGAATGCCGAAGTGGCTTTGGCCGCGCTTGCGGCAGAATTGAACGCGCCCGCCATCGCCATTCCTGATCGCGGCCCGCGCCCGGAAGTGGCGCGCGGCGCACCCTCGCCGGAAGGACTTGCACGCGTGTTGGGTGCGCTGATGCCGGAAGGTGCGATCATTGCGGATGAGAGCGTTTCTTATGGCCGCGGCTTCTTCCCGGAAACCCATAACGCGGCGCCGCATGATTGGTTGCAGATCACGGGTGGCGCCATTGGTTGCGGCATGCCTTTGGCGACGGGTGCCGCCGTTGGTGGCGGTGGCCGCCGCGTGATCAATATGCAGGCCGATGGTTCGGCCATGTATACGGTGCAATCGCTTTGGACTCAGGCGCGCGAAAAGCTGCCGGTGACCACGGTGATCATTTCCAATCGCAAATACGCGATCCTGCTTGGCGAATACCGCAATGTCGGCGCCAATCCGGGTCGTACCGCGATGGATATGATGGATCTTAGCAATCCTGATATCGGCTGGGTGAAACTGGCCGAGGGCATGGGCGTGGAAGCCGCGCAGGCGACCACGCTTGATCAGGTCGCTGACATGATGAGCCAAAGCTTTGCGCGGCCTGGCCCCTTCCTCATTGAATTGGTGGTGTGAACATGGATATGCAACTTGCCGGCAAGCGCGTGCTTGTCACGGGTGGATCAAAAGGCATTGGGCTCGCTTGCGCGGAAGCCTTTGCTCGCGAAGGCTGCGATGTGGTGCTGACAGCGCGCGATACGGCGGCTCTTGCCACCGCCGCCGATAAGGTGCGCGCGCTGTCGCAGGTGCGGGTTGAAACCCTCGCCGCCGATCTTTCGCGTGTTGAAGAACGCGAAAGGCTGCACGCCGCTTTTCCGGATATTGATGTGCTGGTGAATAATGCCGGCGCCATTCCATCCGGGCGCTTGCAGGATATTTCCATCCAGCGTTGGCAGGAAGCCTGGAGCCTGAAGGTGTTTGGCTACATTCATCTGTGCCAGCTCTATCTGCCGGCGATGGAAGCGCGCAAGGCGGGGGCAGTGGTGAACATTATCGGCATGGCCGGGCGTTCACCAAAAGCGGGCTATATTTGCGGCGGCGCGGGCAATGCATCCTTGATTGCCTTCACGCAAGCTTTGGGCGCGGCAACGCAGGCCAATGGCGTTAAGGTTGTCGGCATCAATCCTGCCGTCACCAAGACCGACCGCATGATCACCCAGGCGCGCGTCAATGCGAAGCTGAAATTCGGCGATGAGGAACGTTGGGCAGAAACCATCACCGGCCTGCCCTTCAACCGCCCAATCGAATCATCCGAAATCGCTGATCTGGCAGTTTTCCTGGCAAGCCCGCGCGGCGTTTATGTGAATGGCACGGTGGTGGATGTGGATGGCGGGGGGATGTGGCGCGGCTGATTAGCTGCGCTATTTCTTCCAGGGCGTACGCTGCCACATCTCGCCATAGGTGGCGTATTGCTCATCCACGAAGCCGCGCATCGTGGCGCGGTTCATGTGCCGCACGATCAGGAAATCCCTCTCCGCGATAGCGCGGAAATCGGGGTCTTCTGCCGTGCGGCGCACTGCTTCTTCCCAGCGCGCCAGAATGGGTTCCGGGGTCGCGGCGGGCAGGGCAAAGCCGCGCGCAGAACCCGCTGCCAGCGGGAAGCCGGCTTCAGCGACCGTCGGCAAATCGCCGGCCTTGTCCCAGCGCTGCTTTTCCATGAGCGCCAGCACACGAAGGCTGCCTTGCAGATGCGCGCGCACGGTCAGGCTGACGGTGGAAATGGACCCCACCACATGCCCGCCCTGGACCAATTGCATGGCCTGGCCGGCACCGGTGGTGGGCAGCCAGGTGAAGCGCGCGCCCGAAGCATTTTCCAATTGCATCAGCGCCAGATGCGGCGCACTGCCAATGCCGGCACCGGCCATGGTGATTTCCTCGGGCTTGGCGCGTGCGGCCGCAAGCAGATCGGTCAGGCTGCGATAGGGCGAATTGGGGGCGACGAAGATGGTATAGGGCTCATCAGTCAAAAGCCCGACATAGGCGAAGCTGTCCACGCGATAGCGCGGCGTATTGTCATAAAGCGCGGTCACCAGGGCAGGGAGTGACACAAGTGCTGCGATGCGCCCATCCGGCGCTGCGGCCGAGACCTCATTCAACATGATCATGCCGCCGGCGCCTGGGCGATTGACGACAATGATCTGCTGCCCGCCCAAGTATTTTTCCAGAAAGGGCGCGGCCATGCGCGCGGCCAGATCAATATTCCCGCCCGGCGTGAAGCCCACCATGATCTGTATTGGCCGTTCCTGTGCTTGAGCCTTGATGGCGGGTGCCGCCAACCCCGCCGCCAGCATTGCGCGCCTGCCGATCATGCCGAAGCCTCCCTCATTCACGTAAATTACAGCCCGGCCGGCAGGTGCGGGCAAGGAAAAAACTTGCGCATTGGTGGGCTTGATCTAACCTTGAGGTTATTCACGCCGTGGAGACCGCCATGCTGCGCTTCAGCAATTTCCTCTTCCCCGAAAGCCGCGAGCCTTCCGGGGATCATCGCGTGATCGCGGAAAGCATCGCGGAGGCCAAGCTGTGTGATGAGCTTGGCGTGGAAGTGCTCTGGCTTGCCGAACATCATTTCGATGGCAATTGCGCCTATGTGGACCCGGTGACTTTCGCCGCTGCCGTGCTTTCGGCCACAAAGCGCATCAAGGTTGGCTTCGCGGTGGCGCAGGTTTCGCTGCATCACCCGATGCGGCTCGCCGAGCAAATGTCGCTTTTGGATAATCTCTCCGGCGGGCGCGTGATTGTCGGGCTTGGGCGCGGCACCGCCTATAACGTCTATGAATACCAGGGCTATGGCATTCCGGCGGAAGAAGCGCTGGAACGCTATGAGGAAGCCGAGGGCATTATGCTGCAGGCCTGGACCAGCCCGAATGGTTTTCAGCACAAGGGCAAGTTCTGGGATTTGAATGTGCCGCGGCTGCGGCCCGAGCCCTTCACCAAGCCGCACCCTTGCGTGATCCGTGCTGCATCATCCGAAGATGGCGCGCTGCATCTGGCGCGGCGTGGCCTGCCTTTTCTGATGAATGTGCAATCGCTGGAGGTCACGCAGAAGCGCCTGGCAGCCTATCGCGCCACGCTCACGGAAGCAGGGTTTGACGCCGCGCATATCGCGCATTGCCTTGATGAAAGCTGGGTCTGGCGCAATGTGGTGGTGGCGGAAACAGATGAGGAAGCGCGCCGCATCGCAATCCCGGCCTTTGAGGCGATGCAAGCGCAGCGCAAGGCTATGCGTGAGAAGATCTACGCCGAACAGGGCGTAATCATGAAAAAGGAAACCACGCCCCCCGCGCGCACCAATCCGGAACATGCGCTGGTTTGCGGCGCGCCCGCGACGGTCGCGGCCCGCATGGCGGAGATTGAAGCAACTGGCGTGGGTGGCGTGATCTGTTCCTTCCGGCTTGGGCCCATGAGCGCGGAGGTGACCAATAATTCCATCCGGCTTTTCATGGAACAGGTGGCGCCACGCTTCGCGGGGCACATGCGACAAGCGGCGGAATAGGCGGGCGAAAGATTACGCCCGCGCGGGCAACTGCATCTCTGTCTTGCCCAGCGCGGCCAACGCCGTTGCCACAATCTGTGGCGCATTCAGCCCTGCCTGATCATATTGCTTGCGCGGCGCTTCGTGATCAATGAAGACATCCGGCAGGCACATGGGGCGGATTTTCAGCCCGCGATCCATCAGCCCGCGCGTCGCCAAATGATGCATGACAAGCCCGCTGAAGCCGAGCATGGAGCCTTCCTCGATCGTGATCAGCACCTCATGCTCACGGGCAAGCCGTTCCACCAGCGCTCCGTCCAAGGGCTTGGCGAAGCGCGCATCGGCAACCGTGCAGGAAAGCCCATGCGTTGCCAATTCATCAGCTGCCTTCAGGCATTCCTGCAAGCGCGCGCCATACGACAGAATGGCGATGGCATTGCCTTCGCGCAGAACGCGGCCCTTGCCGATTTCCAACACCGAACCGCGCTTAGGCAATTCCAAGCCAAAGCCCTCGCCGCGTGGATAGCGCAGCCCGCTTGGCCGATCATCAATCGCAGCACTGGTCGCGACCATATGCATCAGCTCCACCTCATCGGCGGCGGCCATCAGCACCATATTGGGCAGGCAGCCAAGATAGGCGATGTCGAAAGACCCCGCATGGGTCGCGCCATCCGCGCCGACCAACCCAGCGCGATCCATGGCGAAGCGCACGGGCAGGGATTGCAGCGCCACATCATGCATGATCTGGTCATAGGCGCGCTGCAAAAAGGTAGAATAAATCGCGCAAAAGGGCTTGAGCCCTTCGGTCGCAAGCCCGGCGGCGAAAGTCACGGCATGTTGTTCGGCAATGCCAACATCAAAACTCCGGCGCGGGAATTTCTTCGCGAAAAGGTCAAGCCCTGTGCCGGTTGGCATGGCGGCATTGATGGCCACTATGCCCTCATCTGCCTCAGCCTCCGCGATCAGCGCATTGGCGAAGACCTTGGTGAAGGAAGGCGGGCCGGGCGGTGCCTTGGCCTGTTCGCCGGTGATGACATTGAACTTCACCACGCCGTGATATTTGTCAGGCGAGGATTCCGCCGGCGCATAGCCCTTGCCCTTTTGCGTCACCACATGCAGCAGGATCGGGCCTTGGTGATCCGTATCGCGCAGATTGCGCAGAATGGGCAGCAAATGGTCCAAATCATGCCCATCCACCGGGCCGACATAATAAAAGCCCAGCTCTTCAAACAAAGTGCCGCCGGTCAGTAGGCCGCGCGCATATTCATCTGCCCGACGTGCCGCGCGTTCCAATGGTGCGGGGAAGCGTTTGGCCAGCCGCGCCATCATATCGCGCAGTGAAAGGAAGGGGCGCGATGAAATCAGCTTGGACAGATAAGCGCTCATCGCACCAACAGGCGGCGCGATGGACATGTCATTATCGTTCAGAATGACAATAAGGTTCGCCTTGGATGCGCCGGCATTGTTCATGGCTTCATAGGCCATGCCGGCACTCATGGACCCATCGCCAATTACGGAAATCACATGGCGATCCTTGCCCTGTAATTGGCTGCCAATCGCCATGCCAAGGCCTGCGGAAATGCTGGTCGAAGAATGCGCCGCACCGAAGGGGTCGTATTCGCTCTCACTCCGTTTGGTGAAGCCGGAAAGCCCGCCGCCCTGGCGCAGTGTGCGGATGCGGTCACGCCGCCCGGTCAGGATTTTGTGCGGATAGGCCTGGTGCCCGACATCCCAGATCAGCCGGTCATGCGGCGTATCGAAAATCGCGTGTACCGCGACGGTCAATTCCACCACGCCAAGCGATGCGCCAAGATGCCCGCCGGTGACGGAAACCGCGTCAATCGTCTCGGCGCGCAATTCTTCGGCCAGGCGCTTCAATTGTTCGCCCGAGAAATTCCGCATATCGCTTGGGATCGTGATACGATCGAGCAGCGGTGTGACAGGACGGTTCATTTAGCTTCTCCGCGCGATTGTGTAATCGGCCAGCGTGCGCAAATGCGCCGCTGCTTCCCCAAAAGCATCCAGATGATCTTGCGCCTGGGCAGCAAGCCGTTCCGCTTGCAGCCTGGCGCGTTCAAGTCCCAAAAGCCCGACCAAAGTGGCCTTGCCTGCATCGGCATCCTTGCCGGTGCGCTTGCCGGTTTCCTCGGCTGAGGCGGTCGCATCCAGCACATCATCGGCAATCTGAAAGGCAGCGCCCATATCACGGCCATAGGCGGAAAGCGCATGGCGCAGCTGGATGGGTGCCTTGCCGAGAATGGCGCCGGCTTCGGCAGAAAATTCAATCAGCTTGCCGGTCTTCAGCAATTGCAGCCGGCCGATTTCCGCTTCTTCCAAAGGCCGGCCCGCTTCTTCCGCCAGCATATCCAGCATCTGCCCACCACACATGCCGCGCGCCCCAGCCGCACGCGCCAAGGCGCGGCACAACTCCGCCCGCACGGCGGGGTCGGGGTGCGTATCGGGTTCGCTCAACACCAGAAAGGCCTGGGTTTGCAGCGCATCGCCGGCCAGTACGGCGGTTGCTTCATCAAAAGCGCGATGCACGGTGGGCTTGCCGCGGCGCAGATCATCATCATCCATGCAGGGCAGATCATCATGCACCAGCGAATAGGCGTGCAGCATTTCAATCGCTGCCGCCACGCGCAAGGCCGCTTCGCGCGACACGCTGAATTGCGCCGCCCCTTCCAGCACCAGAAAACCGCGCAGCCTTTTGCCGCCGCCCATGCTGGCATAGCGCATGGCTTCAAACAGCCGCGCTTCATCGCCTTCCGGCGGCGGGATCAAGGCATCCAGCGCGCTATCAATTTCGGCAGCCGCTGCCGACATGGCGGCAGCAAGGGCCTTGGCGGGATCGGGTGAAGCGGCAGACATGCGGCGCGCTAATCCACGTCTCGCAAGGATAACCCGGCTGGGCTATCCACAATGGCTTGGATTTTCTGCTCCGCTTCCGCGAGCTTCGCCTCACAATGGCGCTTCAGCGCCGCGCCGCGCTGATAAGCGGTGACCGAGGCTTCCAAGGCACCCTTGCCGCTTTCCAATTCCCGCACAATTCCCTCAAGCTCCGCGAGCGCTTGCTCGAAGGAAAGGGCGGCTACATCTGACGGCGGGGCCCCCGCCGCATCATTGGGTGTACGTGCCATACTGTCAGCCTAGCCTGACAATTATCGAAATGTCTATTCCGGTTCGATGCCCGCGGTACGAATTGCTGAGGTCCAGCGCTGGGTCTCGGCTTTCACAAAGGCCGCAGCCTCTTCGGGGGTGGAGGTAGAAACCACCATCCCGAAGCCGGAAGACAGCCTTTCCCGCAAATCCGCCTGTTCCCCAGCGCGCCGCACGGCGGCATTCAGGCGGGAAACCGCAATGGCCGGCGTGCCGGCGGGCACGAAAAGCCCGAACCAGGCGGTTATCTGATAGCCCGGCAGGTTCCCGGCTTCGGCCACCGTTGGAACTTCCGGCAGCATGGCGGAACGCTGCGGGGAAGTGATGCCGAGGATGCGCAGCTTCCCATCCCGCGCCTGCGGCAGGATAACCAATTGATCCGCCACGAAAAGATCAACCCGCCCGGCCAGCAAATCCTGCACCGCCAAAGGCGAGGACCGATAGGGCACGCGCAGCATCTTGGCGCCGGCCATATGTGCCATGAGCTCGGTCGAGACCTGCTGGGACGAAGATGCCGAGGCATAGGTGACGCCCTCCGGCTTCGCTTTCGCCTCGGCCAGCAATTCGGCCAGGTTCTGCCAGCGCGATTCGGCCCGCACCGCGACCAGCAGGGGGACGGAACCGAGGGTCGAGACCGGGATGAAGGCGGTGTCCACATCAAAGGGCACGCGCTTGAACAGCGCCCCGGCGGCGGCATTGGTGGAGTTGGTGCCGATCAGCACGGTCAGGCCATCGGGCGTGGCGCGGGCCACGGCCTCGGCCCCGATCAGCCCATTGGCGCCGGCGCGGTTTTCCACCACGACATTCTGGCCGAGGGTATCGCGCATTTTCTCGGTAAAGACGCGCGCCACCGTATCGGTGGCAGAGCCGGGGGCGAAGGGCACAATGGCGCGCACGGGGCCAGGCGGCCAATCCTGCGCGGCGGCAAGGCGTGGCGCTAACGCCGCGGCAGGCAGGGCAGCGAGAAGATGACGACGGCGCATGGCGGACCTCTTTGTTTTGTAATGTGAGATTTGGGGGTGCGGGCCGGTCCCGCGCAAGGGTTAATTGAGCATCAGCGCGCGAACATGCGCGGCCACCGAAGCGCCCAGCGCATCAAGATCATACCCGCCTTCCAGCACTGAAACCACGCGCCCTGAAGCATGGCGCGCGGCCAGCGCGCAGAGTTGTTCCGTGATCCAGGTGAAATCAGCCTCGGTCAACCTTAGTTGCGCCAGCGGGTCCGCAACATGCGCATCAAACCCCGCCGAGATGATCAGCAATTCGGGCGCGAAAGCATCCAAGGCGGGCAGCAACAACCTCTCCCACACGGCGCGAAACGCCACACCATCGGCCCCCGGCGGCAGCGTCGCGTTGAAGATATTGCCAACACCCCTTTCCTGCGGCGCGCCGGTGCCGGGATAAAGCGGCCATTGATGGGATGATGCCAGCATCAGCGACGCATCCGCTTCAAAACAGGCTTGCGTGCCATTGCCGTGATGCAAATCGAAATCAGTCACCGCCACGCGCTTCACGCCATGCACAGCCTGGGCATGGCGCGCGGCAATCGCGGCATTGGCAAAAAGGCAGAACCCCATGGGGCGCGATGGTTCGGCGTGATGGCCAGGCGGGCGAGTCGCGCAAAAAGCGTGTCGGATAGGCCCGGTGCAAACCGCATCCACCGCCGCCACTGCCGCGCCGGCGCTGTGCAAGGCGGCTTCGATGCTGCCATTGGACATGATGGTATCGGCATCCAGCGCGACACGATCACCCGGGGCGGGGGCAGCGCCGAGAATCGCTTCCAGATAGGCTTCCGGGTGCACACGCAGGATCTGTTCCCGCGTTGCGCGCGGCGCTTCGGCGCGGGGCAGCGTGCTGAAGGCTTCCGCTTCCAAGGCGCGGGTCACAGCACGCCAGCGATCCGGGCATTCCGGGTGATGCGGGCCGGGATCATGCGCCACGCAAGCGGCATGGGTCAGGATCAGCACGCTCATGCCGGTGAGTCGTCGCGCTTGCGGATGACGAAGCGATAGCTGCCCTGATCTTCAGAAAACGCCACCAGCGCATGGCCGGTTTCCCGGCAAAAAGCGTTGAAATCGGGCACCGAGGCAGGGTCCGTCGCCAGTACCGTCAGCCGCGCCCCGGCCGCCATGCCGCGCAAAGCCTTATTCGCCTTCAGCACCGGCAAGGGGCAGGTCAGGCCCTTCACATCCAGAATCGTCTCACTCATGCGTTTTCTTCCACTATGCCTTACGCGTCACCGCCAGTTCAGGCTTGCGGCGCCGCGCGCGCTTGACCAAGACTAATAGCATGAAACTCGGCATTGATCTGGGCGGCACCAAGACGGAAATCGTGGCCCTTGGCGATGATGGCGCTGTGCTGCTGCGCGAACGCCGCGCGAGCCCCGCGGATTATGGGGGCGTTTTGGCGACCATCACGGGGTTAGTGTCTGAAGCCGAAGCGCGGCTTGGCGCCCAGGGCAGCCTTGGCATTGGCATTCCGGGCAGCCTGAGCCCAGTTTCCGGCCTGGTCCGCAATGCCAATTCCCAGGCACTGAATGGCCGTGCGTTGAAGCAGGATCTGGAAGCTTTGCTCGGGCGCGCGGTGCGCATCAGCAATGACGCAAATTGCCTGGCGATGAGCGAAGCCGCCGATGGCGCCGGCGCTGGCTACACTACGGTTTTCGCGGTGATCATCGGCACCGGGACCGGCGCGGGAATTGTCTCGGCGGGGCGGATTCTGGATGGGCCGAATGGTACGGGCGGCGAATGGGGCCATGTGCCCCTGCCCTGGATGCGGCCTGAGGAATTTCCGGGCCCCCGCTGCTGGTGCGGCCAGCATGGCTGTCTTGAAACCTTCCTGTCCGGCCCTGCCTTGGCGGCGGATTGCGATGGGCCGGGCGCGCGTGATGCCTCTGGCTTGCCGGCGCGGGCGGCGGCAGGCGATCAACGCGCGCAAGCGGCGCTGGCACGGCATGCGGATAGGCTCGCGCGGGCCTTGGCGATGATTGCCAATATCCTTGACCCGGATGTGATCGTGCTGGGCGGCGGCTTGTCCAATATGGCGCATCTTTATCGCGATGTGCCGGGGCTGTTGGCGCGGCACGGCTTCGGCGATGTGGCGCGCACGCCCATTGTGCAGGCGAAGCATGGCGATTCCTCGGGCGTCTTTGGCGCTGCGCGGCTATGGGATGGCGGGTGATGGGGCGGGCTTTCAAGGCTGGGGCGGTCTATTTCCTGCTGCTTTATGTGATTGGCTTTTTGCTTGGCGCGACGCGCGAATTGTTGCTGGCGCCGCGTCTTGGTGTGGCGGTCGCGAGTGCGCTTGAGGCTATTCCAATGCTTGCCGCCATCATCCATTTCGCGCCGCTGATCGCACGACGTTTTGGTATCCCGCCGAAATCGGGTGGGCGCATTATCATGGGGCTGGCCGGGCTGGTGCTGCTGATCGGTGCTGAAATCGCCATGACGCGCGCCATGCGCGGCCTTTCGCCCGAGCAATGGCTGGCGCATTTCGCGTCCATCGAAGGCGCGATCTACGCGGTGTTGCTGGCGTGTTTTGCCGCCATGCCTTGGCTCAGGCGCTAGACCATGCCCGCGCTCTGCCGCGATTGCTTTCATCACGCGGCCGAGGATTTCACGCGTTGTCCATCTTGCGGGTCGCGTCGCGTGGTGGCCCACCCAGACCTGTTCCGCCTGACCGTCGCGCATATTGATTGCGATGCCTTCTATGCCAGCGTCGAAAAGCGCGACCGGCCAGAATTGGCGACGCGCCCGGTGATTGTGGGCGGCGGCACGCGCGGCGTGGTGGCGGCCTGTTGCTATATCGCGCGGCTTTCTGGTGTGCGCAGTGCCATGCCCATGTTCAAGGCGCGTGCCGCCTGCCCGGATGCGGTGGTGATCAAACCCGATATCGCCAAATACGCTCACGAAGGGGCACGTATCCGCGGCATGATGGAAGCCCTCACCCCCCTTGTGCAGCCGCTATCCATTGATGAGGCCGTGCTTGATCTGCGCGGGACCGAGGCGCTGCACAACGCGCCCCCCGCTGTGGTGCTGGCGCGTTTCGCCCAAGGAGTGGAGCGCGAGGTGGGCGTCACGGTCTCGGTTGGGTTGGCCGGCAATCGGTTGATGGCGAAGCTCGCCGCCGAGCGTGACAAGCCGCGCGGCTTCGCCGTGATCGGGCAGGGGGAAGCCGCCGCCTGGCTTGCGCCGCAATCGGTCGCGGTGCTGCCAGGTGTGGGGCCGGCCATGGCGAAGCGCTTGGCGGCGGCAGGGTTTGTGCGCCTTGGGCAATTGGCCGCTTTGGATGCGCGCGCGGCGCTGGCCCGGTTTGGCTCGGATGGCCCGGCGCTGGTGGCGCGCGCGCGGGGCGAGGATGACCGCCCTGTCAACCCAAGCCGAGAGACCAAAAGCATCAGCGCTGAGACCACGTTTGATTCCGATATCTCGGCACTGTCGGCACTTGAGGCGCCGCTTTGGCGGCTTTGCGAAAAGCTCGCGCGGCGGCTCAAGGAAAAGGGGTTGGCGGCGGGCGGCGTGGTGCTGAAGCTGAAGGCGGCGGATTTCGCGCTGCGGACCCGGTCTCAGCGGCTCGCGGAACCAAGCCTATTGCCGGAGGTGATTTTCGTCGCCGCCAGGCCGCTATTACAGAAGGAAGCCGATGGTACGGCGTTTCGGCTGATTGGCATTGGCGCCCAGCCCTTGGCACCGGCGGATCAGGCGGATCGCGGCGACCTTGCAGACCCCGATGCCCCGCGCCGGGCAGCCCGCTGGAAGGCGATGGAGGCACTGCGCGCGCGCTTTGGAGAGGACGCGGTAATCGCCGGGCGGGGTTTTGCGCCCAAAACGCCTTCTCCCGCGCCGGATAAATCTGACGAAGGCTGAAGCCAGGTTGAATTTAGCGATTGCGCGCCGGCGCTTGGGCTACTTCTTCAAAGCCACGCACATCATCCGGGCGAAGGGAGCGCGCATTGGCCAAAACCGGTCCACCGGGACGCGGTGTGGAAGCGGTACGGATATACCCATTATCCGGGCGATCATAGATAAAGCCCTGGATCGGATAGATGCGGCCAAGGCTTTCCTGGTCCCGCCCAACCTGCACCCGAACCGACGACCAGTCATTATTCAGCGACACATCAACCACCGATACGTCCGACATGATCGAACCACGACGAATGCCCGGCCCGCCCCAATTGGCGTGGTGGATCAGCACTTCGCGGGCGCTGATCACTTCTTGCACCACGGCAACATGGCCCGCATGCATCTGGCTGGTGCGGGAAAAGGCCATGATCGCGCCGGCTTCCGGCCTGTGGCCGCGGGCATAAAGCCCCGCAGCGTTATGCCACCAATCGCCGCCATTGCCGCGAATGGCCATGCCTGTTGCTTGACGCACGTATGGCACGCAGGAAATGCCGCCCGGGGGGACGCTCAGGGCTATCCGGCGCGCCTGCTCAGAGGAGCGGCGCGGCCCCTGGACCGCTTGATTGGCCCTGACTGGCCTTATTTGAGCATTGGTGGATTGTGCATTGGCGCGGGCGGGCTGCGCCTGGGCCGCGGGTCGGGGTTGGGCAGGTTTGGCTGCTTGCTGGCGTTGCGCTGCGGGCTGCGGATTTGCCTGGCTTGCGCCAGCGTGATTGACCGTCAACACGACGCCAATGGCGACAAAAGCGGTCGCGACAAGCTTTCTTGCCTTCATATCCGTTGTAGCCCCCAAATTAGACGTGATGCGATTTCTTGTTGGGGGGAGGTAAGCCGGAGCGGTTTAACGGGACAAGTATGGCGGCTGTAACTTGGTGAAACTTGGCGTGATTAGCCGAAACTGGCTGTTGAGGAAGTGCGATTATAGGAAATTGTTCTGAGACTTTTGGCGGAAATGGGGCAAGGTCACAGTGTGGTGACTTTCTTGCCACAGGTATATCGAGGATTCGCTTGGAGGCTTTCGGGCCCAAAAACTCTGCGCTTTAACACAAACCAGGGCGCAGACCTCCGGGATTTAGGAAAATAAGCTTCAGCCTAAGGCATGGCTTTCGGAATCCGCATCACCATCGGGCTGCGCGACAGCGGCTCCCCCAAATGAAAAGCGGCGGCCCCTGACGGAACCGCCACTCTTTGGTCTGACCGGATGAAGCCGTATCAGGCCGCTTGCAGGCGCTTGATCAGGGCCTGGGTGGCTTCACGCAGCTGCACCGCTTCTTCGGCCACGGTGCGGCTTGCATTCGTGATGCTGCCCATGGCCTTGCCGGACTCCTCCGCCATGCCAGACACGCGGCCGATGGAGCCTTCCAGCCCATCCACCGCCTGTGCGGCATTGCGCAGGCTGGAGGCGATTTCCGCCGTGGTGGCGGATTGTTCTTCCACCGCCGCGGCGATGGCAGTGTTTTCGCCATCCAACTGGCTGATGCGCGCCACGATATCCCCGATCACGCCGACCACATCGCCGATGATATTCTGCATCGCTCCGATTTCGGTCTGGATGCTTTCCGTCGCCTTGGCCGATTGCGCGGCCAGGTTCTTCACCTCAGAAGCCACCACCGCGAAGCCCTTGCCGGCCTCACCAGCACGTGCCGATTCGATCGTGGCATTGAGCGCCAGCAGATTGGTCTGCGCGGCGATAGTGCCGATCAGCCCCGTGACATCATTGATGCGCACGGATGCCGCATTCAGCCCATCCACCAGGCTGCTGACGCGATCCGCCTGTTCCGCCGCACCGCGCGCGGTCTGCGCCACGGCAGTCACGCGGTTGGAGACTTCGGAAATCGCGACCGTCAGTTCCTCAGCCGCGGCGGAGACGGATTGAATGCCGTGATTGGCTTCCGTTCCCTCATTCGCGGCAGAGCGTGCCTGGGCAAGGGTGGCATCAGTGACCGAGGCGACCTTCGTGCCTTCCTGCACCAGCATGGAGGTGCTTTCCGAGAGCGTGCTGACCGATTGGCCAACAGCGCGGTCCAGATCGCCCGCGATGCTTTGAATGGCAGCGCGGCGCGCGGCTTCCATTTCCGCCCCGCGGGTTGCTTCCGAGGCACGCAGCTTTTCGGCTTCAATCAGGCCTTCGCGGAAGACAGTCGCGGCACGCGCCATCTCACCCACTTCATCCTGACGCTCCGTGCCCTGGAATTCCTTGGAAAGATCGCCCTTCGACATGTTTTCCATGCCAGAGGCCAGCGTCCCAAGCGGGCGGGTAACACGGGCAACCACAACCCAGCCGGCAGCAACCAGCGCGGCGAGTGAGAAAAGCCCCAGCAGCGCGATGATCAGCGTTGCCTGAGTGACGGACGTCACTTCTTGCACAACCTTGTCATTCGTTTCGGCCACGATGGTGTCCATCATGCCGCCGATCGATTCCGTGAAGGGGTCAATCGCCTGATAGAGCCGTTCCTTGATTAGCTGTTCAAGCTGCGCGCTGTTCTTGGCAGCCGTGATGCGCACAAGGTCCTGCGTTACCTGTTCCGCCGGGGCGCGGCGTTCACGCGCTTCGGCAAAGGCTTGCTGCACGGAAGGCGGCAATTCTGCCTGAGTCAGGGCAGACCAAGCGCGATTGATGTTCTTGACCGCATCGGCAAGGCTTGTCGCACCTTCTTCCCAGGTGAAATTGCCATTGCGCATCTTGTGCGAAGCGTCCACCACGAAAACCGCATAGGCATCGGACAGCGCCTTCAGGTCAATCAATGGCGCTACGGCATTCACCTTAATTTCGGTGAAGCTCTGCGCGTTATGGCGCATGGATACCCAGGCATAGATGGCAGCGCCAGCATTCACTGCGCCGATCATCGCAAGGATGGTAAGCAATAGGGGGGCAATTCTTATACGCATCGTCTGGCGTGCTCCTTTCGTGGACCTGCCGCACTATGCGGGCAGTGTCCTTGCTGAAAGGTGACCAAGGCTATTGATGCACCAAAAATATTTTCCGCCTCAGGTTAATGTGCGGCATGATAATGCGCGGCGTTTCCCGCTGCTTTGTGAATTTTTATGCGGGATGGTGTTACCCAAATCTTAATCCAAGCATGAAGTCACAGGCGATGACGCTTCGCGCGAACAAGCTTAAGCCTTCAATTGGTTCAGGAATTCAGCGAAGTTACTGTCATTCAAAAAAATGGGCGTTGGACCAGGCGCGCTTGCCCGCCGCATCCGCGACAACAATGCGCGCAAAGCCGCCATCGCGCAGCTTTGCGAGTGGCAGCACGGCCCTGGTCTGCAAGGGCGCCACGGATTGCGCCGCGGCTGATCCGCGCCCGAGCACCATGATGCTGGAAGCGGGGCTGCAATGTATTTCAACCTGATCGTCACCCCAGATCACGCCATCAATCCGTGGGCCTTGGCTCGCGTAGAAATGGCCAGCCTTCAGCGCCGCCAGCAGTGCTTCCGGTTCATTTTCCGTGGCCTTCACCATGACCCAGCCGCCGAACCAATCCTCACAGGCGAAATGCGAATCATCCACGGCAATCAGGGAGACACGCCTTCCATCCGTCAGCAACCGATCCGCCAGAGAAGCGCCGCCACCGCGATCGGTACGCACCTGGCTGGTGTGGTTGTAGATTTCCACGGCGTGCGCGGCCGCGATGCTATGCCCGTCGGCTGCTGTCAGCCCGTACCAGCCGGGATGGGCAATGGCGACAAAGGCGCCGGCATCGGCGCAACGCGCAGCCAGAGCCGCGCCATCTTCCTCGGGCGGGGTTGGCGCGAAATCAAGCGGCAGGCCGACCGCCAGGATATGCCAAATCTCCCCGAGCGAGGTCGCCGGCGCATGAACCTCAGCACCCAGCAGCGTGGTGAAGCCAGGCGCGCGAAAGCGGCGCGTATCTGCGATGGGGAAATTGTAGCGCGCCATGAAATGGTCCGTCAGCGCCATGAAATCATAACCGCCACGGCGGTAGGTTTCGACTACATCCTCTGGCGCGCGCTTGCCATCTGATAGCGTGGAATGGGTGTGGATATTGCCCTTGAGGAAACGCCCCGGCGCGGCAAAGGCGGGATCAAGCTGCATAGGGGACCTCGGCTATCAAGTGGTTTTCTTCGCTGTCTTCCTAAAGCCTAAAGCCGGATCGTGAAATTGCGCCTGCCGCTTGGGGGCAGGGTATCTCTCGGACGCACGGCATGGGGCAGGAAATTTCACCAAGCAATCGCCAGAGGAAAAGAAAATCTTTCTTTTTTCAGGCTCTTGCGCTGGCTTCAGGACGGGCTTTTTTCTTGTGAAAGTTTGGAGAAGCCGTATGTCGAAGGTCTTTGTCATTCACGAAAATGATGTCTGGGTGGAACCGCTGCGCGCGGCCTTCGCCCGCCTTGGCACGCCTTATGAGGAATGGTTCCTCGATGAAGGCGCGCTTGATCTGACCACGCCGCCGCCCGATGGCGTTTTCTATAATCGCATGAGTGCGTCATCCCATACGCGCGGTCATACCTATGCGCCGGAATATGCCGGGGCGGTGATTGAGCATTTGGAACGCCATGGCAGGCCCGTAGTGAATGGGCGGCGTGCTTTGCAGTTGGAGCTCTCAAAGGTTGCGCAATATGCCGCGCTGGCGGGTTTCGATATCCCAGCACCGCCGACCATTGCCGTGGTGGGGACACGGCATCTTGCAGCGGCGGCGAAAAAGCTCGGCTTTCCAGTGATTTTGAAGCATAACCGCGCCGGCAAGGGGCTTGGCGTGCAATTGATTTTGAGTGCGGCCGCACTCCGCGAAGCGGTCGCCAAAATTGCGGCGGACCCCGATCCCTTCGCCGCGCCGCGCGATGGGGTTTGGCTTGTGCAGCGCTATATCGAAGCGCCGGAGCCCTTCATCACGCGGGCTGAATTCATCAATGGCAAATTCTTCTATGCCGTGCGGGTGGATACTTCTGAAGGGTTTGAGCTTTGCCCGGCGGATGTCTGCGCCATTGAACCCGGCGCGGTATGCCCTGCCGTGGCGCCGGGCGAGAAATTCCGCATCATTGAGGGCTTCACCCATCCCTTCCTGCCGCGCATGGAAGCCTTTTTGCGCGCCAATGGCGTCGGGGTGGGCGCGATTGAATTCATCACGGATCGCGCCGGAGATACCTTCGCCTATGATGTGAACACCAACACGAATTACAATGGCGATGCCGAAGCCTGCGCCGGGCAATCAGGCATGGGAGCTATCGCGCAATTCCTGACGGGTTTGCTGCAACAGCAGCAGGCGAAGGCGGCGTGATGGTATATTTGATTTACCCTGGCGGGATGTCCGCCAGGATAAAGGGTTGTGTCCTTCCCACCCGCATGAAGCGCGCGCGGTTCTGATCGGCAAGGAAGTTTCGAGACGCCCCTTCGCCATATGCGCAATGTACGAAACCGCCCAGGCAAAAGCGCAGGCCATCATGACAAAACTTGATACATCATGACACCTCATGATATCTAAGCGCGGTCATCAAGGTGAACCATGGCCGTTCCGACCCGTGAAAAATTCGCCGCCCAGGTAAGGTCCGAAACCCTCGCCACGCTCCGGAGCCTGGCCAGCGCACGAAGGCGGCGTCGACTGACACGTCCACAGCACGTCGTGCATACGGCGGACGCGGTTAGATCGGCAATCACTATTTCCTGCGCGTTTGTTGTGTGAAAGGACTTGGCGAAGTGACCAAGCGACTGCCGCCGGGCACCCCGGCACCTGCGTCTGGCCAGTATGGCCTCATCGGTCCGCGCGGTGGCAACACCGGGCAGGAAAGGACGGCGACGAGGGGCGAGCCTCTCCCGCCGACGCCAAAGTCCGGGATGGGCTACGTAATGACCGATCCAACCTACGTAATGACCGATTCAACCCGTGAA
>CALRPR020000025.1:0-40695 GCA_943370125.1 Allobosea thiooxidans | reverse complement strand
CAATCCTTGCCCTGCTCGCGCTGGCGGTGCTGCTGGCCCTGGGCCGACCCATCCTGTTTCGCCAACGCCGTGCCGGGCTGCATGGCGCGCCCTTTACGCTATTAAAATTCCGATCCATGCACGAAGGGGGGGCGCCGGATGCCGCGCGGCTCAGCCGCTTCGGGCGCTGGCTCCGGGCCGGTGGCCTCGATGAATTGCCGCAAATGATCAATATCTTGCGTGGTGAAATGAGCCTGGTGGGGCCGCGCCCCTTGCCCTGTGACTATACGCCACTGTTTAGCGAAACCGAGGCGCGTCGGCTTTGGGTGAGGCCCGGTCTTTTCGGCCTTGCCCAGGCGGAGGGGCGCAATGCGCTGCCTTGGGGGCGGCGCTTGGCGTGTGATGTACAATATGCCGACCAAGAGCCTGAATTTATGACAGATTTCAGGATCGTCCTGGCTTGCGGCGCGCTACTGCTGCGCGGCCATGGCGCCACCATGCCCGGCCATGCAACCTCGCCAAGCCTCAAGGAAGTCCTGCCACGCGGCGCTGTTCTCGTGCGGGCTCCGCCGATGACGTGCGGCCATAAGGGGTGAATGCCATGCTTTCTTCCGCCCATGCTGCCCGAATCGTGCCGAAGCCGAGGAAGCCAGCGCGAGAGGTTGCAGCACCCATCCTGCTCTCACCGCCGCATTTGACGGGGCGGGAGACCGCCGTGCTGGAAGCGAGCCTTGCATCGGGCTGGCTAGCCCCCGCTGGCCCCGCACCGCGCGCCTTTGAGGCCGCCTTTGCTGAGGCCACCGGCTTTGCCCATGTGCTGGCCGTGGCTTCGGGCACCGCAGCGCTAACGCTCGCATTCCGGGTGCTGGATATCGGGCCGAGGGATGAGGTTTGGGTGCCAAGCTTCACCTTCATCGCCTCCGTGGCACCGGCAGTGCAGATGGGCGCGAGACCTCGCTTCTTGGATGTCTGCCCCGAGAGTTGGACGCTTGACCCGGGGTTACTGGCAGCGGAGCTTTGGCAGGCCGCGCGGCAGGGCCGGCTGCCCAAGGCGGTGGTGGCGGTGGATATCTATGGCCAATGTGCCGCTTTGCGGGCCATTGCTTCGATTTGCGCTGCATATGGCGTGGCGCTGATATCCGATAGCGCGGAGGGATTGGGTGCCTCTCAATCGGGGTTGCCGGCCGGGCGCGGCGCGCGGCTGGCGACCTTTTCCTTCAATGGCAATAAGATCATCACCGCCGGCGGCGGTGGGGCGCTGGCTTCCGATGATCCAGGGCTGATCGCTCATGCCCGTAGCCTCGCCGATCAGGCCAGATCCCCGGCGCCGCATTATGAGCACGCCAGCACCGGCTATTCCTTTGGCATGTCGTCCCTGATGGCGGCGGTGGGGTTCGCGCAACTGGCGAAACTCGGCGATCGCGTGGCGCGGCGCCGGGCGATCTTCGCACGCTATCAGGAAGCGCTTGAGGATTTGCCAGGGATTTCCTTCATGCCGGAAGCGCCATGGGGGCGGTCCTCACGCTGGTTGACCGCCATGCTGATGGACGCAGAAGCCTTTGGCCATGACCCGGATGCGCTGCGCCGCCTGCTGGCTGCTGAGGGCATTGAAACCCGCCCGGCATTCAAGCCCTTGCATATGCAACCCGTGTTTCGTGATGCGCCGCGTGTCGGCGGCGCGGTGGCGGAGGCGCTTTTCGCCCGAGGGCTTTGCCTGCCCTCTGGCAGCGGCTTGGGGCAGGACGCGCAGCACCGCGTCATCCGCGCCATCCGCGCCGCGGCGCGCGGCTGAGTTCCATGCACATCCTTTACCTGCATCAGCATTTCAGCACGCCAGAAGGCAGCACCGCGACACGCAGCTTCGCCTTCGCCCGCAGCCTTGCCGCGCGTGGCCATCGCGTGACGCTCGCGACCGGGCGCTATCAGGGCGCTGAAACCGGGCTCAGCGGCGCCTTTCGCAAAGGCCGGCGGGAAGGCCGCGTGGCCAGCTTCCAGGTGGTGGAATTCGATATCCCTTACGCAAATGCGATGGGCGTTGCGGCCCGTGGCGCGGCGTTTCTGCGCTATGCGGCGGCGGCGGCGCGCCTTGCCTTCCGGGTGAAGCCTGATCTGATTATCGCGTCCTCAACCCCGCTGACGGTGGCTTTGCCAGCGCTTCTGGCCAAGGGTTTGCGCGGTATTCCCTTCAATTTCGAAATCCGCGACCCCTGGCCGGAATTGCCGCGCGCCATGGGCGTGCTGCCGGCGCCACTCGCCCCCGTCTTGGACGCCCTGGCCAATCTGGCCTGCCGACAGGCGGCCTCGGTGGTCGCATTATCGGAAGGCATGGCGGAAACAGCCCTTACGCGCGGCGCCGACCCAGCGCGGGTGGAAGTGATTGGGAATGGCTGCGACCTGGACCTTTTCGGGCCCCATATCGCGCCCTGGCGCCCGCCCGAGGCCGCGCCCTGGGAAGTGCTGGCGCTTTATGCCGGCGCGCATGGCCGTGCAAATGGGCTTGGCGTGGTGGTGGAAGCCGCCCGGCTTTTGGCCGACAGGGGCGAGACCCGGCTCCGCATCCTGCTAGTGGGTGAAGGTGCTGAGAAAACCGCGCTGATCCAGCAGGCAGCGGGCCTGCACAATCTGACTTTCCTGCCGCCCATGCCCAAGCGCGATGTAGCGCGGCTTTTCGCGGGCAGCCAAATCGCTTTGCATATCCTGGCCGATTGCCCAGCCTTCGCCGAATGGACCGCTCCCAATAAATTGATGGATGGCCTGGCCGCGGGACGGCCCGTGATCAGCACCGCGCCTGGTCAGGCCGCGCGACTATTGGCGGATGGTGGCTGCGGCATCGCCGTGCCGCCCGGCGACGCTGCGGGCTTGGCTGCTGCGCTGACCAGCCTGGTGGAAGACCCTGCGCGCCGCGCGGCGATGGGGGCGGCGGCGCGCAGTATTGCGGTCCGCCAGCATGATCGCCGCCTGCTTGCGGCACGTTTCGCGGCGCTGGTGGAAGCCATCCCGACCGCTCAGCCCGCGCTGTCCAAGCCAACGCATTTCGCCATTTCAGGAAGGCGCTGACCATGCTGCCCGAGGTGCATCTTGTTGCCGCCGCAAGGCCCAATTTGCCGAAACTCGCCGCCCTTTGGCATGCGCTGGCCGCTGGCCCTGATTTCTGCAAACCCGTTTTGCTGCATACCGGCCAGCATGAGGACCCAGCCATGTTCGGCGTGCATTTCGCCGATCTTGGCTTGCCCATACCCGATATCGCGCTGGGTGTTTCTGGCGGCAGCCATGCGGTGCTGACGGGGCGTTCCATGATTGCCTGCGAAACCGTCTGGAAGGCGCGGCGCCCCGCTGCCGTGGTGGTGGCGGGTGATGTGGATGGCGCGCTTGCCGCAGCACTCGCCGCACGCAAGATGGGCATTACGCTGATCCATCTGGAAGCCGGGCTGCGTTCGGGCGAACGGGACTTGCCTGAAGAAATCAATCGCTGCGCCATTGATGCGATTTCCGATATTCTTTGGGCGCCAGATGAGGCAACCGCCGCGCGGCTGTGTCAGGAAGGCCATTCCGCCGCCGCAGTGCGGGCGGTGGGCAATGCCATGGTGGATACGCAGATGCGGCACTTGCAGGCTGCGCGCGCAAAGCGCCTGCCGCGTGGTCTTTCTCGCGGGGGCTACGGGCTGGTGACGCTGCACCGCGCCGGCAATGTGGATAAGCCCGAGCGATTCATTGCGCTGCTTGATGCGCTTTCCGCCGCAGCGCGGCATTTGCCGCTGATCTGGCCCATTCATCCGCGCGCGGCGGCGCAAATGAAGGCCTTTGGCTTTGTGCCGCCCGCGGGTGTGCGCATCATGCCGCCGCTTGGGTATCTGGAGTTTCTATCGCTGCTTTGTCGCGCGCGGCTGGTCGCGACCGATAGCGGCGGCGTGCAGGAAGAAGCGACCGCGCTTGGCCTGCCTTGCCTGACGCTGCGCGGCGCCACCGAACGTCCCATCACCATCGCCGCCGGCATGAACCGGCTGGCAACGCCTGAAGAATTGCCTCAGCGCGTCATGGAAATCCTGAGCAGCCCCTTGCGCCAGGCAGGTCCTATTCCGCTTTGGGATGGGCGCGCGGGCATCCGCATGCGCGAGCATCTGCAAGATTTACTGGAAGGCGAGGAATGCCGCGCGATGGTGGCCTGATCCCGGTTTGGCTGGCGCGCCCGAAGGTATTGCTGCTGTCTGCCGCGCATCCGCCTGCCGATATTCGTGTGGTGATGAAGGAAGGCGTGAGCCTGGCTGAGGCCGGCTATGCAGTCAGCCATTTATGCCCCGAACCATCAACTGGCACAGCGCCCCTTCTGGTGGCGGGGGTGGCTATCAGCACCTTTCCAGCGCGGCGCGGTCGCTTGCGCCGCTTTTTTGGCATTCCGCGCCTTGCCATGCGCGCGGCCGGGCAGCGGGCCGAGGTGATCCATGCCTCGGAACCCGATGCCTGGGCGGCGGCGCTGCTGGCCGGCTGGTGGACCGGGGCGCGCATCATTCTGGATGTGCATGAACATTACCCATCGCGGCTGGATGGCAGGGCGCCGCCCTTGCTGCGCCCCATGCTGCGCGGCCTGCTGCATGCCGTGTGTTGGGCCATGGGGCGGGCTGCCGATGCGGTGGTGGTGGCGAAGGATGGGCTGGAAGCGCCTTTTGGCGGCGAAGCGCGGGTTGTGAAGGTGCGCAATTACGCGCTTGGCGATGTGCCGCCGCGTGTTCATGCCGCTGGGCCGTTGACGCTGCTGCATTTGGGGGCGCTGACGCGCGCGCGCGGCTGGGCGCAAATGCTGGAAGCGCTCGTGCTTTGCCCGCCCGAGACGCGGCTTTGCCTGATTGGCCGTTTCACCGATGACAGTGAGGCGGATTTCTGGGCGAGGGCCAAAGCGCTCGGCCTCACGGCGCGGATTACGGCTTTGGGATGGCTGCCGCATGAAGCCGCGCTGGCGGCGGCTTCGCGCTGCGATATTGCGCTGATCCTGTTCCAGCCGGGGGCGGAGAATCATCGGCTTGCTCTGCCGCATAAGCTGTTCGACGCCATGCTGGCCGGCCTGCCCGTGATTGCGCCCGCTGAAGCCGAGGAGGTTGCGGCGGTGATCGAGGCCGCTGGCTGCGGCGCCTTGGTAGATACCGCTGACCCCGCTGCCATCGCTGAGGAAGTGCAGCGCATGGCGAACCCGATGCGCCGCGCGGTGCTCGGCCAAGCGGGCCGGGAAGCCGCTTTGGCGCATTTCTCCTGGACGGGGGAAGCGCAGCGGCTTGTGGCGCTTTATGGCCGGCTGACGGGCTTTATGCCCCGCCAAAACGCCCGCGTGGCGTGAAGCGATTCCACCCTGGGCGATTCTAGGGTAGGAAACGCTTGTGATGCGCCGCCCTTCCAATCGGATTCTGCTGAATCTGGCCCTTGATGGCCTGCTTGCGCTGCTGGCGCTGGTGCTGGCGGTATGGGCGATTGCGCCGCGCCATTGGCCTTCTGGCGCCTGGTGGGCGGTGGCCGGGCCGGCGGCGGTGCTGGCCTTGCTGGCGGCTGGTTCGGTGTTGCGCCTGCCGCAGCAATATTGGCGCTTTGTTGGCTTGCGCGATTTACTTGCGGTTGCGGGCGCAGCTTTGGGCGGCGCGCTGCTGTTCTGGCTGGGTGGGCAGATGTTGGGTGGCTGGCAGCCGGCCAATCCAGCCTTTCCGCTGATCCATGCTGTGCTGCTTGGCGCCCTGCTGATCGGCGCGCGTGTTCTGGCCTTGGTGCAGGCCACGCGCCATGCCGGCGAAGCCGCGGCCGATGCGCAAGCGGTGCTGCTGGTGGGTGCTGCCGACGGCACTGATCTTTTCATTCGCGCACTGGAACGTGATCGGCGCGCGCCTTATCGCGTGATTGGCATTCTCTCGCTCCGCGCGCGTCAGGCGGGGCGGCGCATGCAGGGGCATCTGATCCTGGGCACGGTCGAGGAAGCGGACGCCGTGCTAGATCGGCTGCGCGCAGAAGGGCGCTTGCCTGGGCTGATCGTGCTCTCCGGCCCCGATATTGAAGGCGCGGCCTTGGAAGCGCTGTTGGATGCGGCGGATCGGCATGGCGTGCCGCTGCGTCGTGCGCCCGCGCCAACGCGGCTTGATCCGGCAGGGAGTGAGGCCGCGCGCCGTGTGGAATTGCGACCGATTTCGATTGAGGATTTGCTGGATCGCCCGCAAGTGCCTTTGGACCGCGAAGGCATGGCGCGGCTGGTGCAAGGCAGGCGCGTGCTGGTGACAGGCGCGGGCGGCACGATTGGCGGGGAATTGGCGCGCCAAGTGGCGGCGCTGGGGCCGGCGATGCTGGTCTTGCTCGATCACGGCGAATTCCTGCTTTATGAAATTGATCTGGAATTGCGCGAAAAACACCCGGATGTGCCGCGCCGTGCCGTGCTGGCTGATGTGCGCGATGAGGCGCGCATTCGCCGATTGTTTGAAGATATCAAACCAGAATTGGTGTTCCATGCGGCGGCGCTGAAACATGTGCCGATGGTGGAAAATGATCCGCTGGAAGGTGTTTTGACCAACGCGTATGGGACGCGCGTGGTGGCGGAAGCGGCGCGCAGTGTCGGCACTTCGGCAATGGTGTTCATTTCTACCGACAAGGCCGTGAACCCGACATCGGTAATGGGTGCGTCAAAGCGCCTGGCGGAGATGTATTGCCAGGCTTTAGATCGTGAGGCGCGGCATGGGCGGGCGGGGATGCGCTGCATCACGGTGCGCTTCGGCAATGTGCTGGGTTCCACCGGCAGTGTGGTGCCGCTGTTTCGTCGGCAATTGGAACGCGGCGGGCCGCTGACCGTCACGCATCCCGATATGCGGCGCTATTTCATGACGGTGCGCGAAGCCGTGGGCTTGGTGTTGCAGGCGAGTGTGGTCGGCACCACCGATGCCAAGGACCAGCCGCCGGAATTGGCCGAAGGCGGCATCTTTGTTTTGGATATGGGTCAGCCAGTGAAGATTGTGGATCTGGCGCGGCGCATGATCCGGCTTGCGGGGCTGCGCCCGGATGAGGATGTGGAAATCCGCTTCACGGGGCTGCGCCCTGGTGAGCGGCTTTATGAGGAATTATTCCACGGCCAGGAACCGCCGCGCCCAACCGCTTTCCCTGGGCTTTTGGTGGCAACGCCGCGTACGGCGGATTCCGCTTTGGTGGGCCGCGCCATTGATGAAATGGCGACGGCGGGGCGGGCAGGGAATGCGCGGCTTGCGCTGCAGCAATTGGCCCGGCTGGTGCCGGAATTCGCCCATGCGCCGGAAGGCACGGCAGCGGCAGGGCCGCGATAGGGCTTCTCGGTTTTTAGAGCGCGAAAAGCCGCCCGCCACCCTTGACCATGGCAGGGCTGCGGCCCGCTGCGCGAATGGCACCCCAAAGTGCCACGGCGATGGAATCCAGAATGGGAATGCCAGTTTCAGCTTCGATCCCAACCGCGCCGGGCAGGCCGCGGAAATTGGTGCAATGGATCACGATGGCATCTGGCTTGGCGGTGGCGGTTTCGCGCACCAGCGCATCCACCTTGGCGGCGCTGTGTTCCGCAAAACTGTAATTGCCGGGGTCTTCCAGATGGCGTTCCACCACGGTTTCCACGCCAAGGCCTGCGAAGTTTTCGATAATGGCGGTCTGCACCGTGTTCAGATAAGGCGTCACCAGCCCGATACGCTTGGCGCCAAGCCCAGCCAGCGCATCGAACAGCGCAAGCGTCGCTGTGGTGCAGGGCAGACCAGTCTCATGCGTGATGGTGGCGCAAAGTGCCCGATCACTTTCAAGGCCGAGCCACGCGCCGGAAGTGCCATTCCAGCAGAGCGCATGCACTTTTGCATCCGCAAGCAGCGCCGCCGCATCCGCCATCGGGCGCGGATCAAATTGGCTGGTGGCATCCGCGCCCAGATTGATCGCCAGCACGCGCAAGCGTTGGAAATGCGCAGTGATCCAGGGGGTTGGCGCCAATAGCGCCGCCGTGACAGGCTCCAACACCGTGTTGGAGCTTGGCGTCATCATGCCAAGCCGGAGCGCCGCTTCCAGCATGGCCTCAGCCCCCAGCAGCCAGGCGCGGGTCCTGCTGGCCGCGTGTGGCCCAGCCGGTGGTGCGTTCTTCAATCGTCACCGCAACCCAGTACATCGCGACCCCCATCACCCCGGTAATGATGAGCCCCGCGAATACCAACGGCACATCAAAGCGGGAGGATGCAACCAGCATCAAATGCCCAATACCTTCATTGGCGGCCACGGTTTCACTGATGATGGAACCAACGAAAGCCACCGTGATGGCAACTTTGAGCGAGGCGAAGAAGTAAGGCATGGCGCGCGGCAGCCCGACCTTGCGGATGATATCTGTGGGGCTGGCGCCAAGCGCACGCAGCACATCGCGTAATTCGGGTTCAACCGTGGCGATGCCGGTCGCGACATTCACCACGATCGGGAAGAAGGAGATCAGAAAGGCGGTGAGTACCGCAGGCCAAAAGCCGGCGCCGAACCAGATGACCAGAATAGGTACGACCGCCACTTTGGGCACGGAATTGAAGGCGATCAGCAGCGGATAAAGCCCACGATAGACCAGCACGGAAGACCCGATCACCACACCCAGCAATAGCCCGAAGACAATCGCCATGGCGAAGCCAATTACGGTGGTCAGCAGCGTTGCCCATGAATTGGTGAGCAAGGGCTGCCACCATTTCACCATACTCGCGGCAATGGCTGAAGGCGCTGGCAGGATGAAGGGCTGGATCGCAAAAATGCGCACTGCCGCTTCCCAGATCAGGAACATGCCACCAATCACGAGCCAGGGCAGCCAGGCTTCCAACCGGCGGCGTCGGCGCGCGGCAGCCGCCAAGGCTTCGGGGCTGCGGAGCGCTTTACTGGGCATCGGCAATTTCCTCGGCATCGCGGGCATCACTGATGCGATCGCGCAATTCATGCACCAAATCTTGGAATTCCTTGGTGTAGGTGGTCTCCATGGTGCGTTCACGCGGGAAATCCACGCGCCGTTCCGCGATAATGCGGCCAGGGCGGGAAGACATGACCAGCACGCGATCCGCCAGAAAAGCGGCTTCGCGCAAATCATGCGTCACAAGGATCACCGTAGGGCGGCGCGCCAACCAAAGCTTTTGCATCACCGCCCAAAGATCTTCGCGCGTGAAGATATCCAAGGCGCCGAACGGTTCATCCAGCATCAGCAAGCGGGGCTGATGGATCAGCGCGCGGCAAAGCGATGCACGCTGCTGCATGCCGCCTGAAAGCTGCCAAGGAAATTTGGCTTCAAACCCATCAAGCCCGACCAGGGCGAGCAATTCACGCGCCTGGCGTTCATAATCGGCCCGCTTGGCGCGCAATTGGCCGCGATGCGGCTGCACCACTTCCAAGGGCAGCATCACATTGTCCAGAATGTTCCGCCACGGCAGCAGGGTAGGATTCTGGAAGGCCATGCCGGCGATGGAAAGCGGGCCATCCACTTCCTGGCCATCCACGAAAACCTGGCCTTCAGTAGGTGGCCACAACCCTGTGACCAGGCGCATCAGCGTGGATTTGCCGCAGCCTGATGGCCCGACCACGGCAACGAACTCGCCTTCCGCCACCGCAAGGCTGGTGCCCTTGAGCGCGAGCGTTCCCTCAACGCCGCCATAGCGCATGGCGACATTGGAGATATCCACGAAACCTTGCGCCATGGCGCGGGATCAGACCGCGCGATCAGCAGCGGCGGGCAGGAAATCGGCCGTGTAGATTTGTGCGGCCTGCACGCGGGGCGGAAGGTTATAGGCTTCTTCCACCGCGCGAATGCCGGTTTGCAGCCGGCCCATATCCACCGAGGAAAGCCCATTGGCGCGCACATTGTCCGACATGATGACGCGCGCGACATTCATTTCATGCCGCTCACGTTCTATCGCCACATCCGTCAGTGGTTCCACGCGCTTCAGATTATCCAGCATCTCCTGACCATTGCGGAGCGTATCGCGGAAGCCGCGCATCAGCGCAGCCGTCGCGCCACGCACCACGGCGGGGTTGCGTTCGATGAAGGCGCGCGTGGTCAGGATGGCGCCGCCGTAAAGGTTCAGCCCATGATCGTAATACATCATCACGCGCTGCGCCGGATGATCGAGCCCGATGCCCTTCAGCGCGAGGGCGGAGGTGGTGACAAAGCCCGTCACGCCATCGGCTTCGCGGCGCACCAGCATGGGTTCACGCAAAGCGGGAGAGACCGAAAGGAAAGTCACCTTGCTGGCATCAACCCCGGAAGCCTTGGCGAAGGCCGGGAAAAGCTGGCGGCCGGCATCGAAATCCGGCGCAGCCAGGCGCTTGCCTTCCAGATCCTTCGGCGTACGAATGGGGCCATCGGCGCGCACAATGGCGCAAAGCGGGCTGCGATCATGCAGCACGGCAACCGCCACAATGCCGCGATCCGGGTTTTCGGCGACGAATTTGATGGCGGGGTTCAGGTCAGCATAGCCCATGTCATAGGACCCGCCAGCAAGTGCCACCGGCACGCCGCCCGAGCCCTGGCCACGGTCAATCTGCACATCAATGCCGGCGTCCCGGAAATAGCCCTTGTCGCGCGCCAGCAGCGCGAAGGCGTTGGGCGCCTGGAAGGCCCAATCCAGCGTGAAGCGCAGCCGCGGCGCCTGGGCGCGGGCCACAAGTGGCGCCGCCAAAATCGAAGTGCCGGCGATGAGCGCAGCGCGGCGCGAAATGCCATGAGCCATTGAGGTTTTCCCTTTTTCCGTGGTCCCTGCGACCTGATAGCAAGTCTCTGCGCCCTTGGGCGTGGCCGGGCAAGGCTTAACCGCTGCGGGGGGGCGTTGCAAAGCCGAAATCTGTTCGGTTTGTAGGCATATGCACCCTGGATCGCCGGTTTTTTGGGCGGATCAGCCCTTGCGTCGCCGCCCACCCTTGGCCTTGTTGGGATCATAGCCCCCGCCGCCCGGCCCCATGGGCTTTGGCTTCCAATCCGATTTGGCCTTAGGCTTGGCTTCCTGGAGCGACCGGCCGGCGAGGTTGGGCGCAAGCCCCAGATCGAGGCTTTCCAGCCGCTTGATCTCATCCCGGAGCCTGGCCGCGGTTTCGAATTCAAGATCAGCCGCCGCCGCGCGCATCTTACGTTCCAATTCGGCGATGGTGGCGCGCAAATCCTTGCCAACGAATTCGGCGGTTTCCTCACCTTCAAGCGCGTCAACCGTCACGTAATCCTGCTCATAGATGGATTGCAGCGCGGATGAGATATCGCGCCGGATGGTTTGCGGCGTGATGCCGTGTTCCGTATTCCAGGCTTGCTGTCTTGAGCGGCGGCGTGCGGTTTCTTCCAAGGCGCGGCGCAGGCTATCGGTCATGACATCGGCATAGAGCACCACGCGCCCATCAACATTGCGCGCGGCGCGGCCAATGGTTTGGATGAGTGATGTGGTGCTGCGCAGAAACCCTTCCTTATCCGCATCCAGAATCGCGACAAGCGCACATTCGGGAATATCCAAGCCTTCACGCAGAAGGTTGATGCCGATCAGCACATCAAAAACGCCCTTGCGCAAATCGCGGATGATTTCGATGCGTTCAAGCGTGTCAATATCCGAATGCAAATAGCGCACGCGGATGCCGGCTTCCGTCATGTATTCCGTTAGGTCTTCGGCCATGCGCTTGGTAAGTGTAGTCACAAGCACGCGCCCGCCATGCTTGGCGACTTCGCGGCATTCCGCCAGCAGATCATCCACCTGCTTTTCCACTGGGCGGATTTCCGTGACGGGATCAACCAGGCCGGTTGGGCGGATCACCTGTTCGGCGAAGGCGCCGCCGGTGCGTTCCATCTCCCACGGGCCAGGCGTGGCGCTGACGAAGATGGAGGGCGGGCGGTAGGTGTCCCATTCTTCGAATTTCAGCGGGCGGTTATCTGTGCAGCTTGGCAGGCGGAAGCCGTATTCGGAAAGCACGGTCTTGCGCGCATAGTCGCCGCGATACATGCCGCCGATTTGCGGCACCGTGACATGGCTTTCATCCACGATCAGCAAAGCGTTGTCGGGCAAATATTCGAACAGCGTGGGTGGTGGTTCGCCCGGGTTGCGGCCCGTGAGGTAGCGGCTGTAATTTTCAATACCTTTGCAAGACCCCGTGGTTTCCATCATTTCAATATCAAAGATGGTGCGCTGTTCCAGCCGCTGCGCTTCCAGCAATTTGCCTTCCGCATGCAGCTTCGCCAGATGTTCCTTCAATTCATCCTTGATGCGCGTGATGGCCTGGGTGAGCGTCGGGCGCGGCGTGACATAGTGGCTATTCGCGTAAATCGAAACGCGTTCCATCTCCGCGGTGATTTCGCCCGTCAGCGGATCGAATTCGCGGATTGCTTCAATCTCATCGCCGAAAAGCGAAACGCGCCAGGCGCGGTCTTCCAAATGGCTGGGCCATAAGTCGACGTTTTCGCCCCGAATGCGGAAAGTGCCGCGGGCGAAGAAATTATCGTTGCGACGATATTGCTGTTCCACCAGACCCTTCACCAGCACATCCCGGTCAATCTTCCCGCCGGCTTCGAGCTTCACGACCATGCGGGAATAAGTTTCGACCGAACCAATGCCATAGATGCAGGAAACCGAGGCGACGATCACCACGTCATTCCGTTCCAGGAGCGACTGTGTGGCGGAATGGCGCATACGGTCTATCTGTTCGTTGATTTGCGCGTCTTTTTCGATGTAAGTGTCGGTGCGCGGCACATAGGCTTCCGGCTGGTAGTAATCATAATAGGATACGAAGTATTCCACCGCGTTTTCCGGGAAGAAGCTTTTCATTTCGCCGTAAAGCTGCGCGGCCAATGTCTTGTTCGGCGCCAGGATCAGGGTGGGCCGCTGCACCGCCTCAATCACCTTGGCCATGGTGAAGGTCTTGCCGGAACCGGTTACCCCCAGCAGCACCTGGTCACGCTCCGCAGCCTCCAACCCACCGATCAGATGAGCGATGGCGCGTGGCTGATCGCCATTCGGTTCATAAGGCGCGGTCACGGCAAGCCGCCGCGTCGTTGGCGGCGCGGGGCGCTTTTCCGGCATGAACAGCACGGGGCCGGGGGCGATCACATTCATGGGCCTAAGATGGCGCCATTGGCGGCGCTTCGCCAGGGTGGGGCTTGTCCTGACCAGCAGAATTGTGAGAGGGCAGGGCCATGTCGAATGCCTCCATCCCCCGCCCCGCGTTGCTGCTGGGCGCCGCCGGCCTGCTGCCAAGCCTTGCCATGCCGCCGCTTCTGGCCGCGGGTGGGGATGCGGCCGCCTTCGCGTTGCAGGCTGGCCCCGCCTATGGCGCGCTGATCGCGAGCTTCATCGGTGGCGCCTGGTGGGGCCTGGCGGCGAATAGGGCTGAGGGCGCGGCGCTCACGCGCTGGCTGGTGGCTTCCGTCCTGCCCATGCTGGTGGCCTGGGTGGCGCTGCTGCTGCCGCCTCAGGCGGGGCTTTTGCTGCTCGCGGTGATTTTCGCGTTGCTGCCATTGGCGGATAGCGCAGCGCAGGCGGCCAGCATGGCGCCGGCTTGGTGGTGGCGCCTGCGCTTGCCGCTTTCGCTATTGATGGCCTGCCTGCATGGCGTTTCCGCCGGTATGGCGCTGAACTGACGCGGGTTTAGCCTTCCAGCTTCACATTCCCAGCGCGCGCCACTTCGCGCCACTTCGCCACTTCTGCACGGACAAATTGGCCGAACTGATCTGGCGTCAGCGGGTCTGCCACCGCGCCCATATCCTCGATCCTTTTGATGATGGCGGGATCGCGCAGGATGGCCACCACATCGGCATTGATGCGATTGATGATTTCGAGCGGCGTGCCCGTGGGCGCGACCAGGCCGGACCAGCCTGATGCCTCATAGCCAGGCACCAGGCTTTCCGCGATGGTTGGCACATCGGGCAATTGCGGCACGCGCCGCGCGCTGCAAAGCGCTATCGGGCGTACGCGGCCGGATTGGATATGCGGCAGGGCGGAGGCGACTGAATCCGTCATCAGCTTCACATTGCCGGCGATAACATCGGCAATGGCCGGGCCGCTGCCGCGATAATGCACGATATTGAAACGAATGCCGGCGCGCAGCATCAGCAATTCAGCCGCCATATGCTGGCTGGTGGCAGGCCCGGCAGAGGCCATGTCCAATTGCCCAGGGCGCGCCTTAGCACTGGCAGCCAATTCCTGAATGGTGCGTTCGGGAACGGAGGGATGCGCAATCACCAATAACGGCACCATGACGATATTGCTGATGAAGGCGAAATCCTTTTCCACATCATAAGGCAGGCGCTGAATGACGGAAGGATTGACACCAAGCGGTCCCGATGTGCCCGTGAGCAACGTATAGCCATCGGCCGGCGCGCGCGCGACGGATTCAACGCCAGGAACGGAAGCTCCCCCCGCGCGATTTTCCACCACGACCCGCTGCGGCCAGCGCTTGGAAAGTTCATCGGCGATAACGCGGGTGAAAATGTCGGCGGCCTGGCCGGGCGGGAAGGGCACCACAATGCGCACGGGGCGATTGGGCCAATCCGATTGCGCGCGGGCAGCAAAGGGGGCGAGCGCGGCAGCGCCCATCACGGCGCGACGGCTGAGCTTCATGGTCATGACATTCCTCCCGTTGTTAATTTTTTCAAAGCTTAACCACAGCCGGGCTGCGCCCTGCAAGGTTTCTCAATAGGTATCAAGGCCCAGAATGCCATCCACACCGCCGGCATCGGCCAGGATGTGTTTGCCGATTAGATCACGCAGCGATTCCGAAGACCCACCACCAAGCGAACCATACCGCGCGCCGCGATAAAGGCGGGAGACTGGATATTCATCCGTGAAGCCATAGCCGCCATGCACTTGCACCGCCTCACTGGTCACGCGCAGTGACATTTCATTGCAGAACACCTTGGCGGTTGCTGCCATGAAGGGATCAGGGAAGGGATTGGCGGTGAGACAAGCGCGGTAGAGCAAACCGCGCCCGGCTTCGATATCCTTGAACATATCGGCGAATTTCCAGCGAATGCCCTGGAAATCCGCGATGGATTTGTCAAACAGCTTGCGGTCATTCACGTAGCGCACCGCCTCATCAAAGGCGCCTTCCGCCAGCCCAAGCGAGATACTGGGGTTGAGGCAGCGCTGCGTATTGAAGGCGGTCAGCAATTTCTTGAAACCATCGGTTTCAATCACCAGGTTCTCGGGCGGTAATTCGCAATCATTGAATTGCACTTCGTGCAGATTCTCGCCCCCCATAGTGTGGTAGGTGCCAGTGACAGAAAGGCCCGGCGTGCCCTTTTCCACCAGTACGCAACCAATCCCTTCGCGCCCCGCCTTGCCATCCACGCGGGTGAACACCACGAACATGCCGGCTTCCTCGGCACGGGAAATCAGCGTTTTCGTGCCGTTCAGCACAAGATGATTGCCATGGCGCTTGGTATTGGTGCGGTAATTGGCAACATCCGTGCCGGCATGCGGTTCCGTCATGCAAATGGCCAGGATGCAATCGCCAGAAATCACGCGGGGCAGGATGCGTTCCTTGATGGCTTTCGGCGCGTAATGGGAAATAACGCGGGTTTGCACGCCCGCTTCACCCAGTACCGCCATAGCGGTGACGTAATCCACCTTGGCGATTTCTTCCAGGATCAAAGCGGAATCAAGAATGGAAAGGCCAAGCCCGCCATATTCTTCCGGCACCGACATACCCAGCACGCCAAGCGCGGCGAGCTTCTTGATATTCGGCCAGGGAAAGGTGCCATCCATCCATTTCGGCGCATCCTGCTTGAATTCTTTTTGCGCCAATTCCCTGACAGCGGCGATCATTTCCCGCTGTTCAGTGCCGATTTTGAATTCCATTATCGTCTTCCGATTTTTCGATGATGTGTTTTCAGCCCGCTTCGCCCTTCAGCGTATCCAAGGCACCCTTGAGTGCGGATTGGAAGACGCTGACATCAGACCCGTAGCACAGGCAGCGAAACCCCTTGGCGCGCCAGCCGCGCACCATTTCCATCCCCGCGCCCAATACGCCGGCGGGCTTGCCCGCGGCTTCGCAGGCTTTCAGGAAGCGTGAGAGCGCGGCCTGGAACATCGGATGGTCGAATTGCGCTGTGATGCCAAGTGAATCGCTCAAATCATAATGGCCGAACCAGCCCAAATCCACACCGGGCACGGCCATGATCGCTTCAACATTTTCAATCCCCTTGGCGGTTTCGATCAGGGGAATAACCATGACGCGTTCATTTTCAGCCTTCATGCCGGCGATCACATCCTGGCCATTATAGTCATCATGCGCATAGCCGAAGCCAACGCCGCGCTGCCCTTCGGGACGATAGCGACACCAGGCGGCTAATTCTTCCGCATGGGCGCGCGTTTCCACCATGGGTTCCATGATGCCCATGGCGCCCGCATCCAGCACAGGCGCGATCAGATGATAGTGGTGGCCGGTCACGCGCACCAAAGGCACTACGCCAACATTGCGCGCAAAGGCGCATTGGGCCTTGATCGCATCAATGCCCATGCCGCCATGTTCCATGTCAAAAATCACGTATTCAGCACCGGCATTCGCCAGGATTTGACAAAGCCCAGGTGTTAGAAACTCCGTTGCCATGATTCCATGCGCCATCTGGCGGTTGCGCAGCGCGATGCGAACGGGGTTCTGGCGCATGGTTCAGCTCAGCTTCATGCCGGCATAGCCCTGCGCGGCAACCGCATCACATTTTTCGCGATAGGCCGGCGCGCCGCCCTGATATTGCAGAATGCGTCGCTGATCGCGCCCTTCGACATTGCGATTGATGCCCGTCGCCCAGGAATCGATCTGGGCGTAAAGCATACCCTCGGCCAGGCTTTCGATATGGTGTGACCATTCGGCTTCTGCGGCATCAGTCGCTTCAAAGCGGCTGATGCCGTTATCGCGCACATGGCGCATCAAATCCGTCACCCATTCCACATTCTGTTCAATGCAGCGCGGGATATTGCAGCGGGTGGAGGCATTATGCGGCCCCACGATCGTCAGCATATTGGGGAAGCCCGCGGATTGCAGACCCAGATAGGTTTTCGGCCCATCCGCCCATTTGTCCTTAAGCCGCTGGCCGCCAATGCCCCTGAAATCAATCCGATCAAAAGCGCCGGTGATCGCATCAAAGCCTGTGGCGTAGATGATCATGTCGAATTCATATTCGGCATCGCTGGTCTTGATGCCCTTCGGCGTGATGCGCTCGATCGGGGTTTCGTTGATATCCACCAGTCGGACATTCTCGCGATTATAGGCCTCAAAATAGCGTGTTTCGAGCGGGACGCGGCGCGTGCCAAAACCGTGATTCTTGGGAATAAGCTTTTCCGCAACCGCTGGGTCCTTCACGCGCTGGCGGATTTTGCGCGCGATGAAATCGCTGATCAACGCATTGGCCTTGGGGTCGGTCAGGATATCACGGTAATTCGCCTGCCAAATGCCAAAGCCCGGTTCGGCATAGCGCTGCTCCCAAAAGGCTTCGCGTTCTTCTGGCGTGACTTCAAACACGCTGCGCGGATCGGCATTATGGATATAGCAGCCAGGCGTGGTGCGCAGCAGCGCGAAAAGTGCTGGGTAATTGCCTTTGATCTGGCGCTGTTCTTCTTCCGTGATAGCGCGGTTATGCAAAGGCGCGCACCAATTTGGCGTGCGCTGAAAGACCGTGAGGGAACCCACCTCAGAAGCAATGGTCTGGATCACCTGCACGCCCGTCGCCCCCGTGCCAATCACCGCCACGCGCTTGCCCGCGAAGCTTACGGGTTCATGTGGCCAGCGATAGGTATGGAAGGATTGGCCAGTAAAGCTTTCAACGCCCGGGATGCGCGGCAGCGTATCGGCGGAAAGCGGACCAAGGGCGGTGATCAGGAAGCGGCAGTTATGCTCAGCGCCCGTATCCAGCGTCACAGTCCAGCGCTGCGACGCCTCATTAAAATGCGCGCTGACGACGCGTCTATTGAATTGGATATGGCGGCGCAGATCGAACCTGTCTGCTACGTGCTGCAAATAGCGCAGTGTTTCGGGCTGCGGGGCGAAATGCTCGCTCCAGCTCCATTCCTGCAGCAGCTCATCGGAAAAAGAATAGCCGTAGGTGTAGCTTTCCGAATCAAACCGCGCGCCGGGGTAGCGATTCCAATACCAGGTGCCGCCCAGATCGCTGCCGGTCTCGAACACCTGGACGCCATAGCCAAGCTCCCGCAGGCGATACAGCTGATAGAGGCCGGAAATGCCGGCGCCGATGATGATCACATCGGGCTCGGTCAAGGCCGGGCCGGAGTTTGCCGGCATGGTTCGCCGCATTTCATTCATCGCATCCACCCTTCTCAGCGCGCCAAGGGACCGCGCCACCTAACAGAAATTCCATGAACCCAGGCCCAGGGCTTGCGCGCTGAGCAGGACGGGAGCGAGTATTCCCCCAAAAGAGGAAACCGCCAATGCCAAGTCGACTTTTTTCGCCCTTTACCCTGCGCGGGCTGACGCTGCCCAACCGCATCATCGTCTCCCCTATGGCGCAGTATTCCGGCACCACCGGCAATGAGGCGACGGATTGGCACCTGATGCATTATGGGAATTTCTCGGTCTCCGGCGCTGGCCTGATGTTTTTTGAGGCTACGGCGGTGGAACCCCGCGGACGGGTTGGGCGGTTTGATCTGGGGCTATGGAATGATGCGCAGCAAGACTCCATCGCACGGGTGATGGCGTTTTGCCGCCAGCACGGCCAGGCGAAGCTCGCGATGCAATTGGCCCATTCGGGGCGGAAGGGCTCCACCGCGCAACCCTGGATGGGCGGCAAGTATATCGGGCCGGAGGAGGGCGGCTTCCACCCGATCAGCCCCGGCGATATCGCCTTCCCCGGCCGGCCGGCGCCGCGCATGCTGGACCATGCGGGGCTGGCTGAGATCAAGGAATTTTTTGTGCAAGCGACAAGGCGGGCGGATGCGCTCGGCATTGATTTGATTGAGCTGCATTCGGCGCATGGCTATTTGCTGCATTCCTTCCTGTCGCCGCTATCCAATAATCGAAATGATGAATATGGCGGCGATATCACGGGCCGCATGCGCTTCCCGTTGGAGGTTTTCGCCGCCATGCGCGCCGTCTGGCCTGAGGAAAAGCCGCTTGGTGTGCGGGTTTCCGCAACGGATTGGATCGAAGGTGGCTGGACCTTGGCCGATAGCGTAGTTTTCGCGCAGGAATTGAAGAAGCTTGGCTGTGATTTCATCTGCGCGTCTTCCGGCGGCAGCAGCCCTGATCAGCAGATTGACCTTGGCCCCGGCTATCAGGTGCCCATGGCGCGGCGTATTCGCGAAGATGCCGGAATTCCGACCATTGCGGTTGGGCTTATCAATGAACCGGCGCAGGCGGATCAGGCGTTGCGCGATGGTGCGGCGGATTTGATCGCGATTGGTCGGGGCATGAGCTATAATCCGCGCTGGGCGTGGCATGCGGCTGAGGCTTTGCGCGAACAGGCGGCCTTCCCGCCACAATATGCCCGCAGCCACCCGAGCATGCGCTTCGGGGATTTCACGAAATTGCCCGCCACGCGCTGAAGCTGCCCCTTGACTGAGGGCGCTTCCGGGCGGAGCCTTTGCCCATAAATAACAGCGCGGGCCGTGCAAGCCCGGCGCAACGGTGATGAGGAATGTCATGAAGCTTGGTTTCATCGGCCTTGGGAATATTGGTGGCGTGATGGCGCGGCGCCTGGTGAAGGCCGGCCATGCGCTGATGGTGCATGATCTTGATCAGAAGGCGGTCGCATCGCTCACGGCCATGGGTGCCACGGCCGCGACCAGCGCGCGTGATGTGGCTGACAAATGCGACACCGTGCTGCTCAGCCTGCCGACACCGGCGGCGGTGGAAGCTGTGGCCTTGGGCGCGGATGGGCTGGTGCAAGGCAGCATGGCGAAGATTGTGGTGGATCTTTCCACTACAGGCCCCACGGTGGCGCGGCGCGTGGCGGAAGGCCTGGCCGCCAAGGGCATTCATTTGATTGATGGGCCGGTCAGCGGCGGCGTTTCAGGTGCCGAGGCCGGTACGCTTGCCATCATGACATCGGGCGATGTCGCATCACAAAAGGCGGTGGAGCCGGTGCTTAAGGCGATTGGTCAGAATATCTTTTATCTGGGCGCGGAACCGGGCCTTGGGCAGACCATGAAGCTGGTGAACAATGTCATTCTTGCCAGCAATACGCTCGCTTGTTTGGAAGGCATGGTGCTGGGTGCCAAGGCGGGCCTGGATACCAAGCTGATGTTTGACGTGCTGAATGCGTCCAGCGGGCGTTCCTTCATGTCGGAAAAGCGCGTGCCGCAGGCCATCACGGAACGCGCGCAGGGTTTCCCGGTGCGCTTCGCCGCGGGGCTGATGCACAAGGATGTGAAGCTGTGTCTGGAAGAAGCCGAACGCTTTGGCGTGCCCATGTTCATGGGGCCCGCAGCGCGGCAATATCTTTCCATGGCTTTGGCCATGGGTTCCGGGCCAGAGGATTTCGTTTCAACCATTCAGCATATGGAAAAACTGGCAGGCATTGAAGTGCGCGCCACGCCCAAGGAAGCAGGCGGCTAAGCCAAGAAAAATCCAAGCTGCAGGAGGAAGACAATGGAATTCGGCATTCTGATGACCAGCCACCCCAATCCGGTGGAAGAACCCTATCCGCATCAGGGCGTCACTGCGCGCACCACTGAGGAAATTCTGCGCGCCGAAGCGCTGGGGTATGATACGGCCTGGATCGCGGAGCATCACTTCAGCACGACTTACGGCATTATGCCGGATTGCTTTGTGTATATGTCTTACCTCGCGGCGCGCACCAGCCGCATCAAGCTCGCTGCCGGCGTGATTACGCTGCCGCTTTATGACCCGATCCGCGTGGTAGAAAATACGGCTTTCGTCGATGTGCTTTCCAATGGCCGCGTGATGCTGGGTCTGGGCAGTGGTTACCGGCCTTATGAGTTTGAAGGTCTGGGCAAGGATTTTGAAGCGCGGCGCGATATTGTGGAAGAAAGCGTCAAGCTGATTTTCGATGGCTTCCACCGCCGGCGTTGGACGCATGACGGCAAATTCTTCAAGGGCAAGGTGGAAGGCCAATATGAAATGCTGCCCGTGCCGGTTCAGCTTCCGCATCCGCCGCTTTATATGGCGGGCGGGACGGATCGTTCCATCGCCTATGCCGGGCGCAATGGTTTCGGCCTGATGCTGAGCACTCTACCTGGGATTGAAACTCTTTCCGGGCAAGCCAAGATTTATCGCGAAGCGCTCGCCACCGCGCCATCGCCGCAGCGCAATAATCCGGCGGCCGGTCATATTGATATCGCGCGCATGGTCTATGTTGCGGATACGGATGAACAGGCGCGGGCCGATACGGAAGAACACATCCTGCACCATATCGGCAATTTCAGCAGTTCTGGCACCAGCGGATACCTTGGATCCGTATCTGAGAAAGGGCAGGCGCTGGATTACGGGGTGCTGGCTGAAACCACGCTGCTACATGGTAGCCCAACCACGGTGATTGCGAAGCTCCGCGCCCTGCAGGCACGGACGGGCATGACCAGCCTGCTGCTGCATTACCCGCCCTATTACGGGCATGAGAAAATCCTGCGCAGCCTGACGCTTTTCGCCCAGCATGTGATGCCAGCCTTCCGCCCACCGGCCAGCCGCATGGCGGCGGAATAGGCATGGATTTCAGCCAGCGCCTGGGGTATGGAGCGCGCGTCTCAGGCTTCAAAAAGCCAACAGGGAGAAAAAGGGAAGCACCATGACTATTGAAAGACGTTCAGTCCTGACCGCTGCGGGCGGTGCAGCAGCCCTTGGTGGCCTGCCATGGCGCAGCGCGAAAGCGCAAGCCGCCAATACCATCAAGATCGGCATCTTGACCGATATGTCCGGCACTTTCCGCGACATCAATGGCCCGACCACCGTTGCATGCGCGCGGCTTGCGGTGCAGGAATTCGGCCAGCGCGGATTCAATGTGGAAACCGTTGTGGCGGATCACCAGAACCGCCCCGATGTCGCGTTGAATATTGCGCGCCAATGGTATGACCGTGACGGCGTGGATATGACACTGAGCCTGGCTGCTTCTTCCGTGGCGCTGGCGGTGGCGGAGCTAACACGCGAAAAGAACAAGGTCACCATCCCGACCTCTACCGCCACATCGGATATGACTGGCCGTGCTTGCACGCCGAATACGGTGCATTGGGCCTATGACACTTACATGCTCGCCAAATCCACCGGCGGTGCGACAGTGCGCGCTGGCGGCGATACCTGGTTCTTTGTTACCGCCGATTACGCCTTTGGTCATTCGCTGGAACGCGATACCTCGGCTTTCGTGCATGCCGCAGGGGGGCGCGTGGTTGGTTCCGTGCGTACACCTTTCCCGGGCACGACCGATTTCTCATCCTATCTGCTGCAGGCGCAGGCTTCGCGCGCGAAGGTGATCGGCTTTGCCAATGCCGGTACGGATACCATCAACTGCATCAAGCAGGCGGCGGAATTCGGCATTACGCGGCGCGGCACCAAACTCGCTTCCATGCTCATGTTCCTGCCGGATGTGCATGCGCTTGGTCTGCAAACTGCCCAAGGGCTTGTTTGCACCGAAACCTTCTATTGGGATTTGAATGACCGCACGCGCGCCTTCTTCCGCCGCGCACAGGCGGTGGCCGGCCAGGTTGCTGTTGGCATGAGCCATGCCGGCGATTATTCCGGCACGCTGCATTATCTGAAGGCGGTTGCTGATCTTGGCGTGCAGGCGGCGAAGGCGAGTGGCCTTGCCACCGTGCAGCGCATGAAGGCGCTGCCGACGGATGATGACGCCTTCGGTCAAGGCACCATCCGCGCCGATGGGCGGAAGATGCACCCGGCCTATTTGTTCGAGGTTAAGAAGCCCGAGGAAAGCCGCGGGCCGTTTGATTATTACAAGCTGCTACAGACAACGGCAGCCGATGATGCCTTCCGCCCGATCGCGTATGGTGGCTGCGCTTTCGTCCGTAGCTGATACAACGCGCGTGGGGCGGCTACGTGCCGCCCCATTGCTTTCCTATGCTTTTGGCAAGGGCGGCAGCGGCGTCGCCTCCGGTGGGATTTGCACTTCTCCCACATTCAGCGTCATGGATACGGTGACGTAATAGCCGCTCACGGCAATCAAATCGACCACACCCTGTTCACCGAAGCGCGCGGCAGTGGCGGCGAAAGTGGCGTCGGATACGCCGTGGTCGCGGTGCAGTTCAGTGCAAAATTCATAGACCAAGCGTTGATCTTCCGTCATGCCGGCAGGGCGACGACCTTCGGCAAGGTCTGCCGCAATCGCAGGCGGCAAGCCGGCCTTCATCGCCATGGCGTGATGCGCATACCATTCATATTGGCTGGTCCAAACCCGCGCCGTGACCAGAATGGCGAATTCATTCAAATCGGCGGGGATGGAACTGTTGAAGCGCAGATATTCGCCGACCTTCTGCATTCTATCGGCAAAGACCGGGCTGCGGAGCCAGGCATTGAAGGGGCCACGTAGGCCGCCGCGCGGGCCTTTGATGATGCCCTCAGCTGCGGCGCGTTGCTCCGCGCTCATGCTCTCGGGCGTCAATTCGGGGAAGCGCGGCTTTTTCGGTGTGCTCATGCTTGTTTCCTTGTCTTCATTGCTGCCGAAAGCGGCGCGCCCCGGCGGATGGAGCAGGCTAGACAGCGCCAGTGGGGCGGGCAAGCCAGCGCATGCTTGCCGGGGCGGGGCGCTTTGGTTAGCCTAAGCTCATAGATCAGCGTCCCCATGGCATTCCGGAGCCACCACCAAGCCGGATGGAGAAGCACCATGCATGATATCGTGATTCGCGGCGGCACCATTGTGGATGGGTTCGGCACGCCGCGTTACACCGGTGATGTCGCGATTGATGGCGACCGCATCACGCAGGTGGGTGGCAAGGCCGGCCCGGCGCGGCGCGATGTTTCAGCCGAAGGCCGGCTGGTCACGCCTGGCTGGGTGGATGTGCATACGCATTATGATGGCCAGGCCACTTGGGACCCGAAGCTCGCACCCTCATCCTGGCATGGCGTGACGACTCTGCTTTTCGGGAATTGCGGCGTTGGCTTTGCGCCAGTGCAGAAAAGCCATCATCAGGCGCTGATTGATCTGATGGAAGGCGTGGAAGACATCCCCGGTATTACGCTAACCGAGGGGTTGAAATGGAATTGGGAAAGCTTCCCCGAATATCTTGACGCTTTGGAAGCCATGCCCCGCACGCTGAACATTGGCGCGCAGCTCGCGCATCATCCCTTGCGCGTTTACGTGATGGGTGACCGTGGATTGAATCGGGAAAACGCGACAGGCGATGATATTGAAGCCATGGCGCGACTGACTCAGGAAGCGCTGGAATCCGGTGCCTTCGGCTTCACCACATCGCGCACGGACCAGCACAAGACCTTGGCCGGTGATCTGGTGCCGGGCCGCTATGCGGAAGAAGAGGAATTGCTCGCCATCGGCCGCGCCATGGGCAAGGCCGGGCGCGGCACTTTCGGCATGTTGAGCGATTTTGAGGATGAGGCGGCAGAATTCCGCTGGCTGCGTGAAGTGGCGAAATCCACCAAGCGCCCGGTTTGGTTCCTGCTAACGGATCGCGCCTATGACCCGCAGCGGTGGAAGCGCCTGATGCAGGGCGTGCATGATGCGCGCGCTGAGGGGCTGAGCCTGGCTGCGCAAGTCGCGGGGCGCACGGTGGGGTTGATTTTGGGGCTGACGACGTCGCTCAATCCCTTTGCGCTACGCGAAAGCTTTGCGGCGCTGGCAGGGCTTCCGCCAGCTGAGCAATTGGCGCGGCTGCGTGATCCGGAGATGCGGCGCAAAATCCTTTCCGAAGAAGCATCGAAGCGGTTGCTGGATGTTCTGCCTCCACTGTCCCGCCAAATCGCGACGCGTTGGGACAATATGTTCGAATTGGGCGATCCGCCGGATTATGAGCCGCCGCGGGAGCGCAGCATCGCAGCACTTGCTGCCAAAGCCGGTCAGGATCCGGCTTCCTATTGCTATGATTTCCTGGTGGACGCTGATGGCGAGCGGATGCTGTATTTCCCGGTTACGAATTACGTGACAGGTGATCTTTCCGTCGTGCGTGAAATGAACATGGATAAGGCGACCGTGCTTGGCCTTTCCGATGGCGGTGCGCATTGCGGCGTGATTTGCGATGCTTCGACACCAAGCTTTATGCTGACGCATTGGGCGCGGGATCGGAAGCGCGGCGAGGGCCTGCCCTTGGAATTCGTGGTGAAGCGCCAAACCAGTGAGACAGCGGATTTCTTCGGCCTTAAGGATCGTGGCCGGTTGGCACCCGGTGCCATGGCTGATGTGAACATCATCAATTTCGATGCGCTGCGTCTGTATCACCCTGAGATGATCTATGATCTGCCAGCGGGTGGGCGGCGTTTGGTGCAGCGCGTTGATGGTTATGACATGACGCTGGTTGCCGGCAAGCCCATTCGCGAAGCGGGCCATGATACGGGCGCGCTGCCGGGCAAGCTGCTGCGCGCTATAAGCTGAAAGGCGCCCAGCCTTACGTCAGCCGATAGTGGCTTGGCATTTCATCCTTGAGCGCTACGCCGGTGGCGCCGAGCTTGCGCGCTTCGGCCAATAGCCACAGCGCCTTGGCGGCGGCGAAGTCAGCGCTGAGCCCGCCTGGGCGGATATTGCTGATGCAGTTGCGCATGGCGTCATTGCTGCCGCGCCGTGCCGCCCAGGTGATATAAAGCCCCATGCTGTCGGTCGCTGAAAGCCCGGGTCTTTCGCCGATCAGCACCACGACCGCTGCGGCTTCCATCGCTTCCGCCACATCATCGCCAAGCGCAACGCGCGCCTGTTCGGCGATGATGATGGGGCCAGGCGTGAAGCCCGCCTTGCTGAGTGCCGGCACCAATAGGCTGAGCAATTCAGGCGCCTGTTGCTGCACGCCGCTGGCGCAAAGCCCATCCGCGACCACCAGCGCCACGCAGCCTTTTGCCTTTGGTAGCGAGGTGCCTTCCCGCAGCTTACGGCCAAGATCGGGACGCAGCAGATAGCGGCGGCGTTCTTCCGCCTGGCTTGTTACGTGTTGAATGTGAAGACCAAGGGTCGTCAGTTCCGCTTCAAGCTTAGCCACATCCAGTCTGGACCAGACCGCATCGCGTGCGCGCGCATGTGCCTCCTGAAAATCCAGATGCGCGGCGGTCGGCAGCGCATTTCCAACGCGCCCCAGTGCCACGCGCGCATCGGTGAAGCGGCGTAGATCGCGCCATTGGCTGGGCGTGTTCATTCAAGACCGATCAGCGCGGGTGACAGGCGCGCAGGGATCGCCTCTGTTGTGCTGCCAATGCCCATGCGGTGCAGCCAATCCTCAAATTCTGGGGCGGGGCGTTTGTTGAGCGCGGCGCGCGCATAAAGCCCATCATGGAAGGAGGTGGATTGATAAGCGAGCATGACATCATCCGCCCCCGGCACGCCCATGACGTAAGTAACCCCTGCCGCGGCAAGGCACGTCAGCAGCGCATCCATGTCATCCTGATCCGCTTCCGCATGGTTGGTGTAGCAAACATCAACCCCCATCGGCAGGCCAAGCAGCTTGCCGCAGAAATGATCTTCCAGCCCCGCACGCAGAATTTGCTTGCCGTCAAACAAATATTCCGGACCGATGAAGCCCACCACTGAGTTTACCAGCAACGGCGAAAAACGCCGCGCCACGGCATAGGCGCGCGCTTCCAGGGTTTGCTGATCCACGCCGTGATGCGCATCCGCACTCAGTGCGCTGCCCTGGCCGGTTTCGAAATACATGACATTCTGCCCAAGGCTGCCGCGCTTGAGCGACAGCGCCTGTTCATGGGCTTCCGCCAATAGCGCTAGGTCAACGCCAAAGGAACGATTGACGCCTTCTGTCCCACCGATGGATTGAAACACCAGATCAACCGGCGCGCCCAGATCCATGGCGCGCATCGTGGTGGTGACATGCGCCAGCACGCAGCTTTGCGTTGGGATATCATACGCCAAGCGCAGCCGGTCCAGCATATCCAGAATCCGCAGCACCGCTTCTACATTGTCAGTGGCGGGATTGACGCCAATCACCGCGTCGCCAGCGCCGAGCAACAACCCATCAAGCGTGGCGGCCGCGATGCCGCGTGGATCATCGGTGGGGTGATTAGGTTGCAGGCGGATCGAAAGCCGCCCTTTGAGGCCAATGGTATTGCGAAAGCGCGTGACATTCACGCATTTCGCCGCGACCGTGATCAAATCCGCCGCGCGCATGATTTTGGACGTTGCCGCCACCATTTCCGGTGTCAGGCCTGGGGCCAGCGCCGCAAGGGTTGCGCTATCGGTGGCATCGGCCAGCAGCCAATCGCGAAAGCCACCAATGGTCAGGCTGCGGATCGGGGCGAAGGCAGTCTTGTCGTGGCTATCCAGGATCAGGCGTGTGACCTCATCCGCTTCATAAGGGATCACGCTTTCCGAAAGGAAATGCGTGAGCGGCAGATCGGCCAAGGCGCGCTGCGCGGCAATGCGTTCCTCAGCACTTTCGGCAGCCACGCCGGCCAGGGCATCGCCGGACCGAAAGGGCGTGGCGCGCGCCAGCAGCGTCTTCAGATCGGGGAAGATATAGCGCGTGGTGCCGATATGCTGCGCGAAGGCCATGCTCATCCTTGGGCTAGGGTAGGGGCTCAAGCCTTGGCAATATACCGCGATACTGCGCGAGATTCGAGCAGGAAACTACGCTTCGCACCCGACATGACAGGGTTGCTGCACAGGGATACACTGACCAACATGGCAGGAGATTTGACATGCGTATTGCGGTGATGGGAACGGGCGGTGTTGGCGGTGGTTTCGGCGCGGCCCTGGCCAAGGCGGGCGCGGATGTGACCTTTATCGCCCGCGGGGCGCATCTGGCGGCGATGCAGCGTGACGGCCTGCGCATTATGGGCGGGCGGGGTGAGACGCATCTTGTGCCCACCAAGGCAACCGATGATCCCGCCAGCGTCGGGACAGTGGATCTGGTGATGTTTTGCGTGAAGCTTTGGGATGTGGAAAGCGCGGGCCAAGCGATCCGCCCCATGATCGGTGCAGATACGGCCGTGCTGCCTTTGCAGAACGGCATTGATTCCAGCGAAAGGCTGATCCCCATTCTGGGTGCGAAAGCGGTGATGGGTGGTGTTGCACAAATCAGCGCCACCATTGATGCGCCGGGCGTCATTCGTCAGACCGGCACCTTCATGCGCCTTGCGTTTGGGGAGTTGGATGGCAGCATCTCGCCACGCGGTAAGGCATTTCTCGAATGGTGCCAGCGCGCCGGTTTTGATGCGACGCTGAGCGATCGCATCCTGACCGAGCTTTGGCTGAAATTCATCATCCTGGCGACCAATTCCGGTATGACGGCGCTCACGCGCCGCCCGCTTGGTGAATTGCGCGATGACCCCGATATCGCGCCCTATTTCCGCGCAGGGTTTGAGGAAGTGATCGCCATTGCTCGTGCCAAGGGCGTGTGGCTGCCGGATGATGTGCTGGAACGCAGCATGAAATTTACCGCGGGCGCCCCGGCAGGGATGCGCGCTTCAATGGCGGTGGATTTGATTCGCGGCAATCGGATTGAATTGCCCTGGCTGTCTGGCAAGGTCGTGGCGTTGGGCCGCGCGCTTGGCGTGCCGACACCAACCCACTCCATGATCAATGCCGCGCTGAAGCCCTATGCCATGGGCGCGCCCCAGGATTAGCCTGGGTTTTGCGCGCGCCAATGATCCGCGATCTGGCCCATGGTGGCGGGCCATATGCTGCCGCGGGCCATGATGCCATCCAGCATGGCATTGAAAGCGCGGATGCGATGCGGCACGCCCATCAGCCATGGTGTTACGGGCACCACCAGAATGCGCCCACTGCCGGTTTCCTGTGCTTCCCGATCCAGTGTTTCATGTGCGGCTAGGATGGAATTGGTGAAATCCTCGGTGGCCAAATGCTGCTGGTGCAGCATGCGTTGATCTGCCAAATCCTGCGATAGCGGCATGCAGATCAGGCGCCCGGCATCGGTGGTCATGACATAGGGCATGTCGTCATTCGCCCAGCCGGTGGTGAAGCTGAAGCCGGCTTCCGCAACCAGGCGCAGCGTATGGCTTGATTCGGAATGCGCCGGCGAATGCCAGCCGCGCACCGCCGTGCCGAAGCGTGCGCGCAACAAACTGGCAGCTTCCTGCACCGTGGCGCGTTCTTCATCAAGCGGAACACCGCTGTGGTGTAGCCGGCCCATATCCAAGCCCGCACAGGCAATTTCCCATTGCGCCGCCGCAAGATCATTCATCAGCACCGGGTAGCGGCGCGCCAACACCGCGCTGAGCAATGCAGTGGCAGGCAGGCTACGCGCCGCAAGAGATTTCATCAGCCGATAAACGCCAATGCGATTGCCGTAATCGCGCAAAGTATAATCCCAGTAGGAAGGATAGGGCCGTTCCATGCCGCCCGGCGCGATGAAGGGCTTGAGCGGCATATCCATCGGGAAATGGCCCATATGCACGGCGATACACACTGCAACACGCGCACCATTCGGCCAAGAAACCGGCTTCGCAGCCGGTAGCGCGCGGAAGGGATAGATATCATGATCCATCCCGCGCCGGCGGTGCGGATAGTGCAGATAGTCTTCAGGCAAACCCTTCATGGTGTCCCCGCCGCGATCCAGGATTGCGCTTCTGCCAAATGATGTTCTGTGTACCAGGCAGCTATCTCTCGCCCTGTGGCAAGCCAGACCTTGTCGTGGCGCGCCACATGGCGCAGCACATCATCGAGAGCGCTGATGCGATGCGGCTGGCCGATCAGGAAGGGATGGAGTGGCATGCACATCACGGTGCCGCTGTCCGCGCCTTCTTCGTAAAGCTGATCGAATTGTGCCTTGCAGATCGCGGCAAAACGTTCGGGCGGCGTATTGCGCATGGCCAGCAGCGGCACATCGTTGATTTCGAGCGAATAGGGAATGCTGATCAAATGGCCGCTGCGCACCTTGATAGGTGTGGGCTGGTCATCATGCAGCATATCCAGCGTGTATTTGATGCCTTCTTCCGCCAGAAGATGCTGGGTGGTTTCATCATTGGAAATGGCGGGGGTGAGCCAGCCATCCAATTCCTGCCCACTCGCGCGCTTGATGGTTTCGCGGTTCTCGCGAATGACGGCGCGTTGCTGATCTTCATTCATACCGTAGAAGTAGCGGGTGTTATAGGTGCCGTGGCTGAACAGCTCCCAGCCCAAATCGCAGCAGCGTTCGATGATTTCCGGATAATGATCACATACCGCGACATTGAGCGAAACGCTGCCGCGCACCCCATACCGCGCCATGACATCCGCCATGCGCCAGAAACCAACACGATTGCCGTAATCGCGCCAGGAATAGCCAAGCACATCGGGCTGCGGCCGTGTCCAGGGCATACGCCGCGCATTGGGCGGTGGGTCAAGCTCATAATGTTCGATATTCGGCGCCACCCAAAAGGCGATACGTGCGCCATTGGGCCAGGTGATGCGTGGGCGTCTGCGCCACGGCATGTAATCATAATGGCCGGGTTCCTTCAGCATGCGTGATATTCTTTCATTCGAACTTGGCCCTTTTCGTATGGGAAAAATGACAGAGACTTACAGCAAATCCTTGTATGATCGTAAGTTCCAAGCCGCCAGGCCACTCCACTTGTCTCGGACATGCGCTAGAAACGCTTATTGCGCCCGAAGAGAATCTCGCCAAGTCGTGCCAGATCCATCGAAGTGATGCCAAGTTGCTGCTTCATTTTTTCGGCGCCAGCAAATGCCCTGACAAGACGCTGCTGGTATTCATCATAGGCAGGGTCATTGCCAAAATGCCGCCCCAGTATTTCAAGCCGGCGCGCCACACGTGCATAATTTTCGAGCATCATGAAGCGCTCATCTGGATATGCTTCAGGGCTCGGTGTAAGGGCGGGCAGGATTTCTTCATTCGTGACTTCGAGAAGCATTGCACGACAATGCTCCTCTAGCCGCCAAAAGAAAGCCGAAAGCTGTTGGCGCCGGCGTGGTATCTGGAAGAAAGGCAAAAGCCCCAATGCTTCAAGGGTCTTGCCGATTTCTTCCGCGCGGCTGGTTGCTTCAAACAGATCCTGCTCTGCAAGCTCGGGTAGCGCCGTTTCAATCCATTCTTCCAGGCTTTGGATGACTACTTCCGAAATGCCGGGCGGCATCCCTGAAGTAAGGGGGGTGAAGGCCGAAGCATCGCCCGATGATAAGAGCAAGGTACGAAAAGCAGCGCGAAAAACATCCGGGCCTTCACTGGCTGGTCCGGTCAGGGCGGCGCGCAGTGCATCGGCTGAAATCGGTGCAGTCCCTCGGCGGAGAACGTCCCAAAGCGGCCCGGCATGGCGCCAAACGCCGGCGGCGAGACGCATCATTATGCGAAACTCATCAGCGCTGAAGCCCGCCTCTGCCCACCGGGAGCCGGGGGTGATTTTTTCGCAAAACCGAGCGGCGGCTTCCCATAACGGGCGTCCGTAACGGTCTACGACAGCAAGGTCTGAAAACACGGCATGCTGTATCGCTGCCTCAGCCTCGGTCAGGTGAGTACCCGGCAAATCGTGCAGCAGCGCAAAGATCAGCTTCAGCGCTGCGCGAGGTATGGTCGCTGGGTCTTGTCGCCAAGCAGACCGGTTAACCAAGGCGCCTGAAAGTGGCAAGAAAAGTAGCCGCGTCATGGTCACCGGGCGTGGGGGGCGAAGCCGCGCGAGCCTTGGGCGGACATCTATCACAAGGCCCTCGAGCTTTGTGCGATCCGGCAGCCGATCAATCATGGCAATGATGCGAAGCAGGTTTTCATCACTTGCCGCGCTGAGATCAGTGCCAAGCCCTCCATTTCTTGCGGCTTCGTCTGATGCTTGCTTTTGTATAGGTTCACTCTTGTCGAGGGTGGGTGATTTTCTTGAGCCAGCGGCATTGTATTTGTCAATGCGCACACGCCCTCGGCTTGTTGCGGGCCGCATGCCAGCCTCAGTCATGCGGTTTTCGTAATTCAGGGTGAAACCGACAAGACCTTCATTGCGTGCCGTGATTTCAAGATTGCGCCCGCTTCGCCAATCCGTACCCTGGGAGATGTTGCGCGTTACGCGTGCCGGGGCTGTTCTTGTCTGATCCGGGCTGAACCATGCATGAACCTCTCGTGGCAGTGGCGGCAGGAGTAAAGCCAGGTCCCAGGCGACGGTATGCCGTATATCGGTTGGAGTGCGATGCCAAAGCGCAACCAATACGCCCCAACCATCCAGAAGCCATTCCAAGCGCCTGGCCCTTTCCAGCACCTTGGTCGCGTTGATCCGCGGGCGGGCAAGCAGATCGACCATATCACCAAGATGCGCCTCAATTTCCAGGCAGGCGAGTTCAGCATAATGCAAGACCGTGTCGGTCGCGCCTATCAGGAAACGGAATGCTGGGTCTTCGCCATCCTTTTCACCCTGATCAAGACAGGCCCTGAAGCCGCTAAGCATGGCGGCGATTTCCTGTTTGAGGCGTATAAGCGGTGCCACCTCGGTCGGATCTGCAGGGGCAAGGCTGGATAAGGTTTCGGCAAGCGCGCGAAGCGATGTCAATAATGTGGGGTCTAGTTTATCCAGCATCTTTTGCGCTTCAACCGTAGCTGGCTCATCAGGATGATACGGAGCTTGCCGTATCAGGCATGCTGGCGATTCGCCTGCAAGTTGCAGAGAGAATTGCATAAGAAGAGCGAGTTCGTTGCGTTGTTCTTCCGCCCACGCTTTTTTTGCTGCGCTGGCGACCAAGCGCCCTGCCATGCCTTCGCTTCCCACCAACAGCGCTTTGCGCCGGATGGCTGTCGGATGGATTTCCTTCAGTGTTGAGAGAACTTCCCAAAGCCGCAAGTCGAATAGCGTTGGTGCACCAATATCGGGCATGGCGCGCCATGACGTGACGTAGCTGCCCTTTGTCTGCGCGGGGTTGACCAGAATGAGTTCCAATCCACGACCATCGGCAGCCTGCCTGATGCGCGCGCCCAAAAGTCTTTGACTGGTAAAGGGCACACTTGCCCCGAGTGATGCGAAAGACACCACATCGTCGCGCGAAGGCTTGGTTTCGTCAGGCGGCATGATCTCAGGCAGGTTTGGCCTCAAACATTGTTTCAGCGAATCGCGCAATTTCTTGACAAGGATGACCGTCCGACTTTTTCCTAAGTCAATTCATAGCAAGTTCGCCGGCGTAGTAGAATGCTGAAAACGGACGCCTTCCTGCGACCTTTGATCACTGGCTTCTCAGCCCCCGGCGGCGCGCACGAGATAGGAAGCGCTCAGCCGCTTCGCGACCGATCAGGATTTCCTCAATCCGAGCCATCTCCATTGCCGTCATCCCGGGCCCAGCTTCCTCCTGCTGTCGCCTTTCCATTTTTGCGCGAAATTCATCCTGGAGATCTTCATAGGGTTTCGGTGATCCGATGCGGCGGCCGGTATCTTCCAGGCTACGCGCTACCCTTGCCATACCTTCGATCTCTCCGATGGTGTCAGTATCCTCGGATGTCATGTCAAGCAAAGCTTGAATCACGTATACTGAAACGACTTCTCGGTAGCTTGTTCGGCAGAAATGATCAAGGTTACGCCGATGCGCAACAAGCATTTTTGCATCGGTCTTGGCCGTAATGCGCGGCAAGGCTTCAAGCGCTGCAATCACGGTGCCGATTTCCTTTGCAAGGCGCGCGCCGGTCGCGAAATCATCCTCAGACAATTCCGGCAAGGTGGCGCCAATCCAGTTGTTCAGCACACCCTCAACCACCGAAAGGGCTGGTGCCGGCAAGTCTCTCAGTAAGGCAACAAAGTTCGAAGGGCGTTCGGCACGTTGCAGAAGTGTATCAAGGGCGGCAGCGAAGACCAGGTTCCCTTCATTTGCGGGACCGATCAATGCGGTGCGTAAGGCTTCCGGCTGACAATCACCAATAACCTGTCGCATGCCATCCCATAGCGGCCCTGCATGGCGCCACAAAGCACCCGCTAGAGAGGCAATTGCGTGGAAATCCGGCTCGGCCAACCCGACCCGCGACCAGGCGTCATTATAGACAAGACGCGGTGCCACGGCACCTGCCGCGTACCACAATGGACGACCAGTCCGATCAATCAGGCTTTCATCTTCAAGGTTGCCATCTCGCAATTGTGCGGAAATTGTATCGATCTGTGCGCCCAGGACTTGCCTCAGCGACTCCAACAATGGACCGAGCGCCGTGCGTGGAATGCGACCTTCCGTCCGCCGCCATTGCAATGGATCCATCAGCGCTCCGCCAAGAGGCAAGAACAGCAATCGCATGAGGCTTACGGGCCGTGGCGGGCGCAGGCGCCTCAATCGCCGCAGTGATGGCCCAAGAAGACGCGCGTGGATTTCAGGATTGGCGAGCTTATCCACCAAAGCCACAATCTGGCTCAACGCCTTATCAGACGCGGTTTCGATTTGGCCGCCCAGCGCACGGGTTTCCCCTAAAGCATTAGTCCTGCTTTCTTGTCTCGCAGGCTTGGCCTTTTCAAGGCGTACTGCTTTCGAAATGGGCGCTTTGGCGTTCCCGGGGATGATCTCTCGATCTGAGGTTTCCGCTTGCTGATTTCTGCGTTCCACGCTGGTCTTGCCGCGCGGCAGTACCATAGGAGAGATGCGGTTTTCGTAAGCAATGGAAAAACCGATCAGGTCTTCATTGCGCGCGACCAGGTCCATCATGCTGCCATTACGCCAATCGGATTTGTCGCGCACAACTTGGGTAATCCGGCGCGGCATGTCCCGCCAATCGCTAACCTCGCCTAACCAAGCTTTCGCTTCACGTGGCAGGATGGGCGCGATCAACGCGATTTCCCAAATGGAAGTCCGGCGTTGGTTTAGACTAGCGGCTTGCCATAGCGCCATTGGAGTCTTCCAGCCATCCAGGACCCAATCTGGCCCCCGGGCGCGTTCAATAATGCTGGTCTTCTCAGCCTTCCACTTCGGTATTAGCAGGCCAAGATCAGAAATCAGCGCGTCGGTATGGGCAAGGGCAACTTCAGCGCATTCCACGGTTTGGCGGGCGCTTGCCACAACAAAGTTTGCGGCCATGGCATGAGTAGCTTCCTGCTGCTGATCACCTGCCCAGTCAGTGATTTCATCTGCCATCCGATGAAGATCAGCCATCATTTGGCGCAGCCGCGCATCCTCACCTTCTATCTCCGGGGCGGCGCCACTTAGGGCTATGGCCAGTTCTTCGAGATCAGTCGTGAAGTCCGCGAGAGGAAGCCCGGCTATAGCCGCCGCGCGCCCTACAGCACGTTCGGCACGTTTCATGAACGCTGGTCCATCACCCCTATGACTGCGACCTGCCGATTCGTTTGGCGTTTCAGTAGCGACGATGAGGCTTTCAAGCAGCATGGAGCGCATCAAACGCTGGCTAGTCTGTTCTCGGCGCAGGGCATCCTTGGCGGCAAGTGCAGCCTGGCGACCGGCAAGGCCAAGAGCTGCCAGCCTCTGCGCCTCATGGCGTATGCCGACCGGAGAGATGTCTTCGCTTTTGGCCAAGCTTTCCCATAAATGGCGGTCGAAGAGTGTTGGCGAACAGATATCCAACATGGAAGACCAAGGCAGAATTAGCACCCCCCGCCCACCCGAAGGATTGGAGACCACCATTTCGAAGCCGCGGCCAGACGCAGCGGCCCGGATACGCGCATTGAGCAACAAAGGCGTCGTGAAGGGGATCGTGGCGCCCCTTTCACGAAAACTCGTCGGCTCAAAGGAATCCGACCGGAAGCGGTCAAGATCGGTGAGAGAGTTGGACATTTGGAAAATTTATCAGAAGGACAGCATAGTTGGAAAGGTTTCTCTTTGCGGTGTTGATTTGAGTTTTCCATTTAGTAAAGAGATTAATGCCAAGAGTGAAAATGGTGCGGGTTATCTCAACCAATCGGCGAAAATCCCCAAGGCGCGAGAAGGCAGCCGTCATCACATCACCCGATGCAAAAAGGCCTCGCCCCGTTGGAGTCGTAGGCAATTCTCGGCCGCAATGCTGAAGGACCGGGCGAAGGTCCCGGTGGAAAGCCAGGCGACATGCGGCGCCAGCACCACATTGGGCAGGCCAAGCAAAGGGTCGGCGGGGTCCAGCGGCTCTGCCGCGAATACATCCAGCCCCGCCGCACCCAAATGGCCCGATTGCAGCGCCGTCACAAGCGCGGACTGATCCACCAACCCGCCCCGCGCCGTATTCACCAGCACCGCGCCCGGCTTCATGCGTGCAATTGCCGCTTTATTAATCAGGCCACGGGTTTCGGGCGTTTCGGGGATATGGAGCGAGACCACGTCGGCCTCCGCCAAAAGCGCATCAAGCGGGCGAAAGGTGCCGATCGCCTCGGGCTTCGGGGCGCGGGCGGTGTACAAAATCTCACATCCCATGGCTTGTAAGACCGGGGCAAGCAGCTTCGGCACCGCGCCATAGCCCACCAGCCCCACCTTGCGCCCGGCCAGTTCAAACAACCCATCTTGCAAGGCCGGCGGCTGAGACCAGCCGCGCCCGGCGCGGGTTTCCGCATCAAAATAGGCAATGCGGCGGAGCGCGCCCAACATCATCAGCAGCGTCATTTCCGCCACCGCCCGGCTATTGGTGCCTGGCAGATTACATACCGCAATGCCGCGCGTGCGGGCCGCTTCCAGGTCAATCGTATTCACGCCCACGCCGATTTTCTGAATCAGGCGGAGCTTGGGCGCGGCGGCGATATCGGCGGCGGTGATAGGGCGCAGCACGTGCCAGATCACCTCAATCTCCGGCAGCAGGCGCGCGTAAAGCGCTGCATCGGCTTCCGGGCAGATGGTCAGATCAATGCCTGGCAGGGTGGCAAGCTGTGCGGCCAGCCCCGGCCCAGCATCATAATGCAGCAGCACCTTCATGGCCGGGACCGCCCCAGGTACGCGCCGCCAGCAAAACGCGCCCGTGCGCCCAGGCTTTCTTCTACGCGAAGCGCCTCATTCCATTTCGCCATGCGTTCAGACCGCGCGAAGGAACCCACCTTTAATTGGCCAACCCCCCAGCCCATGGCCAGGTGGACAATGGTCACATCCTCGGTCTCGCCGGAACGGGCGCTGACAATGCCGGCGAAGCCCACTTCCCGCGCGGCATCCCAGGCGGCTTTGGCCTCGGTCAGCGTGCCGCGCTGGTTTGGCTTGATCAGCACGGTATTGGCCGCACCCATGGCGGCAGCCCAGCGCACACGTGCGGCATCCGTCACCAGAAAATCATCCCCCACCACCTGAATGCGCCCGCCCACTTCGCGGGTGAAGGCAGCAAAACCCGCCGCGTCATCTTCGGCCAGCGGGTCTTCGATGGACGCGATCGGATAGGCAGCGATCCAGCCGAGCAACATGCGGATCATCTCATCCGTACCAAGCTCTCGGCCTTCCAAGCCCAGCTTGTAGCGCCCGCCCTTGCCGAAATCCGTCGCCGCGATGTCGAGCGCAATCGCCACCTGACGCCCCGGCGCGAAGCCGGCTTTTTCGATGGCAGCAACAAGGGTTTCCAAAGCCTGCTCATTGGCGGTGAAGGCCGGCCACCAGCCGCCTTCATCGGCAACACCCTGCAAAAGCCCACGCTGCTTCATGATGGCGCCCGCTGCCCGATAGACTTCGGCGGTCCAATCCAAGGCCTCGGCAAAGCTGGTCGCGGCCGGGCACATCACCAGAAAATCCTGGATATCCACGCGCCGCCCGGCATGGGCACCGCCGCCGAGAATCTGGATTTGCGGCAGCGGCAATAAATCCGGCGCGTCACCGCCCAGATAGCGCCAAAGCGGCAAACCAGAAGCCGCAGCGGCGGCATGCGCGGCGGCCATGGAAACGGCGAGCGTCGCATTGGCGCCAAGCCGTGTTTTCTGCGGCGTGCCATCGCGCGCGATCAGCCGCGCATCCAAGGCAGCTTGCGCACGCGCATCCATACGCAGCAGGGCAGGGGCCAATTCGCGGTTCACGGCATCCACCGCGCCCGTCACGTCATAACCGCCAAAAGCGCTGCCGCCATCGCGTTTATCCAAAGCCTCACCGCTGCCGGTGCTGGCGCCGGCGGGGGCAATGGCGCGGCCCGTGGCGCCACCCGCCAGGGTGATTTCCGCTTCCACGGTTGGCCGCCCGCGACTATCCCAAACGCGGCGGCCACGAATGGCGGTGATGATGGTGCTGCTCATGCGCCGATTTCTTCTCCCCAGGCCGCGCGCACCGCCATCAGGCGATCCGTGCGCTTGGTCAATAAGGCGCGCGCCACGCGGCGCACGCGGTTCTTGTCATGCTCATCGGTCAGGTATTCGACCGGGCTTTTGCCGTCCACCCGTGCCAGGAAAAGCCCTGGCAATAGCCGCGCCGCGCGGGCTTCCAGCGCATCCGCGGCTTCCCAGGTGATGCCAGCCAGGTAGCGCGCGGCCAGCGCTTCAAAGCAGGCCATGAAGCCGACGGCGGCGCGTGGTGTCCAGAGGCATTTCAACAAAAGATGATTGAGGCAAAAGGCGAGATCGAAAGCGGGGTCGCCCCACCAGGCGCATTCTGCATCGAGAAATACCGGACCTGCTGGGCCGCAGAGGATATTCTTCGGGCTGACATCGCCATGCACCAAACTGCGTTTGCTGCGCGCCGTGACGGCCGCGATATCTTCCAAAACTGTCGCCAAATCTGGATGCGCCCGCGCGGTCGCCAGCAGATAGGGCTCCAGCCGAATGGCGTGGAAAATCTCATCCGTTGGGAAGGCTTCCGCCAAGCCGGGATTCGCGGCGGCATGGGCATGGATGGCGGCAATGCGTCGCCCGACCTCACCGGCAAAACCCACATCCGCATGGCCATCCCGCAGCCGCGCCTTCCAGACTGGGTGATCCGCCGGTGAAAGGAAGGCCATCGCCAGCGCGCCCGTTGCCTCATCCTGGCCGAGTAGTTTCGGCACGGCACCGGGCAAAGCGCGATCAGCCTCATTCAGCCAGCGCGCTTCATAGATATTGCGCACCACCGGCGCGCGCCAATCCGCGGCCACCTTCAGTTTGGGCAAGGCGCGCTTGACGCAAATCTCGCGCTCATCGGGCAGCGTCAAGTGCCAGATATCGGAAGATACGCCGCCCGCTAGCGCCTCACCCTGCACAAGCTGGCCGGGGGCGAGCAGCCCCATGGCGACAAGCCCCGCAGCGATGGCCTCTGGCAAAGGCTCCGGCATGGCTCAGCGCTTCAGCAGCGCTTCCCAGCGCGTCACTTCGCCGGCCATATAGGCTTCGCTTTCGGCGACATTCAACGTCAGGATGCGGTCCGCACCCAGATCACCCAAGCGCTTGCGAAGCGCTTCCTGGCCAAGGGCGCGATTGATCGCGGCATTCAGCACGTCGCGCCTGTCGCGCGGTGTCGCAGTTGGAACGAAAACAGCCTGCCAGACGCTCATTTCCGCATCCACGCCGCCTTCGCGCCAAGTGGGCACATCAGGATTGGCGGCGTTGCGATGCGGCGTCGTCACGGCAAAAGCCCGCGCCTGATTGCCGCGCGCGGTTTGAAACCCCGTCAGCCCGGCATCAAACATCATCGCAATGCGCCCGGCGGCGAGATCGAGTGTCGCCGGCGCCCCGCCGCGATAGGGCACTTCATTCAACTGCACGCCTGTCGCTTTCAAATAAAGCAGCGCTGCCATTTGCAGAATGCCGCCACCGCCGGAGCTGCCGTAATCCAATTGCCCGGGCCGCGCCTGTGCGAGTGCGGTGAATTCGCGCAAATTATTGGCCGGCACGTTACTGGCGACCAGCATCACAATGGGTGATTCAGCGACCACCGCAATCGCCTGCAAGCTGGTGATGGGGTCAATCGGCGGATTGGGCACCAACACGCGCAAGGCCGCGTGGCCGGTATTGTTGAACAGCACCGTATGGCCATCGGCTGGCGCACGCGCCACGACCTCTGCCCCCACCATGCCGCCCGCCCCGCCACGGTTTTCGATAATCAGCGGTTGAGGCAAGATCGGCGCCATGGCTTCCGCCAGCACGCGGGCCACCACATCCGTGGCCCCACCCGCCGCATAGGGCACAATCACGCGAATGGGCCTTTCGGGATAAGCGCCGGCCGGCGCCAATGGCGCCAGCAGCAGGACCGCAACAGACAAAACCCAGCGCAAGCGCATCTTTCCCCCTTTGTCCCGGCTTTTGGGACATTGCGGCCCTATCCTGCCCGGCCTTGGCGCCGCTGCCAAACCCTGTAGCCTGACCAGATGGAAAGCCTATGATATAAAAAGCCGATACATTGAACCGAGACATCATGGCGGAAGAAGACTGGGACATCCCCGAGCATTTGCAGCCCGACCCATCGGAGCATGGCTTCGACCTGGATCAGGCCTATCGCGCCGTGGTCGGCTTGCGGAGCCAGGTTCCGCCGGATGCCTTCACCGCGCGGGTACTGGGCACGGAACGCGAAGGTAGCGGCGTGCTGATTGGCGAGGGCCTAGTGCTGACCGTGGGCTATCTGGTGAGCGAGGCCGAGAGCATCTGGATCACCACCGCCGAAGGCCGCGCGGTCGCTGGCCATGCGCTGGCGGTTGATCAGGAAACCGGCTTTGCCCTGGTGCAGGCTTTGGGCAAGATTCCTTTGAAACCGGCGGCCCTCGGCGATAGCGAAAGCCTGAAAATCGGCGCCGCGACTGTCATGGCGGCAGCGGGCGGGCGCGCCCATGCGGTGGCGGGTAAGCTGGTCGCGCGCCAGCCCTTCGCCGGCTATTGGGAATACCTGATGGAAGAAGCGCTATTTGTCGCACCTGCCCATCCTTCCTGGGGTGGCGCCGGGCTTTTCGGCCCAGATGGCAA
>CALRPR020000024.1:0-41650 GCA_943370125.1 Allobosea thiooxidans | reverse complement strand
CCCGGCGCCCGCCGCGCCTGCCGCGCCGCCGCCAGTGGCGGCACCTGCACCCGCTGCGGCGCCACCCCCACCGGCGGCACCTGCACCCGCCGCGGCGCCACCCCCACCGGCGGCACCAGTGGCCGAGGCGCCCGTGGCGCCTGTGGCACCCGCGCCTGCGCCAGCACCCGTCGCTGCGCCTGAGCCAAGCCCAACCGTGGCAGCGCCCGCCGCTCCGCCACCGCCGGTTGTCCCGGAGACACCTGCGCCTGCCCCCGAACCTACAGCGGTAGCAGTAGCGCCTGCGCCGGCGGCCCCGGCGCCCGCACCAGCCCCCACGCCCGCACCAACCCCTGCGCCAAGTGCAACCCGCGTGGCGATGGCGCCGCCCCCTTCCGCCCGGACAGGCGCGGCATCTGGGCGCCCCGGCGCAGGTGGTGCAGGCCGCCAAGGCACGGGTGGTCAAGCAGGCCGCACCACCAGCACGGGTCGGCCTCTGACGCAGTCAGAACTCGCCACCCGTCAGCGCGTGCTGGAAGAAAACCGCCGCTTGGAAGCGCAACGCCAACGCGAAGACCGTGAGCGCCAGGCGCTGATGGTGCGTTCGGCTGCCGAAGAAGCCGCGCGCCGCGTGGAAGAAGAAGCCCGCGCCAAGGAAGACGCCGCCCGCCGTGCTGAGGAAGAAGCCCGCGCTGCGGTGGAAGCGGCGCGCCGCCCCGCCCCCGCACCGCAAGCCGCCGCAGCACCTGCCGCAGCACCAGGCCGCGCGCCGGCCGGGGCGCCCGCGCGCAAGCCAACCACGCCTTCAGAACCACCGGCGAAGCTGACGCTCAAGGCGCGTTCGCCATCCGATGATGATGAGGATGGGCCACGCCGCCCAGCCATGCGGCGCCCTGGTGCGCCGGCAGGACCCGCCAAGCGCTTGGCGCCTGCACCCGTGAAGAAGCCCCCGCCCGGGGCAGATCGGCGCCGCGAAGGCCGCATTGATGTGGCGGCAGCGCTGGAAGGTGAGGATGAGCGTACGCGTTCCATCGCCTCTGTCCGGCGTGCGCGAGAACGTGAACGGCGCCAGCAGGAATTGGCGCGTCTGCGTTCCGGTACGGAACGCGTGGTGCGCGATGTGGTGGTGCCGGAAAGCATCACCGTGCAGGAATTGGCCAATCGTATGGCTGCCCGTGGTGGGGATGTGGTGAAAAGCCTCTTCCGCATGGGCGTCATGGCAACGCTGACGCAAAACATTGATGCCGATACGGCGGAATTGGTCGTGCAGGAATTCGGCCATCGCGTGAAGCGCGTGAGTGAATCCGATGTCGAAATCGGCCTGGAAGGTGCGCAGGACGCTGATACGGAATTGCTGCCGCGTCCGCCTGTGGTCACCATCATGGGCCATGTGGATCACGGCAAAACCAGCCTGCTGGACGCGCTGCGCAAGACCGATGTTGTCGCCCATGAAGCGGGTGGCATCACCCAGCATATTGGTGCCTATCAAATCACGGTGCCGGCTGGCGACCGCGTGACCTTCATTGATACGCCTGGCCATGAAGCCTTCACCGCCATGCGCGCGCGTGGTGCATCGGTGACCGATATGGTGGTGCTGGTTGTCGCCGCTGATGATGGTGTCATGCCGCAAACGGTGGAAGCCATCCGCCATGCCCGCGCGGCCAAGGTGCCGTTGATTGTCGCGGTCAATAAGATTGATAAGCCCGGCGTGAAGCCCGAACGCGTGAAGCAGGAATTGCTGCAACACGAAATCGTGGTGGAAAGCCTGGGCGGCGAAACCCAGGAAATCGAGGTTTCGGCAACCCAGAAGATCAATCTGGATAAGCTGCTGGAAGCGATTTCGCTGCAAGCGGAAATCCTGGACCTGCGCGCCAATCCGGACCGTGCTGCGGAAGGCACCGTGATTGAAAGCAAGCTCGATCGCGGCCGGGGTCCGGTCGCGACAGTGCTGGTGCAAAAGGGTACGCTGAAGCAGGGTGACATTGTGGTGGCCGGTGCCGAATGGGGCCGCGTGCGCGCCATGCTGGATGATAAGGGCCGACCGCTGAAAGATGCCGGGCCTTCCTTGCCGGTTGAAATCCTGGGCCTTTCCGGTGTGCCGACAGCAGGCGAGAATTTCATCGCCGTTGAAAACGAAGCCCGCGCGCGGGAAATTTCCGAATTCCGTCAGCGCAAGCTGCGTGACAAGGCGACCGCCTCCGCAGGTGCCGGCCGTGGCAGCCTGACCGATATGCTGGCCCGCATTCAAGCGGGTGAGCAGAAGGAAGTCGCCGTTGTGGTGAAGGCCGATGTGCAGGGTAGCTCGGAAGCCATTGGTGTCACACTCGGCAAGCTTGGCAATGAAGAAGTGCGCGTGCGCGTGCTGCATAGTGCCGTGGGTCAGATCACTGAATCTGATATCCAGTTGGCCAAGGCATCGGATGCGGTGATCGTTGCCTTCAATGTGCGCGCCACATCTCAGGCGCGTGATCTGGCGACCCGCGAAGGGGTGGAGATTCGCTATTACTCCATCATCTACGAAGTCGCCGATGACATTGAAAAGCTGGTCAAGGGCAAGTTGGCGCCCGTGCAGCGCGAGAAGTTCCTGGGCTATGCGCAGATTTTGCAGGTCTTCGAAGTCAAGCGCATCGGCAAGGTTGCCGGCTGCCGTATCACGGAAGGCCAGGTCAAGCGCGGTGCCGGGGTGCGGTTGCTGCGCGATGGCGTTGTGATCCATCAGGGCGAATTGTCCACGCTGCGCCGCTTCAAGGATGATGTGCGCGAAGTGGGCAATGGCCTGGAATGCGGCATGTCCTTTGCCAATTACGATGATATCCGCGTTGGCGATCAGATCGAATGCTATGAGACGGAGACGGTAGCGGGCTGATCAGAAGCCCGAAGCCGTACCGCCTTTCTGGCAAGCCTGGACCGTAAGGCCCAGGCAGGGAAATCATTCATGAGCAAGCATCAGCATCAAGGCCGGGCGGAAGGCCCTTCCCAGCGACAATTGCGCGTGGCGGAAGAAGTGCGCCATGCGCTTTCCGCCGTTTTTGCGCGTGAGGAATTCCGCGATCCCGCCTTGCTGGGTGTGCATCTGACGGTCACGGAAGTGCGCGCCTCACCGGATTTGAAGCATATGACAGCCTTTGTCGCGGCGCTCGGGCGCGAAGTCACCAAGGAAGAATTGGGCGGCCTCAGGCGTGTCAGTTCCTTCCTGCGCCGAGAGGTTTCCCATAGCGTGCGGCTGAAATTCGCGCCTAATCTGCATTTCCAGCCTGATACCGCGCTCGATTACGCCATGCATATTGATGAAGTGATGCGCCGGCCGGAAGTGCAGCGCGACCTGCAAGCCAAGCCCGATGAGGATGACAAGGCATGAGCGAGGCTCGCGAAAAGCGTCCTGGTCCACCGCGCGGCAAACACCGCCAGCACAAGAAGCCGAAAGGTCTTGCGCTGGATGGTTGGCTGATCATTGACAAGCCAACGGGTGTGGGTTCGACCGATGTGGTCACGCTGTGCAAGCGCGGCTTCAATGCGCAGAAATGCGGCCATGGCGGCACGCTTGATCCGCTGGCAACGGGCGTTCTGCCGATTGCCTTTGGCGCGGCGACGAAGACTGTGCCCTATGTGATGGATGGCACGAAAACCTATCGCTTCACGCTGACATTCGGCGAAGCGCGGGATTCCGATGATGCCGATGGCAAGGTGATCGCCACGTCAGATGCGCGGCCCGATGACGCGACCATCCAAGCCGCCCTGCCGCAATTCATCGGCGATATCATGCAGGTGCCGCCGATATTCTCAGCTATAAAAGTCGCTGGTGAACGTGCCTATGATTTGGCGCGCGCGGGCGAGATTCCGGAATTGGCGCCGCGCCCGGCCAGGGTTGATCGGTTTGAACTGATTGAACGGCCAGATGCCGATACCGCTGTGTTTTTCGTCGAATCCGGCAAGGGCGTTTATATGCGGAGCCTGGCGCGAGACATCGCGCGGGCCTGCGGCACGGTTGGGCATATCACGGCGCTCAGGCGCATGCGTGTGGGCCCATTTCACGAAAAAGATGCCGTGGCCCTGGACAAGATCGCCGTTTCCGGCGATACGCCCCCCCCTTCCCCGGCGCTTCTGCTGCCGGTGACGACCGCGCTGGCCGACATCCCGGCGCTGGCCCTCACCGAAGCGGAAGCCGCGCGGCTCTCATTCGGCCAGCATATCCCGCTGGTTGATTTCATGGGCCGCGTACCGCGTGAGGCCAACCCCGATGGGGGTTTGGCCAGAGCGATGGTGGGGGGGCGCCTGATGGGTCTGGCCCGCTTGGAAGAAGGCTTATTGAAGCCAGAGCGGTGGTTGGGTCAGGGCGATTCTTGAACCATTGCTGGGCCATGCCCGGACGAGAGGAGAAATCCGATGTCGATCACCGCGGAGCGTCGCACGACGCTTATTTCCGAATACGCCATCAAGCCGGGCGATACCGGCAGCCCGGAAGTGCAGGTAGCCCTGCTTTCTGAGCGCATTGTCAACCTGACCGAGCATCTGAAGACCCATGCCAAGGACTTCCATTCCCGGCGTGGTTTGCTTGTGCTGGTGGGTCAGCGCCGTGGCTTGCTGGATTACGTGAAGAAGACCGACCAGAAGCGCTATGAGACGCTGATCGGCCGGCTTGGGCTGCGTCGGTAAGCTTTTCCGTCTGGTGGATAGCGCCAAAAAAAAGGGGGTTTCGGCCCCCTTTTTGTTTTTCGGCGTGCCTAATTTTTGCTGGCTGGCGGCATACCCGGCAGCATGCCCCCCGGCATTTGCATGGAAGGCGCGCCGGCTGGGCGCTGGAACCGCGCAATATCCTGCGGGCCATAGGTAACGCGCAAAGCCTCAAGCGCGCCTTGCATGCCCTGGGCGCTGCCTTGGGAGCGCAACATCACCCCATCATCAGTGAAGCAGCCCGTGCCGGAGCCCTGCGGCCCCTCATGCCGCCAATTCGTGCAGGCAACACCTGCCACGCGATCCGTCCCAAGCTTGGTAAAGCGCGCGGATTCAAGCGCGCGCACATGGCTCGCCGCCTGGGCCATTGGGATATCCATCACCATGGGCTGGGGTATTTGCATGACCATAAAACCCTTCTGCCCGGCGAAATCGGCGATGGTGTAACCCATGCCCGGCAGTTCCACGCGCATCAGCCGCGGGGCTGCCGCCCAGGCCATGGTCACTTCCTGCATGGGGCCGGCGCCCGAAACGCGATAGGTCACGGCCACATCGCGGCTTGGGAATAGCCGCGGCGCTTCCTGCGCCAAAGCGGGCAGGCTTAGCGTGAGGGCCATCATGGCCCCGAACAAGGATCGCATCGGCTTCTCCTTAATATGCACCCGAAAGCGGGTCAGACACCTTTATGGCCCAGGATTGCGGCGAAATTCGTAACATTCGCGGGCTTTCGCCCCGCCCCCGCAAGTTTCCTGTGGTATTTTCCCTCAATCCGCGCCATATGCGCCCCTGGTGCTGCCCGGCCGGAAGCCGGGGCGCCAACCGCCGCGCACGCTGCGGGTTAGGACAGTTCTTCAAGTCGTGGCTTCGGATAGGGACCACCGCGGCGTTTCCGGCCACATGGGCGGCCTTCCCGTCGCGCCTTTCCGCGATGGGCCCACCCCATGCCGCCCGAGACGCCGATAAAACGGCCCCGCCACCGAGTATCCTCGGCGCTTTCCTGTCTTCACCCTTTGCGTCGCATTCCGGGGCCACCAGGCCCCTTCTGCCGCGCCGCCATCCAAAGGGGATGCGGCGTGGTTCGCGCTGGCATGGGCCAGCGCCCGAGAGGATGACGATGTTCGAAAATTACTTCCGCAAGGAAATCGCCTGGGGCGGCAAGACCCTGGTTCTGGAAAGCGGCAAGATCGCCCGCCAGGCCGATGGTGCCGTGATGGCCCGCCTGGGTGACACCATTGTGCTTTGCACCGCCGTTGGTGCGCGTTCTGCGAAGCCGGGTCAGGATTTCTTCCCACTGACTGTGCATTACCAGGAAAAGACCTTCGCCGCTGGCAAGATCCCGGGCGGCTTCTTCAAGCGTGAAGGCCGGCCTTCCGAATTCGAAACCCTGACGTCGCGCCTGATTGACCGCCCGATCCGCCCGCTTTTCCCCGAAGGCTTCCGCAATGAAGTCCAGGTGGTTGCTACCGTCCTGTCGCATGATCTGGAAAATGATCCCGATATCGTCGCCCTGGTGGGTTGCTCCGCCGCGCTGACGCTTTCCGGCATTCCCTTTTTCGGTCCGGTCGGCGCGGCGCGCGTTGGCTATATCAACGGCGCCTATGTGCTGAATCCCACTGCCGATCAGCGCAAGGAAAGCGTGCTAGATCTGGTGCTGGCCGGCACTGCCGAAGGCGTGCTGATGGTGGAATCGGAAGCAAGCGAATTGACGGAAGAAGTCATGCTCGGCGCCGTCACCTTCGGTCATGCGGCCTTCCAGCCGGTGATCCAGGCGATCATTGAATTGGCTGAGGTTGCCTCCAAGGAACCCTGGCCGCTGCCGGAGCCTTCGGAAGCTGAAATCACGCTGAAGAAGCGCATCGCCGAATTGGGCCGCGCCGATATGGCCGTTGCCTATACGGAAATACAAAAGCTGGTCCGCCAGGATAAGGTGGGCGCGGTGAAGAAGAAGGTGATTGCCGCCCTTGAAGCCGAAGGTGCGGATGTGAACCTGGCGAAGGGCTTGCTCAAGGAATTGGAAGCGGATGTGGTCCGCAACAACATCCTTGATACCGGCAAGCGCATTGACGGGCGTGATACACGCACCGTGCGCCCCATCATGGCCGAAGTGGGCGTGCTGCCGCGCGCGCATGGCTCGGCGCTCTTCACGCGCGGTGAAACCCAGGCGCTATGCGTCGCCACGCTCGGCACCGGCCAGGATGAGCAGGTGATTGATGCGCTCGCGGGTGAATACCGCGAAGACTTCATGTTGCACTACAACTTCCCGCCCTATTCGGTGAATGAAACGGGCCGCATGGGTAGCCCCGGCCGGCGTGAAGTGGGCCATGGCAAGCTTGCCTGGCGCGCCATTCATCCGCTGCTGCCGGAGAAGGACAAGTTCCCCTACACGGTGCGCGTTGTCTCCGAAATCACCGAAAGCAATGGGTCATCTTCCATGGCGACGGTTTGCGGCACATCGCTTTCCATGATGGATGCGGGCGTGCCGCTGAAGCGCCCCTGCGCGGGCATTGCTATGGGCCTGATCAAGGAAGATCGTGGCTTCGCTGTGCTGTCCGATATCCTGGGTGATGAAGATCACCTCGGCGATATGGATTTCAAGGTGGCCGGGACGGAAGTGGGGATCACCTCGCTTCAGATGGACATCAAGATCACCTCCATCACGCCGGAAATCATGAAGATTGCGGTGGAACAGGCGCGTGAAGGCCGGCTGCATATCCTTGGCGAAATGGCCAAGGGGCTGACCGGCGCGCGCACCGATGTGGCGGCGACGGCGCCGCGCATCACCGTGATCAATGTGCCGAAGGACAAGATCCGCGATGTGATCGGGTCCGGCGGCAAGGTCATTCGTGAAATCACGGAACAGACCGGCACCAAGGTGGATATCGAAGATGACGGCACCATCAAGGTTGCCGCCACCAGCATTGAAGCCGCGCAGCGCGCCATTGATTGGATCCGCGGCATTGTGGCCGAACCGGAACTTGGCGTGATCTATAATGGGAAGGTCGTGAAGACCGCCGATTTCGGCGCCTTCGTGAATTTCCTCGGCGCCAAGGATGGGCTGGTTCATATCTCGGAATTGGCGAATGACCGCGTGAACAAGACCACCGATATCGTCAAGGACGGCGATGCGGTGAAGGTCAAGGTCATTGGCTTTGATGAACGCGGCAAGGTGAAGCTTTCCATGCGCGTCGTGGATCAGGCGACGGGTGCCGATATCTCCGAACAGGTCGGTGCCAAGCGCCCGCGCCCGGAAGGTGATGACCGTCGTGGTGGTGAGCGTGGCGAACGCCGCGACCGTCCGCGGGATTGATCCTGCCTAACCGGCCCGCCGCCCCCTTTTACCGGGGCGGGGCTTGGCTTATGAGAGCAATTTCAAGCCAAGTGGAATCACTTGGCGGCTCGGAAAATGCGACCAAACAAAGATTTAGTGTGTGTCCGGTGAACGCATGTGAACGGGACGCGCACTAACCCAGTCCATTCAGTGGGGAGCGCCGTTACTTGAAGGCCATCAATACGATCAGGATGGGGGGCGTTGACGTCCTGCCGCTGGTGGAAGGCGGCAAGGGCGTTGCCGTTTCAAATGGGCGCACCTGCGGTGCCTGGGCATCGGCGGGCGGCGTGGGCACTTTCTCGGCCGTCAATGCTGATAGCTATGACGCGGATGGTAGTATCATCCGGCAAATCTATCACGGCAAAACCCGTCGCGACCGGCATGAAGAACTGGTTGAATACGGCATCAAGGGCGGCATCGCCCAAGCCCAGCGCGCCTGGGATATGGCCGGCGGCAAGGGCCGCATCCATGCCAATATCCTGTGGGAAATGGGCGGCGCTGAACGGGTTGCGCGCGGCATGCTGGAAGGCGCGCGTGGCTTGATCCATGGCGTCACCTGCGGTGCGGGCATGCCCTATAAGCTCGCGGAAGTCGCGCGGGATTATGGGGTGCATTACTACCCGATCATTTCTTCCGCCCGCGCCTTCGCCGCACTTTGGAAGCGCGCCTATCACAAGACGGCGGAATGGCTGGGCGGCGTGGTTTATGAAGACCCTTGGCTCGCTGGCGGGCATAACGGGCTTTCCAACAGCGAAAATCCGAAAGTGCCGGAAGCGCCCTTCCCGCGCGTGCTAAAACTGCGTCAGCAAATGCGCGAATTCGGCTTGGGCGATGTGCCCATCATCATGGCGGGCGGCGTCTGGTGGCTGGAAGAATGGGAAGATTGGATTGATAATCCCGATCTTGGCCCGATCGCCTTCCAATTCGGCACGCGCCCTTTGCTTACGCAGGAAAGCCCGATCAGCGATGCCTGGAAGCAACGGCTGCTGACGCTGAAGCCCGGTGATGTGCTGTTGCAGCCTTTCTCTCCCACCGGGTTTTATTCTTCTGCCGTGCGCAATGAATTCCTGCGCGAATTGGAAGACCGCAATGAACGTCAGGTCGCTTACACGGCGGAACCGGTTGGCGATCACATGGCGGAATATGGCGTCGGTCCGCGCAAGCGCCCGGTGTTTGTGACGCCACATGATTTGGCGCGCATCGCGCATTGGGAAGCGGAGGGCTTCACCGAAGCCATGCGCACGCCGGATAATACGTTGATCTTTGTCACGCCGGAGAAATCCCGCGAAATCGTCAAGGATCAGGTGGATTGCATGGGCTGTCTTTCGGCCTGCCGTTTTTCCAACTGGTCCCAGCATGAACCTGATTTCGACAATGGCCGCCGCGCCGATCCGCGCAGCTTCTGCATCCAAAAGACGTTGCAGGATGTCAGCCATGATGGAGCGCTGGAAAAGAACCTGATGTTCGCCGGGCATAATGCCTATCGCTTCGGGTCCGATCCTTTCTATTCCAATGGCTTCATCCCAGGTGCCAAGCAATTGGTGGAACGCATTCTGACCGGGCGCTGAGGCCATCCGTGGCCGCGCCCGTCTCGCTCGCTGACTGGGGCAGTTTTCACGTCGGCGGGCGGGAAGTCACCATCGCCGATCAACCGGCGCGTGAGGTGCTGTTCACGCCCGGCGGCGTGCCGGCCAAGGTGGACCCCAACGGCACCTATTTGATCGGCGCGCTTTACGCGCACTACATGATCCCTGACCCGCCGCGGGGGCGCGCACCATTGCTGATGTGGCATGGCGGTGGGCTTTCCGGCGTGTGTTGGGAAACCACCCCGGATGGCCGCGAAGGCTGGCAGCATTACTTCCTGAGGCAAGGCTGGCCGGTTTATGTGAGTGACGCGGTGGAGCGCGGGCGGTCAGGCTGGTCCCTGATCCCTGAGGTCACTGGCGGCACCGCGCTGACCCTGCCAATCGACAATCCCTTTGAGCGGTTTCGGATCGGCGCCGGCCCCGGTTCCTATCGGCGCGGCGAAGTGCTGCCCGGCAGTCAATTCCCCGCTGATGACGCAAGTTACCGCAATTTCATGCGCCAGATCGTGCCGCGCTTCACGACAACGGATGAACTCACGCTTGATGCCTATGATGCGCTGCTGCAGCGTGTCGGGCCGGCGGTGGTGATGGCGCATAGCCAGGGCGGCTTCTTCGCCTGGAATGCCGCACAACGCCGGCCCGATGCGGTGCGCGCCTTGGTGCTGGTGGAGCCAGCCTCCATTGGCGATCCAGCGCAGATCGCCAAGTTGCGCGATATTCCCGTGCTGATGATCTATGGCGATTACATCAAGGAAGATACGCGCTGGCCCGATATCCGCGCGCGAGGCGTTGCCTTCGCCGAAAGCCTGCGCGCCGCCGGTGGATATGTGGACATCATTGATCTTCCGGAACACGGCATCACCGGCAATAGCCATATGATCATGATGGATCGCAATAGTGACCAGGTGGCGGCGCTGGTGCAGGGCTGGCTCGCGGCGCGTGGGCTTTGGGGCTGAGGCGCCGTCTTTCCCTGCCGAGCGTTCGGGTATAGCATCGGCTTCTTGGTAAGGAAGCGTGACTAGAATGACTGTGCTCGACGGCGCCGCGCGGCGGAATCTTTTTCTCCTGGCCTGTTGTCAGGCCATTGGCCAGGCCGGCAATACGCTGATGTTCGCCGCCACCGCGCTTTCCGTGGTGACCTTCTACCATAACCGAGACCTCGCCACGCTCCCGGTCACCTTGCAGCATCTGGGCATCATGATCGCGGTCTTTCCCGCCGCGGCGCTGATGCAGCGCATGGGCCGCCGTTTTGGTTTTCGGATCGGTTCCATCTTCGGCATGGTGGGCGGTGCGGTGGTGGCGCTTGGGCTTTATACCGCGACCTTCGCGCTGATGTGCCTGGGCGGCTTGATCCTGGGCTATGCGGTGGCCAGCCTGCAAATGTATCGCTTCGCGGCGGTGGAATTGGTGCCCGATGCCTATCGCGCCAAGGCGATTTCCTGGGTGACGGCGGGGGGTGTGGTGGCCGGCATTATTGGGCCGAGCATTGTGCGCTTTTCGCATGATCAGATGCTGCCGCTGTATCTGGCGACCTATCTCGCGCTGATCGGCATTCATGCCATTGTCTTCACCATCATGGGCTTCATCAAATTCCCGCCCATGCAGGAAGCGACGGTGAAGGCGGATGGCACCGCCGTGGTACCGCCGCGCCCCTTGTTGGAAATCGCGTCTCAGCCGCGGTTCATCGCGGCCGTCATTTCCGGCATGGTGGCGTTTGGCATCATGTCATTCCTGATGAGTGCCTCACCACTTGCCATTGTTGCCTGCGGGCTGCCGCATACCGAAGCGCATTGGGTGATCTTCATGCATGTGATGGGCATGTTCGTGCCATCCTTCTTCACCGGCAATTTGATCACACGCTATGGCACCACCAATGTCATGTTCTGGGGTATTGCGCTGCTGCTGACGGGGGTTTTCGCGGCGCTTGCGGGCAATGGCGAATGGCATTTCCGCCTGGCGCTGACGCTGAATGGCGTGGGGTGGAATTTCCTGTTCATTGGTGCCACCAATCTTGTCACCACCTGCTACCGCCCGAATGAACGCGGCAAGGTCCAAGCCTTGAATGACTTCCTGGTGTTCGGCACCACCGCGACCGCGAGCTTCCTGGCCGGCTTCCTGCATGAGCATTTCGGCTGGGTGCCGCTGAATTGGGCCTCCATCCCGCTGCTACTGGTGGCGGTGCTGGCGGTGACCTGGCTGCGCTTTCAGCGCGAACCGGCGCGGGTGGCGGCGTGAGCATTGCGGAGTTCAAGTTTTGCTGTAGCGGTTGGAAACCTCTCGCCAAAATAACTTGAAAGAATCAATTTTCCCAAATCGAGGCTGGCCATGAGCATCGAACCGCCATCCATCGTGCGAGTGATAGAGCCTCTGACAAGTCCACGTCCGAACTCATGACGGGCGCCAAGTGAGGTAAAATCAACCATCAGCTATCCTACTTTGTTTTTTTCAAGGTATTGGGCAAAAGCGTTGGGCATGGTAGGAAAATATCCACCAGACGAAGAAAAACCAAAGCGGCATCCTAATCAAAAATCGACCCTTCATCGCTCCAATCCATTCCTCCTTCGTAAAAATAATCCAGTCAGAGTTTGTTTCACTAGGAGGGTACTTAGGCACAAAATCTGATCGCAATCCACGCCGCCAGAGAAGAAACTCCAGAAAATTGTAGAATAAAAAGAAATTAAAGAAAAACGTCGGGATATAAAAAAAATACTATAAAAAAAAGCATCGCTCTTGAATTGAGATATAAGGACGGAAAAAACTGGCCACCCTCCACAAGTCCACGCTACCGAGAGCACGTAAATCAGAGTTGTTACAGTTACGCCAACCCCAGCCCGAATAACCTTCAACTCGAAGTCAGAGACTTGCCGTTTCAATCCAATATTCCCGTCCATGTTTTTGAGCTTTCTATGCCAATGATCATCCCCCCATCCCCCCTCCTCTGCATTTTTCAAGGTATTGAGCAAAAGCGTTGGGCATGGTGGGAAAATATCCACCAGACGAAGAAAAACCAAAGCGGAATCCAAAGAAAAAGTTGTACCTTCACTCCCCCAAGCCATTCCTTTTTCGAAATTATAGTCCATTCATCGTTTAGTTCACTCGGGGGGATCTTGGGTACGAAATCTGATCGCATTCGAAACCTCCATAGGAGGAATTCCACCATATTGTAGAAGACACCAATGTTAAGCCAGAAAAAAACAGTATAAACAAAACCATAATAGAAAGCATCTTCTTGGAATTGAGATAAAATAACCAAATGAGACGCAAAAAAACCACAGGTCCAAGCCACCGAAAGTGCATAAATCAAAATCGTGACAATTAAGCCAACGCAACCTCTTATCGCCGTCAACTGGAAGTCAGACACTTGCCGTTTCAATGCAATATTCCCGTCCATGTTTTTGTGCCTTACATTCCAACGTCCGTATCCACCCTCACCGCTCCCGCATGGCATCATGCCGCATGCGCAGCAGTGGTAAAAGCAAAAACTCAATCACCCGCCGCCGGTCGGTCAGGATTTCCACCGTCGCATTCATCCCAGCCCCCAGCGCCACCTCCCGCCCGTCAATCCGCATCACATGCTGCTTCAGCCGGATGCGGGCGCCATAGACCAAGTCCTTCTTCTCATCCTGGATCGCGTCATTCGAAACATGCACAATCAAGCCAAGTGGCTTCACTTGGCGTCTCGGAAAATGCGACCAAACGAAAATTGGCTGTAAGCCGCTGAACCGCCGCTTGGCCGCAATGCTGCCATCGCGATAGGATTGACTGAAGTCGCTCGGGAGTTTCCAAACCCGCGCAACCTAGGCTAGCCTCTCCGCGCTAGAACCCGAGGTCCCATGGCCGCGCCACGTCTGCTCCTGAAGACTGATCTTGCCGGGCTGCAACCCTTGCTGTTGCGCGGCCAACCGGTGCAAGCGCTGCATCAGCGCCTGACCGACCAACTCACTGCCCGGGGCGCGCCCGCCGCGCTTTTCGCCGAGCCCATTACCGGGGCCGGAGCCATTTCCTGGTATGGCGAAGCCGCCGGCGAACCACAGCCCCTGCCATCCTTGTCCAGCGTGCGCCGGGCAGAAGCCGAGGCCGCGCTGACCCGCCAGCTTCAGGCCCTGGAACCGCTGTTGGATGATCCTGAGATCGGCCCGCTGCTCCGCCGGGCTTTGGTGCTACCCAATGCCGATTCCATCCTGGTGCTGGATGGCCAGATCATCCTGATCGGCTGGGGCTTGGCACCGCGCGAAATCGCCGAAGACCCCGCCGCGCTGGCCGCGCAACTCCGCCGCGTCTTGGGGCCTTATTCGCAGCGCCTGGCTTCGGCGCCTGATGGCTTTCTGACAAACGCCGCCATGGCCGCACCTGCGCAGGCGCCGGCGCAAGCCGCCCCGCCACCGCCGGCTGCCGCGCGCACGCCGCCGCCACCTCCGCCGCCACGACCACCCGCCATGGGCCCAGCGCCGCGCGCACCGTTTGGCGGGGCGGCTTGGCTTTTGCCGCTGCTGGCACTCGTGGCGCTGACTTTCCTGGCGCTGGGCTTCTGGCTCGCCTGGACGCAGATGCAGCGCGATCTGGCAGGGCAGCAGCAGACCGTCTCGATCGTGGATGATGCCGCGACCCGCAACGCCATCCGCCTGCAACGCGAAACCAATGAGGCGCTGGAGCGTGACCTGGAACGCATGCGCCGCCTGGCCGCGACGCCCAATGTCTGCACGCCGGAAGGCCCGCTTGGGCTGAACCCACCGCCAGAACGCCAGCCGGTGCGGCCCGAAAGCGTGCCGCCCGCCATTCCGCAACGGCAGGGGGAAGCGCCGCGGCCCTTTAGCGGTTCTCTCGCGCAATTGCTGGAACATGCAACGGTGATGATCGCCTCCGCCGGGCCGGCGGGGATTGGCCATGGCAGCGGCTTCTTCATTGCGGGCGATCTGGTGCTGACGAACGCTCATGTGGTCCAGCAGGCCGACCCGAACCAGATTTTCGTCATGTCGCGCGCCATGGGCCGCGCGGTGAAGGCGCAGCTTGTAAGCATGACGCGCGGCGAAGGCGGCGGCCCGGTTGAACCAGGCATGCTGGATGTAGCACTCCTCAGGCTGCCGGAAGCGGTCGCGGGCGCGCAGCCACTCGCGCTGACGCCCACCGCTGATAAGCTTCTGGATGTTGTGGCGGCGGGGTATCCGGCCTCTGTCGTGCAGGTTGAGCAAGGCATGCAGGAATTGCAGCAGGGCCGGCTTGGCACGCCGCCAGAATTGGTGCTGACGCGGGGTAGCATCAGCACCATTCAAAGGCTCGAAAACGGCTTGGTGGTCATGCCGCATTCCGCCGATATCTCTCCGGGCAATTCCGGTGGGCCGCTGGTGGATACATGCGGGCGCGTGGTCGGGATCAATACCTTTGTCAGCTACGCGACTCAGGTGGCGGACCGCGTGAAATACGCGCAAAAAACCGAAAACCTGCTGCCCTGGCTGCAACAACAGAATATCCCCGTGACAGTGCAGACTGAGGCCTGCCAGCCCGTTGTGCCCGGCCTGCCGGCGACACCTCAGCCACCCGCCAATGCCCCTGCCACGCCGGCAACCCCCGCGCCCGCGCCCCCTGGCGGGGCCGGGGCACCGCGTTAAGTCGGCGCCGCGCGCATGTCCGGCACCGGCGATGGCAGCCTGATTGCCACCACCCGCAATGCGGAATTGCAGGTGCTGGGCACGGGCGGTCAGCTTGCGGTGCAGGCCTGGGATCAGATCTCGGGCTATTTGCGCCGCGCGCGGAGCCCAGCCCATGCCGCGCTTTTTGCCGAGCCCAATCCAGATGCGGATCGCGGCATCACGGATTGGTATGCGGCGGGTCAGGGCGCGGCACCGCCACTGGAAACGCTACCCGAAGCTGCACAAGATGCGGCGCGCGCGGAATTCGCGCGACTTTACGGCGATATCCGCGAAGAAGCCGATCGGCTACGCGCCAGCACGCGCGAAAGTGAGCGGTTTCTTGGCGAATTGCTGGCGCTTGCGCTGATCACGCCCGCCACGGATTGCCTGCGCTTGGTGGGCGGCCAGCCTGTGCTGGTCGCTTGGGGCCATGCCAAGCTGGGTGAGGCCCCCAGCCCTGAATTGCTGATCGGCATGACGCGCCGGCGCGGTGGCGCGGGGCCGATGCAGATTGTCGGCCCGCCGGCGGAACCTCCTGCGAAACGCCCCTTGCTGTTCTGGTTGCTCGGCCTGCTCGGGCTTTTGCTATTGTTGCTGTTGCTGCTGCTGCTTTGGCGCGACCCCTTTGGCTGGTTCAAGGCCACGCTGCCGCAATGCGTTGTGCAGCCAGGCAATGCGGAATTGCTGGATGAACTGCGCGCCGCGCAAGCACGCGAAGCGGCGCTCAGGACTGATATCGCGGGCGAAATGCTGCGGCTTGGGGATAGGCGCACCGCCTGCCCGCCGCCTGAGCCACCGCCCCGCCCAAGGCCACCGGAACCACCCCGCGTCACGCCGCCACCGCCCACCCCTCAGCAGGATGATGCGGACCGGGCCCGGCGCGAAGGGGCGCGCAGCGGGCGGGTGCAGATCATCCTGGCCTGGGATGACCGCAATGATCTTGACTTGGTGATGATCTGCCCGAATGGCGAGCGGCTTTTTTACGGTCGTCGCCGCGGCTGCGGGGCAGAGCTGGATGTGGACCGCAACAACGGAAATCTGACCACGACTCCGGTCGAAAACATCGTCTTCGCGGCGGATCCGGCGCCGGGGCGTTATCGCATCATCGTCTCGCATTTCCCTAACAACGCTGGGCCGGCTTCTTCGCCCTATCGCGTGACGGTGAAGCGCGAAGGCAGGCCGGATCAGGTGTTCACCGGGCGCGTTGCGCGCGGGCAGCAAGTGGAAGTGGGGCATTTCGATGTGCCCTGAAGGGCGCGGAAAATCCTATCTGCGGGATAGTGGTGGCGGCGCCTGATGCAGCCTTTGGTGACGCTTCCGCGTGATGGCTATCGCCCGATCCTGCCGGGCGGGCTTGACCATGCCGCCGCGCATCAGGCTTTGGCCGCGCTGCTGCGCGACACCATGGGCGCCGAGGTCACGGGCTTTTTTGCCCCAGTCAGCGCGACCGAACAGGGCCTGACTTTCTTCGCCCCCGAAGGCCGCGTAGCGCGTTTTGCCGAATTGGATGCCACGGGACGCGAGAGGCTCGGCGCGGAGATTGGGCGCATCACCAGCGAAGCCAGGCGTGGCGCTGCCTTGGCGGCGGCCAAGAACCCGGCGCGGACTGGGCATTTGCCCGCGTTACTTGCTGCTGCGATTGAAATCCCAGGCTTTGACCATGTTTTCGCCCATGAAGGCCGGCCCGTATTGGCGGGCTGGGGGATGGCGCCGGCCAATGCGCCGGGCGGGCTTGGCCTGCTGCGGGACTTGGATGATGGCCGCCCTGCTGAGGCGCCCGCCCGCCTGCCCTTGGCGGCGCTCGGCGCGGCCCTGCTGGCGCTGTTCTTACTTGGCGCCTTGGCGGCCTTTGCCTCACCCTGGATCGCGCGCTGGATGGCGCCAGAGCCCGGCATGTGCCGGGTGGAGCAGGGCGATCTGGATGCCATGCAAAACCTGCTGCGTGAGCGGGAACTGGAGCGGGAGCTCCGCCACCGTCTGGCCGCGCTGGAAGAAGAATTGGGCCGCCGCCGCGCGGAATGCCCGCTGCCGGACCGGCCGGAGCCGCCACCGCAACCGCAACCGCCACCGCAACCGCCGCCACCACCGCCGCCGCCGCCGCCGCGCCCCATCCCGCCACCGCCTCTGCCCGCAGAGCGTTGGGACAGGGGTGACCTTGGGACATTGATTGGTTGCTGGGAACTTGGTGCTGAGGCACCCGGGCAGAGGAGGTTTCCGGATGGGCGGGTGGAGTCGTGTCGCATTCCAGCGGGGGGAATTTGCTTTGGCGAAAATGGTCAGGGAACGCGCCAAGACGTCTTTAATTGCCCAAGCGGGAATGTTACCTGTAACGCGCCTTTGACCGGATCTTTTTCGGGTGGCGTCCTACGCTTGACACACCCTAATGGAACTTGCGTTCCAGCGGGTTATCGGGAAGCCGATACCCTTAACTGCACACGCGTCAGCAATGACCTAGCTAGATGTATTTCTAGAAACGGCGGCACTCTTGACTTCCGCAGAGCTAGGGGACGCCCCTAAAGATGTCTATCCTAGCGCCACGCTCTGACCACGCATATCGAACTACATCCGGCAGTGATGGCTGGGGCGGTTGATGCAACCTTTGGTAGCGCTCACGCTTGACGGTCACCGCCCGACCCTGCCGGGCGGCCTGGATCATCCCGGCGCGCACCGCGCTTTAACGGCGCTGCTGAGTGAAACCCTGGGCGCGGAGGTCTCGGGCTTTTTCGCCCCCGTCACCGCGACCGAACAGCGAATGAGTTTCTTCGCCCCCGAAGGCCGCGTTGCGCGTTTTGCGGAATTGGACGCCACGGGGCGCGAAAGGCTGCGCGCCGAGATTGGGCGGATCATCAGCGCGCTCCGCCGCGCCGCTGCCCTGGCGGCGGCCAAAGACCCGGCGCGGGCCGGGCAACTGCCGGCGCTGGTCGCCGCCGCGATTGAAATCCCAAGCTTTGAACAGGTTTTCGCCCATGAAGGCCGGCCCGTACTGGCGGGCTGGGGCATGGCACCGGCCAATGCGCCAGGCGGGCTTGGCCTGCTGCGGGAATTGGATGATGGCAAGCCCGCCGATGCGCCCGCGCGCTTCCCCATGCCAGCGCTTGGTGCGGCTTTGCTTGCGCTGTTCTTACTTGGCGCCCTTGCTGCCTTCGCCGCACCCTGGATCGCGCGTTGGATGGCGCCCGAAGCCGGCATGTGCCGTGTGGAGCAGGGCGATCTGGACGCCATGCAAACCTTGCTGCGTGAGCGGGAACGCGAAAGAGAACTCCGCCACCGCCTGGCCGCGCTGGAAGAAGAATTGGGCCGCCGCCGCGCCGAATGCCCGCTGCCGGCAGCCCCGCCCCCGCCTCCACCACCGCCACCACCGCCAGCGCCAGAACCGCCGCGCGAGCCGGAACCCAGACCGGAACCCAGACCGGAACCTCCGCGCCCCCCCACGCCGCCGCCGCCACCACCACCGCGCCCAACCCCGCCACCTCGGCCTGCCGAAAGGCCGCTGGAACGCCCGCCCAATGTGGAGCCCTGCAATACCGAGGTGCAGAGCGGCGGGCGCGGCATCACCGAAACGCGGCATTATCTGGGGCCTACACCAGGGCGCGTGACCATCACCTACAACACGCGCATGGAGCCAGACCGGATCCGCGTTTATCACCGAGGACGTTCACTTGCAGAAACGCCGGGCTTTGTTTCCGGCAATGGCGCGATTTCCTTTGACTGGAATCCGCCGCCCGGTGGCTCGGCCGAGGATTATGTCGTGACCGTTGAGGTGATGGGCACGCCTGGCTCACCCTCTACGCGGTGGGATTACCGCATCGGTTGCCCCGGTGGCGGGCGATGATGCCCTGCAATGATTTCGCCGCAAATTCGCACCATCCATGCCATAGTGATATGATGGTTTGTCTTGATCGAAGGAAGATCACGCCCATGACCCTTTTTGCCCTGACCCGCCGCAAACCCGCGCTCAAAAGTGCGGCGGCGCTGCTTTCGCTATCCCTGCTCCTGCCCGCCTGTCAAAACCCCAATGTCGGCGCAAGCGGCCAGCCGCTCACGGCTGAGCAACAGGCCATGCGCCAGCAATCGCAACGGTGGAACCAAACCGCAGCGACCGGTGCGCTGGCGGGTGCTGCGACGGGTGCCGCAGCTGCCGCGGCTTTCGGGCGCGGCAATACGGGCCAGAATGCGCTTATCGGCGCGGGCATTGGCGCGCTGGTTGGGCTTGCCGCTGGCATGGCAGTCGCGGAACGCAATCTTGGCTTTGAAAATCGCGAAGCCGGCGCTTCTCAGCGCATCCAATCCGCGCAGCAGGTCGCCAGTAACCTTAACAATACCGCCGCCGCTTCCGAACAAGTGGCGAAGCAGAATCAGCAGCGCCTGGCGCAGCTTGATCGGCAATATCGCGCGGGCCAGATCACCGCCGCGCAATATCGCAATGAAACCGCAACCATGCGCCAGGATGCGGAGCTGATGCGCAAAACCGCCGGCGAAGCGCGTGATGCGCGCCAGCGCCTGGTGGCAAGCGCGCGCGAAGTGCCGCAATTGATGAATGAGGAAGCGAAGATTGATCAGGCGCAGCGCCGGCTGGAAGCGGCGGCGGATGATCTTGAATCCGCACTCCGCCGCGTGCCGACGGGCTGATTGGCCATGAAGCTGAAATCCTTTCGCGCCATCGCGCCGCTATTGATGTTGGCAGGGTGTGCTGGCGCCGGCGCAGGCCCTGCTTCCGAACGCGGTTTTTTTACTGGCATCGGCGCCGCCGTGAGCGGTGAGGATGTGCGCGGCGCGCAAAACCTGGAAAATGCCGCCGCTTTGCAGGAACGCGCCGCGCAAATGGCCGCAGAGCGCAATACCGCAGCCCAGGCCGAAGCCGCGCGCAGCACGGCGGCGGTGCGCGCTTCAGAACAACGGCTGGCAAGGTTACAGCGCGATTTGGCGCAGCAACGCACCACGCTTGACCGGTTGCGCGCCGAACGCGCGCAAAACCCGGCAGCAACGGCGGAAGGTGCGCGGTTGCAATCCGAATTGGATGCGCTGGAACGCGACCGCCGCGCTGCGGCAGCGCGTGCCGGCGGGCCATCTGCCGATCAGGTGCAAAGCATTGAAAGACGCGCGGGCGAATTGGATGCCGCGTTGCAGCGCTTCGGACGGATTTGAAGCGGCGGGGGGGGTAACGCCCACCCTTGCGACATTGGGAATCTTTATGCGGCCAAGTACATGGTACTTTTTAAACACCAGTCTTTGGAATCTCCGGGGATCTCAAGTATGAGCATCGAAAAGGATATTGGACATGAAGGTTGCGAGAATGGCGAACTCGGCCCTGCTGATCCCCGGAAATTAAACTACCATGCTGTTTGTTCGAAGAATTTTGCGGAGATGGCGCACAGACATCAACAAATATTTGATTTTTTGTTTTTCAGTATTTCAAACGTATCAGTAATTGATCAGAATAGAAAGCGCGCCGCTAAAGCGCTTGCGGAGGGCGGCAGGCCAGAGGATGTTGCGCGCCTGAAGAGAATTGAAAGCGAAAAATCCGGAATTGTTTTTTTTAGAGAGCGGTATTCAATTTTTGTCTCAGAGAACATGACTATCAGATTAGTCGATAATTTTTTTTCATTTTTATCTGATATCATAAAAGCTTGTGTAAGGGCGAAACCAGAGTTACTCGTTTCCAAAGAGACTATTTCTCTTGAAGAAGTTTTGAAGTTTCAAAATTATGATGAATTGGTCTCCTATATAGTTGATAAAAAAATTAATGAACTTTCGTATGGCGGAATAAAAAAATTGGAGGAATTTCTATTGAGCAGAACCGCCATCGCCTTGTGGCAGTCGGAAGACCAGAAAGCACTGCTGTCGACGTCTATTGAACTCCGCAATGTTCACACTCACAATAGAGGCAATATTAATGAACTAACTCTGAAGCGGCTGAAGGATGTAAATACGCCTTTTCGTCTACAAATTGGTCAGCATTTCCATGCGAATTTTGATAATCTAGTTTTAATGGCCAACAATATGTTCGATATCGCTAAGCGAGTGGACGATGAGGCAGTTTCCAAATTTTCGATACAAAAAAGAGAATTCGGTTCTTGGATAGAATCTGTAGCGGATAGCAATTCGCTTTTTGAACTCTTCGGCTCGCTTAAACTGAGCGCAGTTGGTAAAACTGAATTCATGCGTATTTTTCTGGATCGTTCTCTCCGTGGGGAGTTGTTTCATTTTTCCTAATCGCGCCCCAAAGATTTAATCGTCCAGCGATTCAGGCAAATACCCCGTGCGCAGCACATGCGGCCAGGCGTGGTTGGCACCCACCGCTTCCGCGCGCTGAGCCGCTGCTTCCCAGTCATAGACAATGGAAACCAACTCAGCCATCGGCTTGGCACTCTCCGCCGCGTGAATAATGGCGTAGCGCGCATGCGGTGACCGCGCCTCCGCACGGTGCGGGTGATCTCCGCGTGTCACGCGAAAGCCAGGCAAGCCAAGGCTGCCGGGATTGACCACCAAAGGCCCATCGCCCGGCATATGGATGATGCTCGACTGATGGCTATGGCCGCACAGCACCACACGCGCGGCCATGCCATCCTCACCCAGCCTGTCGCGAATGGCCGAAAGCGGCGATGGCACCAGAATACCGTGGCGTGGGTCTTCCAAAAGATTGCGCACATCGGATGATGGGGTGCCATGGCAGGCCAGCACGCCGGGGGCGGGGGTCAGGCTTTCGGGCAATTCATACAGCCAGGCGCGTTGTTCGGCGGTGGTTTCCTGAAAGGCGAAGCCATCCTGGCCCTTCAACCCCTCAGCCACGCGATCCGTCAGCCAACGATCATGATTGCCACGGATGGTGGGGATGTTGCTTTCCATCAGCAGGCGCGTGGTCTCCCCAGGCCAGCACATGCCGGAAGCGCAATCGCCAAGGCAGATGATGTCCGTGATGCCGCGCCGCGCGATATCATCTAAAGCCGCTTCCAGCGCGGCGAGATTGCCATGGATATCGGAAATCACCGCAAGGCGCATGGGTTGGGCTTCCTGGTTCTGGGGGGTCAGGATGGCATGGCCGGGCGCTGCCTTGAAGGGCTGCGCGGGGGGCGGGCTTGAACGGGGCGGGCAGAACAGGCGCGCACGCCCTGGACCTTGACGCGCTTATGCCCCGAATGCGAGCGGAAGTCTTCACAGAGCACTGTTCAGTCACTCTAGCTTCTAGCAATCATCACCTGCCGGATTGCGAAATGAGTGGCGGGCCAGAGCAAGAAATTCGATTTGATCATTCCATCAAATTGAATCTTGCTCTAGGCTTGCCTTCATGTCCGGCTTCATCCTTTCCGTTCTCGATCAATCCTCGGTCGCCTCAGGCCGCAGCCCAGCGGCGGCCGTGCAGGAAACCCTGGCCCTCGCCCGCCATGTGGAGGCGTTGGGCTTCAACCGCTACTGGTGCGCTGAACATCACAATAGCGCATCCCATGCCGGCAGCGCGCCGGAAATCCTATTGGCCGCCATTGGCGCGACCACCAGCCGCATTCGCATCGGTTCCGCCGGCATCATGCTGCCGCATTACAGCGCGCTGAAAGTGGCCGAACAATTCCGTATGCTGGAAGCGATTGCACCCGGCCGCGTGGATTTGGGCGTTGGCCGCGCGCCAGGGTCTGATGGGCGCACGGCCTTCGCGCTCAACCCCGATGCGGCGCGGGCGGCGGAACGTTTCCCTAATCAGATCATGGAAATTCTTGGCTGGCATGGCGATGGCCTGCCGGAAGGCCACCCCTTCGCCAGCATCATCGCCCAGCCCGTCACCACCACGCGCCCGCAAATGTGGGTGCTGGGCAGTTCGGATTACGGCGCGCAGGTCGCTGGCTATTTCGGCCTGCCCTATTGCTTCGCGCATTTCTTTTCCGATGGCGGCGGCAGCGAACAGGTGATTGATGTCTATCGCCAAAGCTTCCAGCCCAAGCCCGATCTGCCGGCGCGCCTGACGGCGCCTTATCCTGCGCTTGGCGTGTTCTGCCTAGTCGCCGATACAGAAGCCGAGGCACGGCGGCTGTTCCGTTCCCGCGAATTATGGCGCCTGAAGCGCGACCGCGGCATGTTCCTGCCGCTACCGAGTGTCGAGGAAGCCGAAGCCCACCCCTATTCCGATCTGGAATTGGCGCGGCTGGAGCAAATCCGCGCCCAGGCCATGGTGGGCACGCCGGAACAGGTGCGCGCGAAGCTTGAAGCTCTTTCCGCGGCGCATGGCGGCATTTCGGAATTCGCTGTGATCACCCATTGCCATGATGCGTCAGCACGCCAGCGTTCCTACACGCTGCTGGCGGAAGTATTTGGCATGAGTGGCGAAATCACCCCGGCGCTGGCGGCGGAGTAGGGCCTTACACGTCTCGCCGATCAAACTGCGTGATGATGATGGCACTCTCTCCGCGTGCGCGCGCCTTGCGCAGCCGCCACCAGATGGTCATGGCGCCAATCGCGCCGGCTGCGAGTACAATCGGCAGCAAAACCCCGATGGCCAGCACGGCAAGCGCGGCCAGCAGCAAGCCGCCTGCTGAAAGCGCCACCAGCATTGCAACACCGCCAAGCCGCGAGAGGAAGCCCTCAAACCCGCGCGGCGCAGGGGGCGGTGGCGGGTCGCGGAATTCGCCCTCGGGCGTCATGTCAATGATGATGGGCGGGCGTTTTTCGCTCATGGAATGAGACATGGGGTGCAGCCTGCCCCCGGGTCAAGCCTCGTTTTGTTACATACGGTGTCGGAAGGCATCCAACCGGGCATAGATGTCGCTATGCGGCAGGCTGGTCAGGTCGTGATGCTCCTCACCTGTCACTGCCTTGCGGGCAGGGCCCGGCAGGTGCGCGATGATGGCCTGCGCCACCGGGGCCGGGGCAATGATGGCGATGCTGTCCATTTCATTGGCGGTGAGGGCTGCGGCCAGATCATGCGCCAGACCTTCCAGGAAATCACGCCTGGCGTGTTCCTTCGGGCTGTCATCCTTGCCATCGCGTTCCATGGCGCTGCGCTGCATGGCCCTGGCGCTGGCAAAGGCGCGGCCGGGCCTTTCTTCGCCCAAGTCGGCATCTCGCATCCGCGCTTCCGGCGCATCCCAGACGCGCAATTCATCATACCCAGAATCCTGCTTGCGCTTTACATAGGCTTGGGCGCGGCTGCCATTGGCCAGGATGAACCATTGCCGGCTTGGATCGGCATTACTGGATGTCGTGGGCATCGCGGGGCTCCCTGAAAAATGATGGAAGCCTATTGCCCCAAATCTCGCGGCGCCTTCTTGCGCTTGATCAAGCGAGGCTCGGGGGCAGACCATCACCGCCGTCATGCCAATTACACAAACCCGCTACAGCATCCGCAGCAAAGCCGGGAAAGACCCTGCATTCCAAGTGGCGGTCGGCACCTGGCTGCCCGCCGAATGCGCGCCGGCACTGGTCGCCAGCCGCAATTCCCGCGGGGAGACGCCAAAGCTTCGCCGAAACATCCGGCTGAAGCTTGAAGGATCAAACAGCCCGACCGAATCCGCGATTTCGCAAATGCTGCGCAGGTCAGCCGGGTTTGACAGCGCGCGATGGGCAGCGGCCAGACGCTCACGCTGGATGCAGAGCGCAACCCCGCCATGCACCTCGAACAGTCGGTAAAGCTGGGACCGCGAAATCCCCGCCAGCCGGCAAAGCCGCGCCGGGCCAAAGGTGGCCGAGCCAATATTCGCCCGGATCAGCGCCCGCAGCCGCATGATCTGCGCCGTCGCAACCGGGCCCGAGGTAGCCTGCTCAGCGCCCGAACCCGGCGCCACGGCCAAGGCGATCATCGCCTGAGTCGCCTCCGCCATGCGCTCGGCCTCGGCCGCGTTCATATTCGGCAATTCCGCCGCCAGCAGCCGCAAATGCTCCCCCAGCAACCGACCTTCGGGCGTGTTCAACATGCGGCAGCCGTTAGACAGGCCGCTTGCCTCCGGCAGCAAATCGCGCGGCATATATAAAAACAACCAGGCCGAATGCGTGCGCGCCACTTCAAAGGGCTGCGCAAGGGAATCCAGCATGATCTCCCCAGGGCGCATCATACTGATCTGATCGCGCGTGCGGTGGACCCGGCTGCCCTGCGTCGCCATGGAAAAGCACCAGTGATCCAAGCCATCCCGGCGGAGGCATTCGGCGGTGCGGCTATAGGCACCCCCGGGCGTCTCTGCCTTGGTGAGGGCAAGCCGGCCAAAACTCCAAGTCGTCGCCTCTGCCTCATAGTTCTCAGGACGAGCCGGCGGGCTGTGGTGGATCAGGAAGCTCGCATTCGCTTCTCGCCAAGCATCGAATTGCTGCTGCGGCGGCAGGTGGCGTGTTGATTCGTGCAGGCAGCGCAGCGGTACGCCACGCGAGGGGACCTGCGGCATAGCATCCGCCGCACCCCCCACTGCTTTCGCACCTTCATGCGCCCCAAACTCAAGCATATGTAACAACCTCAACCCTTATTCCCGGCATTTAGATTGCAAACTACAGGATCAGCCGCCGCGGTTCCAAGGTTTTATTAATCTTTCTCAGCACAAATCTTATGGTGTTGGAATAATTGATAAAATTATGGGATCCACATCCCGCATTCGGGTCGCCTGCCCACTTATTCATCGGTTGAACCCCGCCATTCCCGATGCGCCTTGGCATGGCTCAATGCTTTCAGCTGTACGGCCGTTAGCATCTTTCGCGCCGCTTGAGCCAAATCAAGACCGGCCCGACCCCAGAGAGCTACCGCCTGCCAAAGTCGCAACCGCAGATTATTCTTGTTCGCTGCCGAACAGCATTGAGGAAAGCATCGCCATCATGGTCCACGAACCTGCCTCCCGCCGTGCTGTGCTGGCGGCTACCGCGAGCGTCGGCGCGGCCTTGCTGTTGCCCGCCGCGCCGCCGGCCCGCGCCGCAGGCCGCATCACCTTCACTATCCTGCATACTAACGACCTGCACTCGAATCTGATCGGCATGGCGCCATCCTCGGATTACTCGCCGGCGACACTCAACGACGACGCGACGCGCGGCGGCTTCGAGCGGCTGGCCACCCTGATCACGCGGCGCCGCGCCGCCCGCGCGGCACTCGGCCCGGTGCTGGTGCTGGATGCCGGCGACTATAGCATGGGCACAGCCTTTGCCGGCGCCACCCGAGAGACCGGCTGCGAGTTGCAGCTTTTGGCCATGGTCGGGTGCGACGCCACCACCTTCGGCAACCACGATTTTGACCTTGGGCCGGACGGCACTGCGCGCTCCATCGGCGCCGCAGCGAGCGCTGGGCGGCTACCTCCGGTGGTCGCCTCCAACACGAATTTTCCCGGCACCGACCCAAGCCTTACCGGCCTGCAGAGGCATGCGCGGGACGGTCTGATCCGCCGCACGCTGGTCATCGAGCGCGGCGGCCGCCGCTTTGGCATCCTCGGGCTGCTTGGGAAGGAGGCGCAGATCTATACCGGCGGCGCGGGCGCGGTGACATTTGGCGACCCGGTCGAGGCGGCGAAGGCGGCGGTGGCGCATCTGCGCGAGGTCGAAAAGGTCGATGTTGTCATCGCCCTCAGCCATGGTGGGGTAGAAAGAGGCGCCGATGGCATCTACCGAGACGGCGACGATGTCCGGCTGCCGAAGGCGGTGCCAGGCATCGATGTGGTGATCGGCGCGCATAGCCACACCGCTCTGGCCGAACCTATCATCGTCAACGGCCGGACCCCCGTGGTGCAGACTGGCAAGTATGGCGAGAACCTCGGCGAGCTAGTCATTACCCTTGAGGATGAACGGCTCACCGTCGAGAGCTACCGGCTCCATGCGGTGGATGACAGCATCCCAGGCAATGCGGCGATTGGCGAAGCGATCGCGGGATTCAAAGAGGCTGTCACCCGAGTGGTGTTTGCTTCGCGCGGCTACAGCGTCGACCAGCCCTTGGCGGTGGTGCCTCAGGACATCATGAACACTTTTTCGGATATCGCGGCCAGCACCATCCTGGCCAACCTCTGCACCGATGCTTTCCGCGCCGCGACCGGCGCCGATATAGGCTTCAGTGTGAACGGCATGATGCGGTCAGGCCTGACCCGCGGGAAGCGTGGCGTGCAGACGGTCTATGACGTATTCGCAGTGGCTCCGCTCGGCGCCGGCGTGGTTGATCCTACGCCGGGCAGCACGCTGGTCACGGGCTGGTTCACCGGCGCTGAGCTGAAAGCGCTGTTGGAGTTCTTCCTGGTCGACAATCCAGCACATCCCGGAGAGTTCTTCCCGCGCGCATCTGGTTTGCGCTTCCGCTACGACCCGACGCGGCCGCGCCTCGACGTCGTGACGGCGGTCGAACTCGGCGACCTCGACCGCAGCTATCGGGCGATCGACATCACGGGGGCCGATGCCAAGCTTTACAGCCTGACCTGCCCGCTGATGCTGGGCCTGATCATCGTGGCAATTCCAAACTACACTAAGGGCAGGCTCGCGCTGGTGCCGAAGAACCGGGCAGGTGAGAGGCTCGCCTCGCAGGTCGCTGCGTTGGAGGACCCGCGCCGCGGCACGCCGGACCTACTGGCGCCGCCCGGCAGCATCGACCGCGCCAGCCTGGATACTGAGACGCGCCAAGGCGTTCTGCAGGAGATCAAGGAGTGGCAGGCAATCATGGACCATCTGCGACGCCTACCCGTGGCGACGCCTGGCCATCTGCCGATGGTGCCGATGGACGCGCGGGCCGCCGAAGTCCGTGCGATCCGGATGGGGTGAGGCCAAAGGACGAACCGGGGGGTAGGCGGTCGGTAAGACCGCCCTCGCCCATGACAATGACCGCCGCGTCGGATAATGAGGCGCATCTCGACCGCGACCTTGCCGATATCGCCCAACCTATCGCCGCCGCCGCACGTGCACCGCATCCAGGCTGGCGGTGCCCGGCGGTGATGCGGGTCTGCCCGTCCCGCCCAGTCTGAAGGACCCTGCCATGACCAAGCGCAAAACGATCAAGGTGGATTTGGCCCTGCAAGGTGGCGGGGCACATGGCGCCTTCACCTGGGGTGTCTTGGACCGCCTGCTTGAAGAGCCCTGGCTGGAGATTGATGGCATTTCCGGCACCTCAGCCGGCGCCATGAATGCCGCGGTTATGGCCTGTGGTTACGCGCGCGAAGGCCGTCCGGGTGCCCGTCAGGCGCTTGAGGATTTCTGGCGCAAGGTCTCGGAAGCTGCCCGCTTCAGCCCCTTACAGCGCGGCCCGGTGGATATCATGCTGGGGCGCTGGACGCTGGATAACTCGCCGGGCTTTCTGATGATGGACATGATGGCGCGGATGGTCTCGCCCTATGATGTGCCTGCCTTGGGCGGCAATCCTTTGGCCAATATCTTGAACGATAGCCTGGATTTCTCCGCACTCCGCAATGGCCCGATCAAGGTCTTTGTCACCGCCACCAGCGTGCGTACGGGCCGCGCGCGCATCTTCCGCAATGCCGATCTGGGGGTGGAAGCGCTGCTCGCTTCCGCCTGCCTGCCGCAGCTTTTCCAGGCGGTGGAAATTGATGGCGAAGCCTATTGGGATGGTGGCTTTGCCGGCAATCCAACCCTGGTGCCCTTGGTGACGGAGCTGGATTCAGACGACACCATCCTGGTTCCGATCAACCCGATCAATCGGCCCGACATGCCGCGCACCGCGCGGGATATTCTGGATCGCGTGAACGAAATCTCCTTCAACGCGGTGGCACTGAAGGAACTCAAAATGATGGCTTTGCTCCGCAAGGTTGCCGATCCGGGCGATAGCGAAGGTGCGGCCTGGGCGCGCATGAGGCTGCATATGGTGCGCAATGATGTGATGGTGGACCTTGGCTATTCCTCCAAGCTCAATGCCGAATGGGCCTTTCTGGAATGGTTGCGCGATGCTGGGCGGAAGGCTGGCGATGCCTTCCTGCAGGATCACGCCGCGGCGATCGGCAAGCATTCATCGCTTGATCTTGATGCGCTGCTTGAAGGTATTTGACGCAGTGCTTTGCGGGCGCGCTTCAGTCCCGCGCCTCCTGCCCCGAAAGCAGCGCGGCGAAGGGTCGCGCGCCGAGGAATTCCTGACACAGCGTCAGCGCGGCAATCAGCGCCGGCGGGCCGATAAAGGCGCCCGGCACCCCCCAAAGAAAGCCACCGACAAAGACCGATGCCAGTACCAGGAAGGGGGAGACCGCCAGGTTGCGGCCCGCAAGGCGCGGTTCGATATAGCTGCCGCCCAGGAATTGCATCACCTGCAAGCCGGCGAAAACCATCAGCGCCGTGCCCCAGGAACCGAATTGCAGCGCCGCGAAAAGGGTTGGGAACAGTGTTGCCACAAGCGGGCCGAGGAAGGGGATATAGTTCAGCACCAGCGCAATCGCGCCCCATTCAGCAGCAAGTTCCAGCCCCATCACCTTGGCGAAGGCCCAAACCACCAGGCCGGTCGCGACCGATACCAAGGTTCGCACCAGCATATAGGCGCGGAGCTTCGTCCCGATCCGCTCCGCCGCGCGCAGCAGCGCTGCCGGCGTATTGGCCCCAAGCCGCGCCATTTGCGATCTGACCGCGCCAACTTCCAACAGGCCGAGCAGCACAAAGACCATCGTCAGCAAAATGAAACTCATTGTGCCGCGCAGCTGTGCCAGCACACCCTGCGCCAGGCGCACCAGCCAGCGCGCATCGAATTGCGCGGCGATGCTGCCGGCCACATCAATCCCGCGCGCTTCCGCCCAGGCGATTTGCGCGGCGTAGAAGGCCTGGATTTGTGCAGCATTCGCGACCACGTGAGCGCCAACCCGCCCAAAAGCCCAGGCGACCAGCAGCGCCAAGCCAAGCAGCGTCACCAGCGTCACCAACATGGTCACCAGCAGCGCGGCAACCGCCGGCATGCGCTTTTGCAGCGCGCCTTGCAGCGGCCAAACCAGCGCGATGACGAAAATCGCAAACACCACCGGGGCGATCACCGCTTGCGCTGCGGAAAGCGCAGCGGCCAAGATGACCACGCAAGTGAGCGAGAGCAGAACGATCAAGGGGCGCGGCAGGGTGCTCATTTTCTATCTTTCGGAGGAGCCGGATGCTGATGCGTTGGATCAAAGGCTTCGGCAAGCGGGCGCTGCTGCTGATGGCGGCGCTGCTCGTGCTGTTGATCGCATTGCGCGCCTGGGATGTCTATCACGGACCGGATTTGCGCGCCTGGCACACCAAGGTGCCGCCGGAATTGGATGCGGCGGCGCTGGATGCCACGGATTGGGCGGGCTTCGTGGCCGCCGAAGGGCGCGCCTTTGATTTCGTCCGGGAAAAGGTCTCTGACCGTCTGCCGCCCGAAGATCGCAGCCCCGCCAATCGCTATGACCCGGCAAGCCCGCTCCATCCTGCGGCTTTCGCGCAGGATTGGAATCGTTCCTACGTGCTGGAACCCAAGGGGCCGCTGCGCGGCGCTGTGGTGTTGGTGCATGGGCTGACGGATGCGCCCTTCAATATGCGCCATCTGGCGGCGCTTTATGCCGAAGCCGGCTTCATCGCCATTGCGCCGCGCATGCCGGGCCATGGCACCGTGCCGGCGGGCCTGGCCGATGTTGCCTGGCCGGATTGGGCTGCGGCCACGCGCCTTGCCGTGCGCGAAGCCCGCCGCCGCGCCCCAGGGCTGCCGCTGCATCTGGTGGGGTATTCCAATGGTGGGGCGCTTGCGCTGCGCCATGCCCTGGAAGCAGCCGAGGATGGCGCCGTTGGTCTGCCGGACCAGCTTGTATTGCTGTCCCCCATGGTTGGGGTGACACCCTTTGCGCGTTTTGCCGGGCTCGCGGGGCTGCCGGCTTTGCTGCCAGCCTTCGCCGGTGCGGCCTGGCTTTCCGTGCTGCCGGAATTCAACCCCTTCAAGTATAATTCCTTTCCGGTGAATGCCGCGCGCCAATCGCATCAATTGACGGTGGAGGTGCAGTCCCGGCTGCGCCGTTTGGAGCAAAGCGGGCGGCTCGACCGCTTCCCCCCGCTGCTGACCTTCCAATCGCTGGCGGATGCCACCGTCAGCACGCGCGCCGTGATCACCGCGCTGCATGCGCGCCTGCCCGCCGGCCGGAGTGAATTGGTGCTGTTCGATATGAACCGCCAAGCGGCGATCGGCCCCCTTCTGGCCCCGCGCACCGATACCGCTTTCACCGCCATCCCGCCCGCACCGCGCGGCTTTGGCCTGACACTCATCACCAATGCTGCACCAGACACCTTGGCGGTGCATGCCCGCTTCACAGCAGCGGGCAGCACGGCTGAAGCGATCAGCGCGCTGGACCTTGCCTGGCCGCGGGGGCTGTTTTCGCTGTCCCATCTTGCTCTGCCCTTCCCGGTGGAAGACGGGCTCTATGGCCTTGCGCCGGACACTCATGATAATTTCGGCCTGCGGCTCGGTGCCCTCGCGCCGCGTGGAGAAAGTGGCGTGCTGGTCATGAGCCTTGATAGCCTATTACGCGTGACGTCGAACCCGTTCTTCCCTTACCTGCGGGAGAGGGTGGCGGGGATAATCCCTGGCGCCTCCGGGACGCCCGGCGCAACAACGGGACGCGCCGCCGATCCGGTCGCGCGGCCGGCGCGGTAACCATGAACCCTATTCTTGAATTGGAGGGATCGAGCATGCGGAGACATCCGGGTGGCCGCGGGCTGCTATGCCTGATCCTTGTCGGCACCCTTGCCGCTTGCGACCAACAGCCCGCCGCCCCGGCGGCTGAACCGCGCCCGGTGCGTGTGGTGAGTGTTGCCGAGCGCGCCGATAGCACCATTGTCACCCTGACCGGCACGATCCAGGCGGAAACCGAGGTCAATATTGGCTTCCGCATTGATGGTCGCATGGTGGAACGTCTGGTCAATGTGGGTGACCGCGTGGCAGCCGGCCAGATGATCGCGCGGCTTGACCCAACCAATGAGGAAAACGGCCTGCGCGCGGCGCGCGCTGCCCTGGTGGCGGCTGAGGCGCAGATGGTGGAAACCCACGCCAATTACCATCGCGCGCGGGAATTGCTGCGCACCGGCTTTGGCACGCGCCAGCGCTATGACCAAGCGGCGCAGCAATTGCAAACCGCGACCAGCGCCGTGGATTCCGCTGAAGCCCAGGTGAATATCGCTGAAAACCGCCTGGGCTACACCGTGCTGCTGGCGGATGCGCCCGGTACCGTCACCGCCCGTGGTGCGGAGCCCGGCGAAGTCGTTGCCCCCGGGCGCATGATTGTGCGGCTTGCGCGCCAGGAAGGCTTGGATGGCGTTTTTGACGTACCGCCTTCCGTGAAGGACCGCGCGCCGGCCGATGCGGTGGTGACGGTGGCACTGACGCTTGACCCAACAGTGCGCGCGACAGGCCGTGTGCGAGAGGTCTCGCCCAGCGCCGATGCGGTGACCGGGACGTTCCGCGTGCGCATTGGCCTGGATAATCCGCCGGGCGGGCTCAGGCTTGGGTCCACGGTGACGGGACGGATGGAGATTGCGGGCGGTGGCGGCTATGCCATCCCGGCCAGTGCGCTCACGCGCCAGGGCGCAAGCCCTGCTGTTTGGGTGGTGGACACGGCCGCACGCACGGTTGCGATGCGCCCCGTTGAGGTTCTGCGCCATGACCCGACGCGCGTTGTGATTGGCTCTGGCCTCGCGCGCGGGGATGTGGTGGTGACCGCCGGCGTGCAGGCTCTGCGCCCCGGGCAGAAGGTGCGCTTGCTGGACGCCCCGCAGTGATCGGCCCCAATCTTTCCGAATGGTCCATCAAGCGGCCGCAGCTGGTCATGTTCTTTATGCTGGTGGCGGTGATTGCCGGCACGCTGGTGTTTCTGCGGCTTGGTCGTAATGAAGACCCGGCCTTTACCTTCCGCACCATGGTTGTGCAGGCCGCCTGGCCCGGTGCCACCATTGAGGAAACACTGCTGCAAGTGACCGAGCGGCTTGAGCGTACGCTGCAGGAAACACCCAATCTCGACCGGCTGCGGAGCTATACCGTCGCGGGCCAGACCACGATCTTCGTTGAATTGAAGGGCGCGACGCCGGCAGCGGTGGTGCCGGATATGTGGTATGAGGTGCGCAAGCGCGTGGGCGATATGCGCCACACCCTACCGCAAGGGGTGATCGGCCCCGGCTTCAATGATGATTTCGGCGATACTTTTGGCATTATCTTTGGCTTCACCGCCGATGGCTTCGGGCATCGTGAATTGCGTGATCAGGTAGAAGCCGTGCGTTCGCGCCTGCTCCGCGTGCCTGATGTCACGAAAATCGAAATCCTGGGCGCGCAGGATGAGGTGATTTTCATCGAATTCTCGCTGGAACGTCTGGCAGGGCTTGGGCTGAATTACCCGGCGTTGATCGCGGCCCTACAGGCGCAAAATGCAGTGCGCCCGGCGGGGCTGGTGCAGACAGGGCAGGAAAGGCTGGCGCTGCGCGTTTCCGGCGCTTTCCAGAATGAGGCCGATCTTGCGGCAGTGTCCTTCCTTGCCGGTGATCGGCTGATACGGCTGACCGATATTGCTGAAATCCGCCGGGGATTCACGGACCCGCCGCAGCCCATGTTCCGCGTTAATGGCAAGCCCGCCATTGGTCTTGCGGTGGCGATGCGCGAAGGCGGGGATATTCTGGCGCTTGGCAAGAATCTGCGCCTCGAAATGCGCAAGATTGAAAGCAGCTTGCCAATCGGGATCGAGCCCTTCCTGGTGGCCGATCAGGCGGAGACTGTGGATATCGCCATTGGCGATTTCACCGAAAGCCTTTGGCAGGCGATCCTGATCATCATGGCGGTGAGTTTCGTCGCACTTGGTGTGCGGGCCGGGGCGGTGGTGGCGCTTTCCATTCCCTTGACGCTCGCCATTGTGTTCCCGCTGATGCTGCTGGCGGGGATTGACCTGCAACGCATTTCGCTTGGTGCCCTGATCATCGCGCTGACGCTGCTGGTGGACGATGCGATGACGACGATTGACGCCATGATCCGGCGCCTTTCGGTCGGCGACCGAAAGGATCAGGCGGCAACCTTCGCGTATCGGACGCTGGCCGCACCCATGCTGACCGGCACCTTGGTCACCATCGCAGGCTTTCTGCCGATTGGTTTCGCGGCCAGTTCGGCGGGCGAATACACTTTTTCCATCTTTGCGGTGGTGGGCATTGCGCTGGTGGTTTCCTGGTTTGTCGCCGTGATGTTCGCGCCCCTGCTTGGCATGGCGATTCTGAAGGCGCCAAAGCTGGCAACGGCTGGCCAAGCGCCGGCGCCTGGGCGGCTGCTGCGCGGCTATGCGGCCTTCCTGCATATGGCGATCCGCTTCCGGTGGATCACGATTGCCGCCGCGGTCGCTGCCTTTGCCATTGCGCTTTTCGCAGTGCGCTTTGTGCCGCAGCAATTCTTTCCCTCATCCGACCGGCCTGAATTGGTGGTGGATCTGACGCTGCCGCAAAACGCTTCAATCCACGCGTCTGAGGCAGCGATGGAAAGGCTGGATGCGGCCTTCGCCAAAGACCCGGATATTGCGCATTGGAGCAGCTATGTCGGGCGCGGCGCGATCCGCTTCTATCTGCCGCTTAATGTGCAATTGCCGAACCCCTTCTTTGCCCAGGCCGTGGTGGTGGCGAAGGATTTTGAGGCGCGCAAACGCCTGCAACCGCGCATCGAAGCCTTGCTTGCGGAGCAATTCCCCGCCGCCATTTCGCGCGTGGCGCCGCTGGAATTAGGCCCACCGGTTGGCTGGCCTATTCAATACCGCGTGTTGGGGCCGGAGATTGAGGGCATCCGCGGCATTGCCAAGGAACTCGCGCAAGTTGTCGCGACCAGTGGCGGGGTGCGCAGCCCAAGCTTCGACTGGATTGAGCCCGCGCGGCAATTGCGCATTGAAGTGGATCAGGATCAGGCGCGCCAGCTTGGGCTTTCTTCCGCGGCCCTCGCCGCCACCTTGAATGCCGTGATCACCGGCAGCGTGATTACGCAAATCCGCGATGATATTTATCTGGTGAATGTACTGGCCCGCGCAACGGCGAGCGAACGCATCTCGCTCGATACGCTGCAAACCATGCAGGTGCCGATCCCGGGTGGCCGGACAGTGGCGCTTGGCCAATTCGCTACGATTTCCTATGGGCAGGAATACCCGCTGGTCTGGCGCCGAGATCGCGTTTTGGCGCTGACCGTGCAGGCCGATGTGCGCCCAGGCGTGCTGCCTGAATCAGTGGTGGCGGAACTCGCCCCACGCATTGCGGAACTGCAAACGCGCCTGCCCGCTGGCTATGTCATCGAAATTGGCGGCATTGCGGAAGAAAGTGCGAAAAGCCGCGCTTCGGTCTTGGCGGTGGTGCCCATCATGATCGTTGTGATGCTGACCGCGCTGATGTTCCAATTGCAAAACTTCGCGCGGCTTGGCTTGGTGGTGGCAATCCTGCCGCTTGGGCTGATTGGCGTGGTGGCGGCGCTGCTTGCCTTTGGCCGGCCGCTTGGCTTTGTGGCCATTCTTGGCATCCTGGCTTTGCTTGGCATGATCGCGAAAAACGGCGTGATCCTGATTGTGCAGATTGAGGAAGACCGCGCCAGCGGCTTGTCCCTACGGGATGCGGTGGTGGCAGCGGCGACCTCTCGCCTCAGGCCCATGATGCTGACGGCGCTTTCCACTGTGCTGGGGCTCATTCCGATTGCGCCGACGGTCTTTTGGGGGCCGATGGCCTTCGCCATCATGGGCGGGCTTTTGGTGGCGACCTTGCTGACGCTGGTAGTGCTGCCGGCGCTTTATGTCGCCAGCCTGGAACGCCAGAGCGACCGAAAGGTGATCAGCGAAAGCTGAGAGCAGCGGCAAGCCCGGGCGCGGCCCGGCTTGCTTGCGGTGCGCGACGCGTCAGTACTTCGCTTGGGGTGCAGCCGAATTCGCGGCGGAAGGCGCGGGTGAAGCTGGATGGGTCGTAAAAGCCGACCGCTTCCCCGATGCGGCTGACCGAAGGCGGCGCATCCACGCGCACCAATTCCCGATAGGCCTGGCGCAGCCGACGCTGTTGAATAACGCGCGCAATGCCGCCAATCGGCGCGAAGCAGCGATAGAGTTCGGAACGCGAAATCCCTGAGCGTTGCACAAGCATCGCCGGCGAAAGCTCCGCCTCACCCAGTGCCGCATCCACCAGCGCCACGACGCGCGCGCGGCGCGCGGCTTCCAATTGCTGGCGCGTAGTCGCCGGGCGCATTTCCAGGCCCATCAGGCAGGCGGTCAGCATGGAAGACAGTGCCGCTTCCAAGCGTGGCGCATCTTCCGCGTTGATTTCATCGGCGGAGGCCGCCATGCGCGGCAGCATGCCGCCCAGCATACGCGCTGCCGGGCTGCGCAGCGGCATGCTGCGCATGGTCGCGAAAACCGGGGCGAGTTGCGGCAGGTGTTCAGGCTGAATGAGCACGCCGCACCAATTGCCGCCAAGCCGGCGCACCCCAAAGCCGAGTGAGAGGGAGCCGAGCAATAATTCCTCTGGCTGCCCATCCGCTGCGCCAAGGCGGAGCGCCAGCAGCCAGTGATCCAGACCGTCGCGCAGACCCTCACTGCGCGCGCGGCGATAATCGGCGGCATCGGCTTCGATTTTCAGCAGGACATGGCGGCCAAGGCGGCGCAGTTCAGCATGGCCGGAAAAGCCATCCGCACCAGAACGCGGCGCCGCGACATGCACCACCGGTTCCCAAAAGGCGCGCCAGACATCGAAGCGGATCGCGGATGGCAAGTCGCGCGTGTCCACCGCAAAACGATCTGGCAGCCCGGCGCTCATGCCAAGGCGCGGTGCCGACGTTTCGGACAGGGTTGATGATGGATGGGGCAAAACTGCCGCTCTCCCGCGCGAGAAGTCAGCATTTTCTATCTCCAAGCCGGTCAGTGTGCCAGCCACAGATGCAGGCGCGGGGATAAGGCGCCTAACATGGGGACGGAAGGCTCATCCCCCGCAATAACATGGTCCGCTATCGAAGCATCCTGCTCGAATCCAAAACTTCATTATTTCTGCCCCTGAGAATCCCTTGCCTTTATGGGCCGCCGCATGGGATAGAAATTCTCAGGCGCAGTTGTTCAAACCTGACTGAGACAGGGCGCAATGTGACGCCATTGGCCACCACGCGATGCCCTTCCCCAGTCCCGGCAAGCGCGCCATGGCCCGCAGCGTGTCGGACTTCGCCAAGGCCAAAAATTAGGAACCAACATCATGGCTGATCTCCTCGTCATTTCCTTCCCCACCGAAGCGCAGGCTGAAGAAGCCCGCACGCGTGTTGCCTCCATGCAGCGCGAATACCTGATTGAACTTGGTGATGCCGTGGTGGCACTCCGCAAGCCTGATGGCAGCATCAAGCTGAACCAGACCTTTCAACCGACAGCCGCTGGTGCTGCGGGTGGGGCGATGTGGGGGGCCTTGATTGGGCTATTGTTCCTCAACCCGCTCGCGGGCGCGGCGATGGGTGCGGCGGCCGGCGCGGTTTCGGGGCGGCTCACGGATGTCGGCATCAATGATAAATTCATGAAGGAAGTGGCAGAAAGCCTTCAGGGCGGTGAAGCCGCGCTGTTTCTGCTGATCCGCAAAATGACCGCCGAGCGTGTGATGGAAGGGCTGCAAGGCATGGGCGGTAAAATCATGCGCACCTCCTTCGATGAAACCAAGGAAGCCACGCTGCGTGAAGCCTTGGCTGGAGCATCCGGCGGATGATGCCCGCGGGCAGGATGCGGTTCCGCGCATGAGGGCCGGCTTCGCCCTTCGTGCCGCCGCGGCCTGCCTGCTGCTCGCCTTTTTAGCAGGCTGCGCCAGCATTACGCGCCTGCCGGCACCGCCGTCACAACAGGTGACCGCCATTGATGTCCTGGGCGTGCCCGACTCACGATTCTGGGCAGATGGCGATCCTGCGCCGATCATTGCCTATTACGAACGCGTCCTGAGCCGCAGGGATGCGGGGCGGCCAATTGGGCGTGGGGGGCGCATTCCGCCTGCACATTTCCTGGCGCTTTCGGGTGGCGCTGATGATGGCGCCTTTGGCGCCGGTGTGCTGGTGGGCTGGACCGAAACCGGCCAAAGACCGGAATTCGAATTGGTCACGGGCATTTCCGCCGGCGCCCTGATTGCGCCCTTTGCTTTTCTTGGGCCTTCCTATGATCCGCCACTGCGCGCGCTCTTCACCGAAATCGCACCGAGTGATGTTGTGCAGCTTGGCCGGCTTGCCTTATCCGCACTTTTCCGCGAGGCACTTGCCGATACCGCGCCGCTGGCGCGCCTGATTGAACGCCATGCTGATGCGGCGATGTTGCAGGCCATTGCGGCGGAACACCAACGTGGGCGGCTATTGCTGATCGGCACGGTCAATCTGGATGTCGGGCGCCCCGTAGTCTGGAACATCGGTGCAATTGCGGCGAGTGGCCATCCTGAGGCGCTCAATCTGTTTCGGCGTATATTATTGGCTTCTGCCTCCATCCCCGGCGCCTTTCCACCCGTGATGATTGATGTCGAAGCCAATGGGCGGGCTTTCCAGGAAATGCATGTGGATGGCGGCGCGGCGATGCAGGTTTTTCTCTATCCGGCCAGGCTCCGACTACGCGCTTTGGCAGGCCCCGCCGGGCAGCAACGCGAAACCACGGCCTGGGTCATTCGCAATGGCCGCGTGGATGTCGCAATCACCGACCCACCTGGTGGCATTTTCAGCATCGCGCGCAGGTCTGCGCAGACGCTGTTGCATTTCTCCTCCATCAATGATCTTGATCGGATTTATCTCAGCACTTATCGCGATCGCATCGGCTTTCGTCTGCAAAGCATTGGGCCGGATTTCGATACGCCGCGGCCCAGATTCTTTGACAATGCCTATATGCGCGCGCTTTTCGCCTATGGTGAGGCGCGTGGCCGTGATGTGACAAGCTGGGTGACGGCACCGCCGCCGGTCGGGCTGATTTCTCCGCCACCGCCGGGGCCTTGAAGCATTGCGCAGAAGATCACTCCGCCGTTACGGCCTGATAAGCCCGTAAAGCGTCGTCGCGACTTCAGTCGCGATCAGCAGCACCACCGCCAATTCCAGCAGGCGTGACCGACGCGTTTCCGTTAAATCCAGCAAGGTTTCGGAGATTTCGCGCACCATCTCAAGCTTGCCGGCAAGTGCTTCGGTGCGTTCTGCAAGCTCCCATTCCGCCGCAAGGGTCGCGTGCAGCGGCGCCAATTCGGGATGGTCCCACAGCAATTCGGGTTTGGCCGCCGTATCCACGCGTGCGGAGGCGCGCGCGCGGGCAGATATCGCCTCCCCGATCAGCGGCACGATCATCCGCGTCGGTAGGCCAAGCCGCCCGCGCCGTAGCCGTTCCAAAGGTGCTTCCAGCCGGTCCAGCGTGCGCGCCAGCATCTCCTCCTGATGGGTCAGTACCGCGCTTTTGGCGAGCGCCTTGGCCACCAGCGCCAGGCGCGCCGGCGTGTCGTCTCGCAACAGGATGGTGCCGGCCTCATCCGCGCCATCCTCGGCCGCGCCGATCATGATCTCCGCGGTTTCATGCTCTGGCACGTCAAGCGGTTCATGCAGATGCGGGCGGAGTTGCGCAGCCAAAGCCTCAGTCTGTTGCAGCGTGGCGCCGATGGTCACAACCGCGCCCCAGCGGAAGGCAAAGGCGCGCTCACCGCCGGGCAATTCGCCAAGGCTGAGCGCCCCAGGCAGCACAGGGCCGCGCCGTTCAAGCGCGCGCGTATCAAGCCGCTCAGCCAGCAGCAGCGCGTGGACGGAAAGAAAGGTTTGATCAGACATGGATAAATCATACCTTGCCGGAGCCGTGCGGCGCCAGCACGCCCCCGGCGCGGCCCGCCGGACGGGGGGCACAGCCCCGGGACGTGCCGTGCAAGGCCATTATGTGCTACACAGCTACACCCAATATGAAGGCCAAGCTGCGTGCTGCCCCAAGCGCGCCCGCTGGTCAGGATGGCAGGCAAGAAAACATGAGCGATCTCGACAGGGTTCTGGCGCATATCGACGCCGACATGGGGGGCGCGCTGGAGCGCCTTTTTACCGTGCTCCGCATCAAATCCATCTCGACCGACCCGGCCTTCGCCAAGGATTGCGCGGCCAATGCCGAATGGCATGCGGCGGATTTGCGCAGCATCGGCTTCGAAGCCTCGGCACGGTCAACGCCTGGCCATCCCATCGTGGTGGCGCATGACCGCAGCGCCAAGGGCGCCTCAGCGCTGTTCTACGGGCATTATGATGTCCAGCCGGTGGATCCGCTGGAATTATGGGACCGTGACCCGTTTGACCCGGTGATCGAAGCCCTGGCCGATGGCACGAAGGTGATTCGTGGCCGTGGCAGTGCGGATGACAAGGGCCAGCTTATGGCCTTTGTTGAAGCCTGCCGCGCCTGGAAGGCCGTGACGGGCAAACTGCCCATTCCGGTTTCCATCCTGCTGGAAGGTGAGGAAGAATCAGGTGGCGTCAATCTGCCCGGCTTCCTTGAGGCCAACAGCCAAGAATTGAAGGCGGATATCGGCCTGATTTGCGATACCAATATGTGGGACCCGCAAACCCCCGCCATTGTGACCATGCTGCGTGGGCTTTGCGGTGAGGAAGTTATCATCCACGCCGCCGATCGTGATTTGCATTCGGGTTTCTACGGCATGGCGGCGGCCAATCCGAACCGGATTTTGGCGAAAATCCTGGCTGATCTTTACGATGATCAGGGCCGCGTCACGCTGCCTGGCTTTTATGATGGCGTGCCGGAATTGCCCGAAAGCCTGAAGCAGCAATGGGGAACGCTTGGCTTCACCGCCGAGAAATTCTTGGGCGTCATTGGCCTGTCGCAGCCGGCCGGTGAAAAAGGTCGCGACGCGCTGGAAATGGTCTGGTCGCGCCCGACATGCGAAATCAATGGCATGGGCGGCGGCTATCAGGGCGATGGTTTCAAGACCGTCATTCCGGCGCAAGCTTCCGCCAAAGTATCCTTCCGCCTGGTGTTTGACCAAGACCCGCTCGCCATCCGCAAGGCCTTCCGCGCGCATGTGCAGGCGCGCCTGCCGTCCGATTGTCGGGCGGAATTCATTGAACATGGCTCGGGCCGCGCCATTCGCTTCCCGGATACGGACCCTGCCTTCGCCAAGGCGCGCGCGGCTTTGTCCGATGAATGGGGCAAGCCCGCGGTCTTTATCGGCTCGGGCGGTTCAATCCCGGTCACGCACATGCTGAAGACCTCGCTTGGGATGGATGTAGTGCTGGCCGGCTTCGGGCTGGAAGATGACCGCATTCATAGCCCGAATGAGAAATACAATCTGGAAAGCTTCCAGAAAGGCATCCGTTCCTGGGCACGTATTCTGGAGGCATTGTCACAATGAGCGCGTCGAAAAATTACCCGGTGAAAGACGAACCCAAATCCATCATGCAGCGCCTTCTGGATACGGTGGAGCGCGTGGGCAACCGCGTGCCGCATCCGGTGATGATCTTTGTCTATCTGATCGTCTTTGTGGTGTTGCTCTCGGCCCTGCTGTCGCTGCTCGGCGCTCAGGTGACCTATCAGGCCTATAACCCCGAGACCGGCAAGATCGAACAAGCCACAACGGCGGCACGCAGCCTGCTGACCATTGATGGC